>DATFXF010000350.1:0-9604 GCA_035258565.1 Candidatus Acidiferrales bacterium
GGTGGTGAAGGCGGTGGAAGCCCCCCGCCTGCAGCGGTTCCCCTGCCGAGCGGCACATCTGTAGGCCGCATCTCGCTTGCCATCACGCCCTCAAGCCCTTCGACCATCTATGCCAGCATGCAGAACCCAGCAATGACCCAATTTGGTTCCTTGCTTGGCTTTTTCAAGACGACCAATGGGGGAACGACTTGGACAAAACTCACGACTGTACCGGATTACTGTAAAGACCAATGCTGGTTCGACAATGTCGTCCGCGTTCACCCGACGGATCCGATGACGATCTTTGCGGGCGGCTCGGCCACCACGGACCCTGTCACTGGTGCCTTGAGGCCGCTTATCCGCTCGACAGACGGAGGGAATACCTGGCAGAACGTTTCGAGCGGGGGCGGTGTGACGCTGCACGTGGACCAGCACGCCCTGGCCTTCTCCGCGGACGGCAGTCGTCTTTACGTGGGGAATGACGGAGGCGCCTACCGCACCGACGACACCAAGGTTAGTCCCATCTCCTGGACCAATTTGAACACGCCGCTCAACCTCACCCAGTTTTATAATGGAGCGTCAATTCATCCTACCAATCAGCTCATCGGCTTCGGCGGGACGCAGGACAACGGCACGCAGAGATTTACGGGTAGCCAAGTCTGGAACGAGGTGGCCTGCGGCGACGGCGGCTGGACGGCCATTGACCCTTCCATGCCCAGCACGGTCTATGCCGCCTGCGGGGCCATTGACAGCATTGACATACGCAAGTCAATCCAGGGAGGTGGTGCCGGGACTTTCGTTTCTGTTTCCACCAACAACGGCATTACCCAGAGCGATCGCCAGGCCTTGATTTTTCCGCTGGTGATTGATCCCTTGCAGCCCCAGCGGCTCTACTTTGGCACTTTCCGCGTTTATCAGACCACGGACGGCGCAGGCTCGTGGACCGCGGTGTCCGACGACCTGACCGGTGCAGGCAAAGGTACAGACCATACACTGCCCGTCGTCTCCGCTATTGCTGTGGCTCCGCGCAACTCAGAGGTCGCCTATGCCGGTACGGAGAACGGCCGCGTCTGGCTGTGCCGGACGGCAGGTTCCGCCAGTCCGACGTGTTGGAATGACGTGAGCACGGGCAGGGGGTTGCCAAATCGCGTTGTCACCCAAATCGGCGTGGACGCGAGCGATCCAACCGGTAACACAGCTTTCGTGACTTTTTCGGGCTTCGGCAGCTGTCCGATGATGTGCGATGGTATGGGCCACGTCTTCAAGACGACCAATGGCGGCGGATCATGGACCGACATCAGCAAAGGTATGATCCCGTTGCCCGATACTCCGGTCAATGACGTTGTCATTGACCCCAATACCGGCGCCCTATATGCGGCCACCGACATCGGTGTGTTCAAGACAACCGACGGTGGGGTTAACTGGTCTCCGGTGTCTCCAGCATCGCCAGGCGGGGCTGGCTTGCCGCGCGTCGCCGTGCTCTCGCTCAAGCTGCACCAGCCGTCGCGCACTCTTCGCGCGTCGACGCACGGTCGCGGCGCCTGGGACCTTCCCATTTAGGTGTCGCCGTTCTACCGCTGCTCTCGGGCGACGAACACGCTTGTCATGCTGACCCTGCAACTCAGCGAAGCATTCCCCCGGAGGGATTCCTCGCTCCGCTCGGAAGGACACCGCATGAGGCCGGGCGTCCATCAGAAGGGAAGGGAACCTAGGTCCACGTTCCCGCCCGAGAGGATGACACCGACTTTTTTGCTTCTGGCCGCGAGCTTGCGACCGAGCGCGGGCGCCACACCAACGGCCGCCGAGGGCTCGATGACCAGCTTCATTCGCTCCCACACCAGCCGCATTGCGTCGATGATCTCTTCTTCGCTCACGAGCAGGATCTGGTCCACGCGCTGGCGGAGAATCCGAAACGTGCGCTCGGCAAGCGAAGCGCGCAGTCCGTCGGCGATCGTGTCCGGGTGATCCATGGGCTGGATGCGGCCGCTCGCAAGCGACCGGAAGGCGTCGTCCGCGTTCTTGGGCTCCGAGCCGAGCACCCGAATCGAGGGGCGCAGGCCTTTCGCTGCGATTGCTGTGCCGCTGAGCAGCCCGCCGCCGCTCACCGGCGCCAGAATCGAATCTAAGTCGGGAACCTCGTCGAGCAACTCCAGGGCGGCAGTGGCCTGCCCAGCGATGATCCGATCGTCGTCGAAAGGATGAACCAGAACCGCGCCAGTGCGGCGGATGATTTCCGCAGCGGCCACCTCGCGGGCGGCGAGCGTGGGCTCGCAGAAGGTGATTTCGCCGCCGTACCCCTCGACCGCATACCGCTTCACTGCCGGCGCGTTCGACGGCATTACGATCCAGGCACGGATGCCCCTCTGCCGCGCTGCCAGGGCTACCGCGGCGGCGTGGTTGCCTGAGGAGTGCGTGACTACGCCCCGCACAGCCTCCTCGGGCGGGAGCGAAAAGATTGCGTTCGTGGCTCCGCGGATCTTGAAGGACCCCGTTTTTTGCAGGTTTTCGCACTTGAAATAGAGCCGCACGCCGGCCAGTGCGTCGATGGACGCTGAAGTCATCACCGGTGTGCGGTGGATGTGCGGAGAGATGCGGCTATGCGCGGCGCGGATCGCGTCCAGATCCGGGCCCGCGGCGGCCGCGTCTCGCGTTGCGGGGCCAAGGGTCATCTTTTCGCTCCGCATTATGGCATAGTCTCTCCCCGACATGCCGGCCAGCGCGACCCGAGACCAAGTCCGCATCTGCCTGGCCGGATTCCTGCGCTCGCTGAGCGTGGGCATGACCGGGGTGCTGCTGGCGATTTATCTCGGAACGATTGGCTGGAACGTCGAACGCACCGGCCTGCTGGTCACCATCGGGCTGGCGGGCAGTGCTGCAGGGACGTTGGCGACCAGCTTGTTCGCTGAGCGCCTCGGCCGCCGGCGGACACTCGAGGTGCTGGGCTTGCTGGCCTCGTTGGGCACGGCCGCGCTGGCCGCCACGCGCCGCGTGGAACTGCTCTACCCCACGGCGTTCTTGGGCATGCTGAACGGGCTCGGCCGCGATCGCGGCGCTGCCTACGCTCTCGAGCAGGCAGTCTTGCCAGAGACCACTGGGCCGGAGCGACGCACGTACCTGCTCGCCTGGTACGGCTTGGTTCTCGACGCCGGACTCGCGCTCGGCAGCTTGCTGGCCGCCCTGCCGTTCTTTCTTCGCACCCGGTGGGGCTGGAGCTCTCTCGGAAGTTATCAAGCCACCTGGTTGGTTACGGCCGGGTTCTCACTGATTACCGTCGTGTTGTATCGGACGCTCTCGCCGCGCGTCGAATTCGCCCGGGAGAGACTTTCGGACGGCAGACACGCTGAGCGCACGATGCCGGAGATCAGTTCCGCATCGAAGCGCCGCATCGCCAAGCTCGCGGCGCTGACGGGAATGGATAGCCTGGGTGGTGGCTTCCTGACCGGCGCGTTGGTCTCTTACTGGTTTTTCCAGCGTTTTGGCATTGGCGAGCAGTGGCTTGGGCCGCTGTTCTTCGGCGCGCGGGTGGCGAACGCCGGCTCGCACCTCGTGGCGGCCTGGCTAGCGCGCCGTATCGGGCTGATGAACACGATGGTCTTCACGCACATTCCTTCGAGCCTTCTCCTGATGGCCGTACCGTTTGCGCCGAGCATGGGTTGGGCAATGGCGCTCTTCCTCGCGCGCGAGTCATTAGTGGAGATGGATGTGCCCACGCGCCAATCCTACATCCTCGCCGTGGTGCGGCCCGAGGAGCGCGCCTTTGCCAGCGGCATGACCACACTCACGCGCAATGTGGCTTACGCCATTGCTCCTGTGGGCGCCGGCTACGCAATGAGCGCAGTGGCGCTCGCAAGCCCACTTTATCTGGGCGCGGGTACGAAGATCGCCTACGACCTGCTGCTCTATTTCTCCTTCCGTCGAATTAAGCCGCCGGAGGAGTTGCCCGAGTAACCAAGGGCGAGAAGTGAGTGGGGAAGAGGAAACGGCGCTCGACGCCCGTTGAAGACGTCGGCTCTGATCCAGCAGTCGACGATCCCGTGGCTCAGAGCTCCGGGACTTTTGGGATAGGTTCTTCGTACGCGAGGCGCCTGAGGACGATGTCTAACGCTTCGTGGCCGGAATGGAGAAGGTTACCTTCGAACTCGAGGTATTTTCGAACTGGTCGGCGATCCGCACAGCGATGGTGTGCTCGCCCGGACTCAAGCCAAGGAGCAGAAGGTCGTAGCTTTCCCGCAGCGCATCGGTCAGCCGCCCGACAGGAAAGACCAGTTTCCAGTCGCCGGCATCGAGGCTGTACTCGGCGCGCGCGATGGCGCTGTAGGAATCGCGCGCGTCGAAGCGCACATGTACCTCGGGGCTCGCACGCTCAGCGTGCAGGTTCTCGACCACCGGCGGCGTATTGTCCACCTCGAACCGATCGCTTTCGCGCTCCGCCGCCAGTGCGTCCTCGGCGGGATTCGAAGGGGCGTCGGAAGCGGTGATCTTCAGGTAATACGCGCCGTCGGGCATCGTCGAAGTATCCCAGGAATAGAACTTGTGCTCGACCTTGTCCTTCAGCAGCTTCCAGTTCTTCTCCCCCTCGCCGCGGTAGAAGATGGTGTAAACCAGGTCGTCGTCATTCTCATCCCGGGCGCTCCACAGCACCGATTGCCAGCCCTTTTGCGCGAACCCTTGTGGCGGAGGCTCGAACCGCTGTGGTTGCTTCTCCCCTGACTGCTGCTGGACGGCAAATCCGCCGCCCTGGCCGGGCGGGGGCGGTGGCATGTGCAGCTGTACCGGCTGTGCAGCCGTCCCGCCGGACGGTGGGCTTGGGCTCTGGATGCGCACGCCCGGGCGTTCGAGCACGATGGCGTCAATCGTGGGTGCAACATTCTTCGGCAAGTAAGAGAGACTCACCCAGGAGATGCTGGGCGCCGGGCCGGGTGAGGCTTTCTTGTGCAGGGATTTCTCCCCGGTGCCGACACCGCGAAACACAGCCTTCCACTGCACAAACCGCGCCGGCGGGGACTCTACTTTTTCCCCGCTCTCGCGGGTGTAGGGCCCGGCCCAAGAGCTCCAGTTTTTCTCGGGGTTGGAGGTATTACCAGAGCGCACGTAGAGCTCAATGGGCGCTTCGCTTGCCGCAGCAGGCGCGGCCCTGGATTCCCCGTTTTCTCCCCACCATTCGAGCCGGCCCCATTGTGAAAAGATCTTGGCGTCGAAGGTCTGCGATTCAAAACTGCCCTTAGACTCCTGCTCCGGCCCGAGCGTGAACACTTTCCCAGGGTTTGCAGTGCAGAGGTACACCGTCCCGCCTGGTCCTTCGGCCAAGCCGGTCACCTGCGACGAAGCTATCTTCGCCAGGTTCGAGAAGATCTTCGCGCCCTCGAGCTCCACGACCGTACCATGGTTTCCAGTGCCGAGCAGAAGCTTTCCGGCGGGCGAGAGCCCCAGCGCATAGACCAGTTCATCGCGCGAGCCCCACAATTCTTCGGGCGCACCGTCGGGCGCTAGACGATAGACCGCGCTCGAGACCAGCGGGGGGAAGGGAACGAAAGGTGTCGGCTGCTGCGGAAAGCTGCTGGCCTGCGTAACCACCACTCCTACTCCCGACGATGTCGTTACCGTTCCGGAGACCGTCGGCTGCTGCGGCGCGACGGTCTGGGGCTGCGGGAGGGCTGGGCCCGGACGCTGCTTCTCCCCGACCGCCGCCACGTACGTATTGCCTGCGTGGTCCGCGAGCAGCGCGGTGATCTCTCTTTTCGCTGTCTCGTAGAGGACAAAGGAGCGCGGCTCCCTTTCGCCTGTCTTCTTGGAAATCCTCAGGATAAGCCCGTTGGGCTCGGTGCCGGCCAGCAGATTGCCCTTCGCGTCGAACGTCAGGGCGCGCACATGCGTCTCTTGGCCCGTATAGAAGAGCTCTCCTTTCCCGTCCGGCTTTACGGCGAAGATCTCGCCTTTATCGCCCGTGGCCACGTAGAGTGTGCCGTCCGTGTCCACAGCCAGGTCCCAGATGTATTTCGTCTTCGGCTCGAAGAAAACCTTCTTCTCTCCGCCTGGCGTAATTTTGTATATCTTGCCGTCCGGCGAGGTGCCCACGTAGATGTTGTCATGCGCGTCGAGGGCCAGGGCCTGGGCGGCCATCTCCGCTGATTCAAAGACCGTGGTTCGGTTGCCCATGGCATCGAAGCGGAATACCTTGGCGTTCGAGCCGCCGGCGGCGTAAAGGTTGCCCCTCGAATCCAAACGCAAGGACCGCAGGTAGGCGGTATTGGGGTCGGCAAAGGCTCGGAACCGTGGTGCCAGGACCAGTTTGCCGTCGCTGCGCAAGGCCACGCCCTTGGCCGTGCCCTTCTCAAACTCTTCGTAGCTCGTCTGCCGCCACTGGCGCGTGTGCTCGGCGCGACCTAGTGGGGAGATAAGGAGTCCCGCCAGCAGCGCGAGCCCGCCGAAGATTCGCTTGCGTCTCGGACTTCTTAACCCGTTCAGCATAGGCTCCTCAGCGCCGGGGATTTCTGTTTCGGCCTGGTGCACTCATTTCACGGTGATGTTCACGGAGTAAGAACCCGTGATGACCTGGTCCATGGCGGCGGACCATTCCCCCGCCGTCGATTCCCGCAACAGGAGTGCGCTGCCCGGGTTGCGCCGCTGGTCGAGCACGTTGATCTCCGAAAGGGGCGCGTTCGGCAGCTCCTTGTCCTCGACGAGCATCGTCGGCGTGGGCTGGAGCAAGGTCACGTAGAGCCGGTTGTTTCGGCGCTCGCGGTTGAGCAGGGTGATGAGTTGGTCGAGGCCAGCAAGGCGAGCCTGCGGCGCAAGCGCGAAGAGTCGCGTCATGCGGTTGAGTTGGTCTGAATCGCTGGCCAAGATGCGGAGCTGGGACCCGCGGGCCGCCTGCGGTGGGATGGTGATCGGCACTTCCTGAATGAATGGCGCGCCGCGGTAAGGCCGCAGCAGCACCTTGACGTTGACCGCCTCGCCCGGCTGTGCCTCGCTTTTTTCCGACCAAGCGCTTTCGATGGTCGCCCAGCGTCGCTCGGGGATGCTCTCGACGCGCAGGGTGACCCGCTCGATGCGCGCCGCCTCATAGGGATTCGAGAAGATGCGCGCAAACACGCCCTGCACCGTGCCGGCCACGAAGAAGCCGTCCGGAAAGAGCGAGTCGGTAGGCGCGAACATGTTCTCGAGGTTGACGCGCGCGTGGCCGGCGATATCAATGCCGCCGGTCAGCCGGAGCGTAGTGCCCTCGCCGTACGCCGTGTTCGCCACCAGGCCGTTGAACGCGCTCAATGCCACGAGCAACGGCGTGAGCTTTGCGTTTTCGATCAACTCGAAATGGAACTGCTTCTGCTGCGCCGGCGTGATCACGGTCAGATCCACCGGGAACATCCGAGGCGCAGGGCCCAATCGGCCCATCACCGCCGTTAGGCGGTCCTCGGTGAAGCTGCCGATCAGGCCTCCAACGTTGACAATCTTGGTCGAAGACATCTCCGAAGAAAGCGTGGTCAGCACGCGCGCCCGCGCCATTGGCAACTCGATCGAGCCGAAGCCGAACAACGGATGCCCACACACGAACACGCGGTCGCCCACAATGGTGGTTACCGTGCACGCGGCGTTGATGGACAGATCACCCTGCACCAGGACCATACCCACCATATCGCCAGGCTCGACGCGCGCGTCATCGGGCTGCGGCGGGGCCGTGCCTCCCTCGGTCGCCACCATCCCGTAGCCAGCGAACTCTCCGGCAAAGCGACGTACGGCCTCGGGATGGAAGCCGGAGAAAACGAGCGGTGTCTCAATCGGCGCCAGGTAGGCTCCGCTGCTCAAGCCGATGCGCTCTGCTTGGTCCGCCGGCAGCGGATACCGCCCCATTGGCGAGCTTCGGCCGGACCTCTCGCCCAAGGCCGCCGGTGCCTCCACCATGCTCGCCCGCTCGGGCTTCTCGGTCGCGGACTGCACCTCCAACATATTCTCAATCGGCGTCACCCCGGCCAATGGTTCCTTGGCGAAGATGCCAAAGCGCAGCGAAATTGCGCCTGCCAACTTGTTTTCGATGAAAACGGGGCTGCCGCTCATCCCTGCGACCACTCCGGTGTGCTGTACCTTGGGCCCTTTGAGTTCCACAAGGATGATGGACTGTTTTGGGCCGACAAGATTCGGCAGCACGCCGATCACTTCCAGGTCGAACTTTTCGATCTGGTCTCCGGCGAAGATCGTGTACGCAACCCCTTTCATCCCGGGTTTTACCTGGTCGAGCGGCAGGATGTCCGGCCGATCTCGAGCGACCAGCCTACTACCGGCACTGTTCGAGAACGCAACCGCTAGAAGTGTGCAAGCGAAGAGCGTGGCGAAGAAACCGCTCCGGCGAGGGCGGGAATCAACCGAGGGCGAAAGCAGGGCGGGCAATGTCCGTCGGGGAGAGGGCATCAACGTACAGTGCAATCATACCTGCGCGGCCAGGCGGAATCAATTCGAGCAGGCCACATGGTTAACAGGACTCCCCCCAGGACGGAAGGAGCGACGCGCGCGACGCCTCGCGCCCACTACTGCGCCCAGATCTCGTCCGGGGAGCCTTCGAACGGGTAAACGTGGACCATCCAGCCAAAGATCTGCGGGAGGAAGCGCCCGCCGGCTTCGGCGCATGCCTCTGCGGTCGAAATCGAGCCGGCTAGCCCAAACTTGGTCCAATCGGCCCGCGCGCCCTGGTCCTTGGGCGGCATGCAGAGGTTGACATGCGCGTGCCAACTGGCCACGCTGAGCGGAATCCGCCGGTTCAACTGGGCCTCGGTCGCGTTCTTAGGCATGCTGTACATCGCACCGATTAGCTCGTAGCCGTTGCGCGTTTTCTTGTAGAGCAGGGAAGTGGGCCGTGCGGGATCGAACGCGAAGGCTTCGAGGAAGCCGTTCCAGTAGTTCGTGAAGTGATATTGGGGCTGCGGGAGGTTGGGCAGGAAGGGCTGGTATCCGTCGGCGATAGCCAGCCGATAGTCCTTGTACCTCTCGATCGCTGGGCGCAGGGTCTTCAGGACCGCCTCCGCGCGGGCGCGGTCTTCGGGCGTCTCGGGCCGCGGCGCAGTCATTCTCATGTGTGGCCCCGGGTGGTGGTGCCCGGGCGTCATCGCATGCACGGCTCCTTGCTCAACATGTTGGTCCTTCTCGGGGGCCGCGCCCGGGGAGTGCTCGTGCTGTGGTTCGGCGGGTTGCTGGCCTCTGAGCCCGTCGGCCACGATCAACAGGGTCAAGGCGGCCAGGATGGGGGGACTTCTGCGGGCGCTCATATCGTTCGTTTCTCCACCCTATGGTACGTTTCCGAGCCCCCAGGAGTTTCAAGCTGCCTGTCGGCAGGTTCGAGTCCAGCATGACCCACGGCCCTTTAGGCGGTTGGCCGGGTCCCACGGAACGCCCATGCTAAAATCCCGGGAGATTATTCACTTGACGCATGTTGAGACAATCCGGCTGTTTCCGAAGGACCGAGCTGGACTGCTCGCCTATCTGGAGCGGTTCAACGCCGCCTGCGATTGGTTGTCCGCTATTGCTTTCCGGGAAGGATTGTGGCACTGGTTGCCGCTTCAGCGGCGTACCTACCCGGAGCTACGGGGGAAAGTTCCAACTCTCAGCCGCCGCGGCGTTGGTGGCCATCCGCAAGGGG
>DATFXF010000351.1:0-2393 GCA_035258565.1 Candidatus Acidiferrales bacterium
TCCTTAAACACATCTATGAGTTGACGGCGCTCGCGCGCCGACGCAACGGAGCCGCCCGACTTGCCAGAGCCGCCGGGTCCGTACGAGTGACCTGGCCGATTTCCCGCGGGCTCAGGGTGCCCCAACCGTTTCAACACCTTACAATGCGTCGAACGGGGCATGAACGTCGGGAAACGGCATTGAATTTGCTGAGTTTCGCCCGGACTCTTAATCAGCGGGTCGAAGGTTCGAGTCCTTCTACACCCACCATACCCGAACTATTGATTTTCAACAAGAAAAATTGATAATCAGAGTACGACATATCAGCTGAAGTTTGGCACTTTACTCGTCCAGTTTGGCACTTTCCCGTTCCGTTCCTGTTCCAGTCCCTTCAAGCTTGGCGATGGCGCTTGTCGCTAAGCGCTTCCTCCGCGCACCTGCGGTGTACTTCTGCACCATACTGAGCGTCTTGTGACCGAGTACTGCCATGATCTCCTTCTCGCTGCATCCCGCCTCGGCAAGAGCTGCGCCGGCGGTGTGGCGCAGCCCATGGAAGTGAAGATGAGCAAGGCCAGCCGTGTGGAGGGCCTGCGGAAGTCCTTGCTGAAGCTTGTCTCGTCGAGCGCCCGGCTTCGACAACGAAGAGGAGCGCGTGCCTAGGTAGGTCGGCGAGATACGCCCAAAAACGTCGCCGCGGCGTTGGCCGGTGTAGCGGCCGAGCATGTACCCCGTCATAACATGCCGGACCGGATTCGATGCCTCGAACGCGCCGCATTCCGCGTCCGTCCACGCCCTGTACGCTCTGGCCCGGCCCACCCGCTTCATGCGGGAGGCCGGGTTAGTCTCGCAGTAGTCGTTGTCGACCGCGAAGTTGAAAAGCAAAGAGGCCACCTGGCCGAAGAGCTGCTGTGTGCGCCCTTTCCCAGCAAAGCCCTTGCGCAGTTCGCGGATGAACTCGTCGCTACCGCGATAGTCCCGGACTAGCGCCGCAACACTGCCATCGGCGACGCGGCGCAGCACCGGATCGAAATTGGTCCTGCCGAGGAGTTCCGGGTAGGCCTTCTGGAACTCGGGAGTCGCCGGATCGTCCGGGAGTCGCCAGCGTTGGCCGTGACGTCGAAAATACAGGTAGTCCGAGCCCTTAGCTCGAACTAGGCCTACGTACCGAGGGAGATTTGGCCGCATGGATCGACGCCATGATCGGGTCACTCGAACCTTTCGTATTGCCCGCCAACTTGTTCATATGATGATCGAGGAGCAGCTTATCCCAGACTAACCGCTTGCCGTAGCGTTCGGGCTCCGGCAGCCGGCCGGCAGCAACCTCTTCACGAAAGCGCTCCACACCTAATCCCACGTAGGCAGCGGCCGGCTCCTCCGGATAGCCCCGGGTGACAGCGCCGTACTTGACGAGCCAATCCAGTGCCTCAAGCTTAGTCATGTTGCCCGCCATGACCCTTCCTCGTCGCTGGTGGGCCGGTCCACCTGATCGTCTCGGCATTGGGCTCTACTACGACACCACGAGGAGAGGCTCGCGCCAATTCTTGCCGAGCCACCTTGTGCATGATCCTGGGATGCGACCCAGGGTGCTACGATCTGATGCCCGAGAATTTCCGCTGCCGATTGCGGCATCTAATGTCGGTCTTCCACTTGGAGCGTATCGAACGCGATCTCGCTCCCGACCGCGCCCGCCTCACGCGGGTCGGAGCCAATCTGCACGCCTTGCTCGATGCGCCAAAGCTTGGTTCTCCGAGACGATGATGTGCACCCCATCCATCATCGACCGGGTGGCGCGGTCCCATTCGGCGACCACGAGTACATCACCTGTGCCGAGCGCATCGATGGCCTTCTCCAGCTGCGGCCGGCCCTTGATCGCCTTGCCTGACGCCTTCTCGCGATAGACTTCGTGGCACCGCTCCGCGCGCAGGGCGCCGATCTGGCGGTCCAGATTTTGGGTGGTCGAGGACACCCTCGCGTAGCCAATTTTGCGAATTTATTTCGCTCCAGACTTTCGCTCCAGTCGGCTGCGCAGTTTACATGGCGATTTCGGCTTGAGCGCCATGGCAGCCGTTGCTGCCGCTTTATCATGCGCCTCGACCGCGTCGCCGAAGGTCGCTGATCTCCAGGCGCTCGCGTTTGCGTAGCGCCAGCAGCAGTTGCTGCGCACCGGCGCCCTCAGGCCTGGCGAGGCAACGATCGCCAGGGCGTTTACTGCTTGGGGCCTTCGCCGGGCAACGTTCGGGCAATCGAGGTCGTCACCGTCACGGTGGACCACGGGCCTATGGACACGTCTGGTGCACGTTCCGGAATCACTGGAGGAGGAATTGCTAGGGGTGCGTTTGCGGCGTGGCGCGCTATCGGCTCGATTTGACCGCGGTCGCGGAACTCAGCTGGGCGGATTGCAGGCGGCGTGCTCA
>DATFXF010000352.1:0-6226 GCA_035258565.1 Candidatus Acidiferrales bacterium
GACGACATACAAACGACCGCATCGGAAAGCCAGAGAATGTACCTGGAATAGACAGGCCATAAGGCCCCGAACTCCTGGAACCACTCCCGCATATGCCAGACGTGTGGTACGCCAGCAAGCCATGCGGCCAAACCGCTTGACGCGGCCACTCCGATGTTCGTATGAACCAGCTGGATTTGCCATCTCCTGATGAGTGTGCGCAACTGCCATGCAGCCAACGGAATCTTCAGCAAAAACGGCAAGAGCCGCCAGGATTCAAACACGGGACGGGTAATAACACTGAGACTGGGATGAATGAAAACCTCGATATCCAACTTGCCAATCGCTTCCCGCAAAGAACCGTCTTCGGCCAAAGCCACCAGTGGTGTCACCCTGTTGCGGTCCAAGTTGGCCAACAGGTGGAGCAAACAACGGCTGGAGCCGTACATATCGGAATTGTGATGAACGAACAGAATGCGAACAGGCTTCGTCCCTGAAAGAAACGTTTGCATCCGTGGACGTTATCGCATCTTATGACATTCGATGGTTGAGAAGTCGGTGAAGATACTGCATGTTGTTGGTGGCGTTGACCATCGGGGCGGCCTCATGAGCGTGGTAGTCGGCTTGGCCTCGGCATCATCTCCCCAGGTTCATTGCTTAGTTTGGAAGCACCGCGAGTTTCAACCAGCGCCCGGCCCCGTGCATTACGTCTGTGGGGGTCTGACACGCTATCCGTTTCGGAGCCTGATCGGTGATCTGCTGGGCAGCGTCCGCGAAGTGCTCCCACTGTGGGCCTGGGTGCGTCGGAACCCGGGCGCCATTTTACACGCGCACACACGTCTGGGCCATTTTGCCAGCGCCCTGGTCAGTCGTCTCACCGGTTCCCCTTTGATTCTTCATTTTCACGCCTTGTCGCGCCGAACGTGGGTCTATCACGCCTTGCGGCGTTGGGCGCGAGCCGAGATCGTCTTCAACTCCCGCAAAACGTATGAAAGGTTTGGCTGGCGCCTGGACGCGCCTCTGATTGTGATGCCTCCGATCACTTGGCCCACTGCACCGCCACTCAGAAGTTCCGGCCCTGTACGGTTTATCATGGCTGGCGCCTTCGTGCGCCTTAAGAACTTGCATTTGGTGCTGGAAGCGTTCAAGCGGTTGGCGGAGGATAACCCGACCATCGAACTCCTGATTTATGGCATTTCGCCCGCGGCGATGGAGCCCGCGTATCAAGGCAAAATGATTTCAGCGGCAAAGGCCTGCGAACGAGTGACCCTGGCGCCGTACGATCCACAGTGGAGCACGCATCTCACAGAGAACGACATCTTCGTTCATGCGGCAGCACTTGAGTCTTTCGGCATCGTCATTCTCGAGGCCTTCGCAAGAGGATGCCGAGTGGTTGTTCCGCGAGGGACCTTTGTCGACGATTTGCCAGATGCTCATGCCCGCTCGGTGGGAGTCCACCGGGTCGAAGAACTGGATGTGCCTGGATTCTCGGAGGCGATGAAGCAGGCGATGCAAATCCAAGCCCCGAGCGATGTTTTATGGAAGCAGCGTAAACCGTATGAAGAACTGTTCTCGTACGAGACGGCCCTTGAGCGCTTGCTTCCGCTGTATGCCACACTAGCCCAACGCGGCGCCTCGAACACAGCTCGGTGTGACACGGGGTGCAAAGGTTCCAGCCCGAAGAGCCTCTGAAAATCGCCGAGGCCGCGCCTATCGTGCTTGGGGTCGCTATCGTGTTGGGGATTGCGCCTTCCGGCTGAGCTTTCGCGAGCCGACGCCTCTACGCTCCTGTCGGTCCCGTCGAAGAACTGTTGGTAGAGAAGATCGCGATCTGCTACTGGCGCCTTCGCCGCGCGACGCGGGCCGAGGTGGGCGAGCTCAGAGTCGAAGCTGACAGGTTCGCCCCCGCAAGCGTCACCACTCTCTCCGGATATATAGAAGAGCTGCAAAGACGAGTCGAGAAGGCTAGTCCGAACGCCGACTTCGGCACCTGGCTACAAAAGGATGATCGATGCTACGCCGCACGAAACCGCCCGGCGGGGTTCGACCGGCGCGTCGACGACGAGACGGTACTCCAGCAGATCCGCGCCGTGACGCACAGCCGCGCCACGTACGGTTACCGCCGGGTGTGGGCCATGGTGAATACTGCACAGTCCGCGCCGGCAACTGGACCTGGCCCAGATGCGATGCTTCCTTCACCAGCAGGAAGTAGTGCACGCCTGCTTTTCGGAGCACTTCAATTTGTTCCGGTCGATAGCCGCCGTTCGGAAAGGCATAGATCGAGAGCTATGCCTTATTCTTCACTTCGGCGATCCTTCCCCTTTCGCTCCAGCTCGCTGATACTTCGAGTCCAGCAATGCCTTGTATTCTTCCAACTCTCTGATTGCCCTCAAGAGGATTTCGGCAATACGCTCCTCATATCGTTTCCGATAGTTCGGCGGCCACTGATGATTGCCTTCGAGTCGCGACGTCAGACGTCTAAGGGCGTCCTGAGTTCTCCGGGTCCTGCCGCCTCTTGACACAGAAACTTCGTTGCGATTGGCGGTCGACGCGCCAACGTGCCCTTGCAGAAGCCAGGCTATCGTCACGCCTCCTAGCTGAGCAATTCTCCGAAGAAGATCCAGCCGGGGAACTCTGCCAGCCTCGTATCGCGCAATGGAGACCTTAGTTAATCCGAACTTTCGCCCGAACTCCTCCTGAGTAAAGTTTAGACCTCTTCGTATTTGTTGAATTCGTGCGCCGACGGCCGGATCTCGAGCCACGGCACTCGATCATCGCGGAAGTATCCTCCCCTTGGCCAGAGCCTTTTCTGGTTACCAATATAGATATTAATAGCTTGACATTTGATAACCAATATGGTAACCATTTGCCCTAAGGAGACCAAACGATGAGTAGCCTAAAGCGCTGGCGTCAGATCGGGCAGGGGCAGTTCCACAAGTGGGAGACGCCCGGGGAGGAGTTCGAGGGCACCTGGCGCGGGATGCACGACGGCCGCTTCGGTCCCCTTGGCACCCTCGAGACTCCCGAAGGCTTGGTCACGTTCCCCCTCCATGCCGCCCTTTTGGAGCGGCTCAAGCTCGTCCGCGAGGGCGCCGAAGTCCTCATCCGCTATACCGGCAAGCAAACCTCCAAGGCCGGACGCATCTTCAAGGCATTCGAGGTCTTTGTGGCTGGCGAAGACGCTTTGAAGGACTCCTCGGAACATCCTCTGCGATTGGCTGTGGGCGACGAGAGCTAAGAGCGATGGCTACAACGCTATCCGACTCTTCCCGCTCGTGGAGCCGCGATCGGTTCTACACGATCAACGGGTGCCAATTGCCGTCCGTGACCACCATCTTGGAAGTCATCGCCAAACCGGCCCTCGCACCGTGGTACGCCAAGCAGGAACGGCGGTACTTCGAGACGGCGATGCTCGAGGTGCTCACCAAACCGTCTTATCGGCCGTCGCCGAGGCGGTCACCGGCGTCAAGGCGGCTGATCGGGTGAAACAGCAGGCGCGAACAATAGGGACGGCCGTTCACGCGGGAATCGAGTGGCACTTAAGGACGATGCTGGGGGAAGACGCGGGACCTGAGCCCTTTCTGCCGGATGTCGCTGTCTGGGCCGTCGAGAGTTGGAAGGATTGGGCTACCAAGGTCGCGCTGGAACCGCTAGCCATCGAGCGAACTGTTTATTGCCTGGAATGCGGGTACGCCGGGACCCTTGATCTCTATGCGCGGGTGGAGGGCGCCTTGACGATCCTCGACTGGAAGACTGGTCGAGCGATCTATCCAGAAGCCCTGCTTCAAAATGTGGCGTATCGCCATGCGGCCCATCGCCTAGGTCTCCCGTCCAGCAAGGGCCTGATCGTCCGCCTACCCAAGCTACTCGAGGATCCGGCCTGGGAGGTGATGATGGTACCGGACACGGTGCCGCTCGCCGACTTTCTGGCCGCCCTCCGTTTGTGGCGCTGGCAGCGACGCGTCGAGGGCCGCCCGTACGGCTCCCTCGAGCCTCGAGAATCATTCAAGACTGACGGCCATGTCGCGTGACGTCTGCTGGCTCACGCCAGACCGCGATGCGGACATCGCCGTGGCGCGCTTCCTCAATGACTTCACAGGCCGTGATCGAGTCGACGCCATTCATCTGGTCTTGACACAGCTCCGCTTCCGCATAGAGCCGGACCGGGTTCTGGCCTGTGAGCTCGCCTGGGAAATTCATGCGGGCGCCTACTGGAGTCAGCTGCAGGATTCTCAAGGGCACCCCTACGATAGCGAGGAAGCGTACTTCCGCGAAGTGCTCGGGCTCAGCTCGTGGCGGACTGCGTACAAGCGCCTCGCCATCGGTCGCATGCTGATGCAGTTCCCGGAATCTCAACGCCCCCTGGTGCGAGCCGCAATCGCGGATGTCGGTCTGGCTAAGGCGACCGTAATCGCCCCCGCGATCGAGCGGAGCGGGGAGTGGGCGGCCTGGGTCGAGCTCGCGAAACGCCTCCCCACGCATACGCTGCAACTGCGAATCTCCGAAGCACTCCAAGCCCACCCGCGAGGCTATGAGCCCCTGCCCCCCGGAGAACGCTTCCGGCGTTCCGTGCTGAGTGCCATGCCGGATATCGAGGCGATGGAGCTCGTGACGCGGTTCTTTGAGGTCGGCGCGCGGGCCGCATCCACGGACAATGCAGTGGGGATTTTCCTGGCCGGATGCCGGGAGTGCCTCGCGGATTGGGAAGTGCACGCAGCGGCGCGGCGCGCCCCTCGGGATTTTGCCCACGTGGGCAACTCAGGCGAATCCGCCGTTTGCCCACATGGGCAAATGGATCAAGCGCCCACATGTTAAAGCGTCGCGCGCCCCTCGCACGCCGAGCCCGTGCGCGGTGGGGCCGTGGCGACGCCCGCGCCATGGGACGCCCGGCCGCCAGCGTGAGCGAGTGGAAGCTGATTTGTCAGACGGTGCTGGCGCGGGCGGGCTGGCGCTGCCAGGCCTGCGGGGTGCGGCGACGGCTCGACGTCCACCACGTGATGAAGCGCTCACAGGGCGGCTCGGACTTCGACCTCGAGCACCTCGTGGCCCTCTGCCGCTGGTGTCACGACCAGACGGACGCGCCCTATGAGCGGGGGCGTCTGGTGGTGACCGCCTTGGGCGCCGGCCAGTTTACGTTCGAGGTTGTTGTGCGGGTGGGGTCTACCACTCTCCCGCCCAGGGTTCCAGCGTTTGCCCACGTGGGCAAAACTTCAGTCCTTCAAAGCTAGCCATGGCTGGTCCCGCTCTGGGACGTGCGGTGTGCCCACGTGGGCAAACCGAGGCGGATGATCGAGGGCACGGCCCAGATCGGATCATCACGAATAGTCTCTACAAGCCAATCGTTGTTGCCCGGGCGGACCCCGGAATCGATCGCGCTGGCGCGCCAGAGCGCGCCCATACGCGCCAACTATGAGCAAGCGGGCTATAACTCGGCGAGAAATTTATTGGTGGAGGGGAAGGGATTCGTCTATCTGAGCGCGTTAAGTATTCGATACTTCGTCGCCGTCACCCTGCAAAATGCGGCAAATTGCTGCGTCACGTGCGCACGGGCGCTCAGGGCGCCCGCCGGGTTTTCGCTCGTAGGCCAACGGCGAGGCGAAAGAGCGTGCCCCGATCGCCTCGCCATCACTTCTCGCGTGCGCCCGCCGGCTGGCCTGCGAACTCGTCCTCGAACGCGATCGCCGCCGCGAGCTCCTCGTAGCCATGCGCCCGCCCAGGCTGCCATGACCTGAGCCCCTCAAGTTCCATCACCGGGCGCCACCGCGGGTGGCCGTAGTCCATCTTCAGGAGGGCGTCAGTCCAGCGCTTGGCGACATCCGGATCGAAGTCCCCTAAGGCGGTGAAATTGCAGTGGCTGTACGGCGCGGATTGCCAAACGCAGCTCAACACCGCCGGATCGATGCGGCCGTGCGCGCACTCCCGATCCCACGTCGGCCGGCCTATCATGCCGGCGTCGGCGGCGCCGTCGGTGAGCGCGCGCACGACCTCCAAGTCGCCCGCCGGGCCCGCCGCGTACGATCGGAGCACCACGTCGCGGGCGCTATCGAGCCCGGCCTGGCGAAGGTAGTAAAGCGGCAGAATCGCGCCCCAGCGCGAGCCGCCGTCGCCAAGGGCGAGCCGCTTTCCTCGGAGATCGTCGAGGCCGCCGATGCCGCTGTCGCGCCGCGCAATCATCACCGTTGTAAAGTCCACGTCCACGTCGCGCATCGCCAGCACCCGGCAGTCGGCCGAGCGCGCGGCGCAGCGG
>DATFXF010000353.1:0-4672 GCA_035258565.1 Candidatus Acidiferrales bacterium
GTTATTGCGCTTTCGATGGACACCGGTTTCCGCCTGGCCATTCAGGACCGGCTGCTCGGCGTCACGGCACACGTGAATCTCACCCGCCCCAACGTGGAAGGGATTCGAGACTACCGCAGCCTGGCCGAGCGACTTGCCTCCACGCCCGGTGTGCGCGCTGTGGCGCCGGCGATTTACGAGACCGTGCTGCTCTCGGCTGGAGGTCACGCTCGCGGCATTGTGCTGAAAGGCATTGACCCCGAACTCGAGCGCCGCTCGAATGAGGCGCTCGGTCGCGTGGTGGCGGGCCAAGCGAACTTTAGCCCGGATCCGGACGGCATCGAGGCGATTCTGTTGGGGCAAACACTGGCCAAGGAGCTCGAACTCGCAGCCGGCAGCTACGTCACGCTGACCAGCCCGGAGGGGCGGCTGACGCCGTTCGGTCTGATTCCCCGCACGCGACGCTTCCGCGTGGTGGGGATTTTCGATTCCGGGTTCTACGACTACGACGCCAACTGGGGTTTCGTGACGCTCGAGGCCGCGCAGAGCTTGGCGGGACTGGGCGACGTGGTGAATGTGCTCGAATTCCGCCTCGAGCAAGTGGATCGCGCTGCCGAGACGGCTGCCGTGCTCTCGCGCGAAGCTGGTCAAGGCTACTCGGCGACGACCTGGATGGATCAAAACCGGGCCCTGTTCCGGGCGCTGCGCCTCGAGAAGTTGGTGACCGCCATCTTCCTCGGCTTGATCACCTTCGTTGCGGCCCTGAACATCCTGGTCGTGCTCGCCATGACCGTGACGGACAGGGCGCGCGACATCGCCGTGTTGATGGCCTTGGGCGCGCGGCGCCAGCAGGTGCGCAACATCTTCATCCTTGAAGGCCTGGCCGTCGGTGCACTGGGCACGGGGATAGGCCTGGTGGCGGGCTATCTGCTGGCGTGGGCGGCGGGCTCTTACCGGTTGATTCCGCTCGACCCGCAGGTATATGCCGTGCCCTACGTCCCCTTTCGCCCGAGTGGCTGGGATGCCCTGTGGATCACCGCGGCTGCGCTGGTCATCTGCGGAGCGGCCACTTTCGTGCCCGCCCGCGCCGCCGCGCGCATTCTGCCGGTCGAGATTCTGCGTTATGAGTAGCCCGCGGATTTGGCGAGCGGCGTGCTTTAGTGAAGATCAGGGAGGGAGTACCGGCACCAAGGTGGCCAATGGTACACGGAGCTGATGAGCGGCATCATGCTACAATGCCAGTAGAAGCAATGGGTTGGGAGGACGGCGAAGTGTCGCCGATTGAGCACAAAACCATGGTGAGTAGCGAGTGGGCAAAAAAGTGAACCTATTGGCCATTTGGGATAGGAAAACTTGCTTGCCAGGGACCGAGATGATCGGTCGAAAGCATCCAATCAAGTGAATTGGCTGTGGCAGAAAAAGCGGGGCCAGAGGAACAAGTGACGGCTCAGGGCACAGCAACGGTGGGGACGGCGGGGGCGGGGAGAGCAACGAGCCTCGGAGAGACAGGACTCGAGGTGGTGCTCGAGGCCCGGGAGCTGAGAAAAGTTTATGGTTCGGGCCCCGCCGAGCTCACGGTCTTGGCCGGCGTGGACCTCGCTGTGCACCGCGGTGAGATGGTCGCCATCGTGGGACCCTCCGGTGCCGGAAAGAGCACGCTGCTGCACATATTGGCCGCGCTGGACATGCCAACAAGCGGTACAGTATACTTCGGCGCTCGACCACTGGGGACGCTAGGGGACGCGGCGCTCGCAGAATTTCGGAATCGCTCGATCGGCTTTGTCTGGCAGCGGCATCACCTCTTACCCGACTTCACGGCGCGAGAGAATGTGGCCATGCCCTTGCTGCTGCGTGGGGTTGGGCGCGGCGAGGCTTTTGACCGAGCCGAACAGTGGCTGGATGAAGTGGGCCTCCGAGCGCGGGTTCGTCACCGCGCCGGGGAACTTTCTGGGGGCGAACGACAGCGTGCGGCTATCGCGCGGGCTCTGGTCAGTGGGCCGGCGCTGCTGCTAGCCGACGAGCCGACCGGGGACTTGGACGAGCAGAACGCGGAAGCTGTCTTCGATCTGATGCGTCGCCTGCACGAGACCCACCGGCTGACCTCCCTTCTCGCAACGCATAACGCCGCGCTGGCGTGGCGTTCAGATCGGGTCTTGGGATTGGAGCATGGCGTTCTGAAGCTTCAAGGGAAGGGTTCCGAGGGAGAGGCGAGCTGAGCCGTGTTTGAGCGCTACACAGAGAAGGCGCGGCGCGTGATTTTCTTCGCGCGCTATGAGGCCAGCCAGTACGGCAGCCCCTACATCGAGACCGAGCACCTGCTGCTCGGCCTGATGCGGGAGGACAAGGCGCTCGCCAACCGCTTCCTGCGCTCGCACGGTTCGATCGAATCCATCCGCAAAGAAATCGAATCGCGCATCACCATCCGCGAGCGCATCTCCACATCGGTCGAGGTGCCCCTCAGCCAGGAATGCAAACGCATCCTGAACTTCGCCACCGAAGAAGCGGAGCGGCTGGGCCACAAACACGTCGGCACCGAGCACCTGCTGCTGGGCATCCTGAGGGAAGAGAAATGCTTTGGCGCGGAAATCCTCCAGGAACGCGGGCTGCGGCTCTCGACGCTGCGCGAGGAGCTCGCGCGGAGCGCCGGCGAAAAGGTACCGGTGAGCCGACCCAAGGAAACCTCGCTGCTGAGCGAATTCAGCCGCGACTTGACGCAAGCGGCGATGGAAGGGCAGCTCGACCCCCTCGTGGGGCGAGAGAAAGAGCTCGAGCGAGTGGTCCAGATCCTCTGTCGGCGGACGAAGAACAATCCCGTGCTGATCGGCGAGCCGGGTGTGGGCAAGACCGCGATCGTCGAAGGGCTGGCGCAGCGCATCGCCGACAGCGACGTCCCGCCTTTCCTGGCCGACAAGCGTATCCTTTCCCTCGACCTCTCCCTGATCGTAGCCGGCACGAAGTACCGCGGGCAGTTCGAGGAACGCCTGAAGACCATCATGAAAGAGTTGATGGAGAGCCAGAACGCGATTGTCTTCATTGACGAGCTCCACACGCTGGTCGGCGCCGGCTCGGCCGAAGGTTCGCTCGATGCTGCCAATATCCTGAAGCCGGCGCTGAGCCGCGGCGAAATTCAGTGCATCGGCGCGACCACGCCAGGCGAGTACCGCAAGTCGGTGGAGAAGGACCGCTCGCTCGAGCGGCGCTTCCAGGCGGTCAAGGTGAGCGGGCCCAACGAAGAAGAAGCCATCAAGGTGCTGCAGGGCGTGCGCGAGCGCTACGAAAAGTTCCACGCCGTCTCCTACACCGAGGAGGCCATCCGCTACGCGGTGTATCTCTCGAACCGCTACATCCCGGACCGCTTCCTGCCGGACAAGGCCATAGATCTGATTGACGAGGCCGGGGCGCGGGTGAAGCTGCGCCAGGCGATGCTGCCGGAAGAGGTGGCGGATGTGCAGAAGCGGGTGAAGTTCATCACCCACCGCATGGAGACGGCGATCGCCAACCACGAGTTTGAGAAGGCGCGCTTCTACTCCGAAGAGGAGCGCAAGGAGAAGGAGAACCTGCGGCTGGTGCGGGAGAAACTGAAGCTGGATGAGTCCACGACGGGCGTCGTCACGCGGGAAGATATCGAGGAGGTCGTGGCCCGCTGGACCGGCATCGCCGTGACCTCGATCAAAGAAGACGAGCAGCAGAAGCTGCTGCGCATCGAGGAGGAGTTGCACAAGCGCGTCATCAGCCAGGATAAAGCCATCACCGCGCTGGCGCGCGCCATCCGCCGCAGCCGTGCGGGGCTCAAGGCCCCCGGCCGCCCGGTGGGATGCTTCCTCTTCCTAGGACCAACCGGCGTGGGCAAGACAGAAGTCGCCCGCCGTCTGGCAGAGTTTCTATTTGGGAGCGAAAAGTCGCTCGTCCGGTTCGACATGTCCGAGTACATGGAGAAGCACTCGGTCTCGAAACTCATCGGCGCGCCGCCAGGCTACGTCGGCTATGAGGAAGGTGGGCAATTGACGGAGCGAGTGCGGCGCACGCCGTATTCGGTGATCCTGCTGGACGAAATCGAGAAGGCGCACGCGGACGTTTACAATATCTTGTTGCAGGTTTTTGAGGACGGGCAATTGACCGACGGGCTCGGCAACACCGTGGACTTCCGCAACACCATCCTGATCATGACTTCGAATCTCGGCGCGCGCCACCTGCAGAAGCGCTCCACGTTGGGCTTCCAGTCCGGCTCCGAAGAGGCCGGCGCCAAGAGCATGGAAGACCTGGTGCTCGGCGAGGTGAAGCGCGCATTCAATCCGGAGTTCCTCAACCGCCTGGACGAGGTGATCCTGTTCAACCCGCTGGCCGACGAAGATCTGTTGCGTATCATCGATCTTCTCACCGGGCAGATCAACGACACGCTGATTCACCGGCAGGTGCAGATCGTGCTGACGCCCGAAGCACGGCAATGGATCCTCGATAAGACTTGCGCGGATCGGAGTTACGGTGCGCGCCCCCTGCGGAGAGCCTTGCAGAAGTACGTCGAAGATCCACTGTCGGAAGCGCTGATTCAGGGAGGCCTGCAACGCCCGGCGACGCTCGAGGTCTATCTCGCCGGTGATAGCTTGAGCTTCCGTCCAGTTGTCGAAGCAACCCCGGTTGTCCACTAGCGAATCCTAGGCGCACAGGCCGGGCCTTTCCCGGGTTCCGGCGGGGG
>DATFXF010000354.1:0-10046 GCA_035258565.1 Candidatus Acidiferrales bacterium
TGGAGTGTCACTGTCTTCGACCGGGCGAGTTACCGCGCCTCACCCGGCTCTACACCACCTACGTCGATGAGTTCGATCGGCTGGCCGAGTTCTACGTGCACCCGCCGACGCTGAACGGCATCCTTCGAGCGGCGACCGGCGTCCATCGGGACCCTCGCATCCTCGGTCAAGTCGTCGAAGTCTTGCGCGAGCAAAACGAGCGCCTCGGATCCGACGGCGCGACCTCGGCCAGCCTCGACCGGCTCGCCGCGGGCGCGGTTGCCATCGTGACCGGACAGCAAGTGGGACTTTTCAGTGGGCCAAGCTACAGCATCTATAAGGCGCTTTCGGCCATTCACATCGCGCAGGAATTGAGCAAAGCCGGCCCCGACGCCGTCCCTGTATTCTGGCTCGCCACCGAAGATCACGATCTCGCCGAGATCAACCACTGTTATTGGATGGGCCGCCGCGGGCTCGAGCGGTTGGAAGTCGAGCCGCCGGACGCCGCAGGGCGCCGTGTAGGCGAGGTGCGCTTGGGCGAGCCGGTGCGCGCGGCTGTGGCCGGAGCACGGGAACTGCTCGAAGGGCAATGGGCGGAAGAGGTCGGCAACCACCTGGCCGAGTCGTACAGCCCGAAGGAAACATTTGGTTCCGCGTTCGGGCGGCTGATGGGGCGATTGTTTGCGAGGCAGGGCATCATTCTGCTGGACCCACTCGATCCGCGGCTCCACCGGCTGATGGCGCCGGTCTATCAGCGAGCGGTGGAGCAGAATCGAGTGCTCATCGGCGAGCTCCTCGCGCGGAGCAAGAAACTAGAGAAAGCCGGATACCACGCCCAGGTCCGGGTCACCGAGCGCAGCACGCTGCTTTTCTTGAGCTTGGATGGCCAACGCCTGCCGATTCGCCTGCGCGGCGAGAAGTTCGTCGCCGGCGGCACAAGTTTCTCGCTTAACGAGCTGCGGGATACGATTGAGCGCGCGCCCGAGGCGTTCAGCGCGAACGTCCTGCTGCGGCCGGTCGTGCAAGACGCCCTGTTGCCCACGGCCGCTTACGTAGGGGGGCCGGCCGAGATCGCCTACTACGCGCAGGCGGAGGTAGCCTACCGCAGATTGCTGGGCACGATGCCGGCCATCGTTCCGCGCACAAGCTTTACGCTGGTCGAGCCGCACGTAGCGCGGCTGCTGAAAAAATACGATCTGGGACTGCGCGATGTCCTGCGCGGCCGCCAGCACCTCCGCGGGAAAATGGAACGACAGTTCCTGGCGAAAGGGCTCGCGAAAGGTTTTGAAACGGGGGAAAAAACGATCCGCAAGCTGCTGGCGGGCATGCGCCGGCCGCTCGGCAAGCTGGATCCGACGCTTCTTGGTGCGCTCGAGACCGCCGAGCGCAAGATGCTCTATCAATTTCTCCGCCTGCGCCGCAAGGCGGGACGCGCGCAGAATCTCCGCACCGGCGTGCTCGATGCGCACGAACGCCAAGTGCTCGAAGCGCTCTATCCCCACCACGATTTGCAGGAGCGCACGCACTGCTTCCTGCCGCTCCTTGCCCGGCACGGCCCGGAACTCCTGGCAGGGCTCCTCGAGCGTGCCGGGATCGGCGCCGTACAGCACCAAGTCCTGTTCTTGTGAGGGCCGAACATCTGCGCTTCTCGCCTCGAGGGTTCGCCGGACGCTTCCGTGCTAGAATCGGAACGAAGTCGGAGGTTGGGTGATGAAAATCAGTCCGGGGAAGCAAAAAGGCTTGCAGGCGGTTGCCGACCAGCGCGGCGTGATCGCCGCAGCGGCCATGGACCAGCGCGGTTCGCTCAGGAGCGCCATCGCCAAGGAGAAAGGGATCGACAAGAAGGCCGTTACGCCCGAGATGATGGCGGAGTTCAAGGAAGCAGTTGTGCGCATCCTGACGCCCCACGCCAGTGCCATCCTGCTCGACCCCGAGTATGGCCTCTCGGCCGCCAAGCAGCGCGCCAAGAACGCCGGTCTGCTCCTGGCCTACGAAAAGAGCGGCTACGACAATACGCGGCCGGGCCGCCTGCCCGACCTGCTCGACAACTATTCCGTCCGTCGGCTGGTCGAAGCGGGCGCCGACTGTATCAAGATCCTGCTCTACTACACTCCGTTCGATCCGCCCGAAATCAACGATGTCAAACATGCCTGGGTTGAGCGCATCGGCGCGGAATGTGCCGCTGCCGACGTGCCCTTCTTCCTCGAGTTCGTGGGCTACGAGGAGGGAGTGGACGAGAAGGGCATCGAGTTCGCGCGCAGGAAGCCGGAGTGCGTGATGAAAAGCATGGAGGAGTTTTCCAAACCGTCCTACGGTGTGGACGTGATGAAGGTCGAAGTGCCGGTGAATATGGCCTATGTGAAAGGCGCTCGCTCGTCGAAAGGCGAGTCGGTCTATACGCGCGAAGAGGCCAAGGAGTATTTCCGCAAGGCCGCGGCCGGGGCTCGGAAGCCTTTCATCTATCTGTCGGCCGGCGTGAGCAACGAGACGTTCGCCGAAACGCTGGAGCTCGCCGCGGAGTCCGGCGTGAATTTCTCCGGGGTGCTGTGCGGCCGCGCCACCTGGAAAGACGCTATCCCAGTCTATGGCAAGCAGGGCATCAAAGCGCTCGAAGACTGGCTCGGCGACCAGGGGGTCGAGAACATCAACAACGTGAATGGGCGGTTGAAGGTCGCGAAGCCCTGGTACGCCTTTTACGGCGTGGTTTCAGCCACAGCGCTGAGCTAGGGCCCGGGTAGTTCGGTTGCTCCGACAACCTCTCGAGCGAAAGAGATCACAAGCGGCGATGGCGCCCCATCCCCCGTCCCCAAAGCAAGCAGCCCATGCCTTCGATCGCGTGCTGGTGGTGAAGACCGCGCGGCGCACCGAGCTCGTTGACATCACCCCGGATGTTACCAAGATCGTCAACGAATCCGGCGTGCAGCATGGCGTCTGCCGGCTCTACGTGCCGCATACGACCGCCGGCATCACCATCAACGAGAGCGACGACCCGGCTGTGGCCCGCGACATCGAAGCCACCCTCGAGCGGCTAGTGCCCAAGTCCGGGCCCTACCAGCACCTGGAGGGCAACGCGGATGCGCACATCAAGTCCACACTCACCGGCGTCTCCGAGACCATTCCCATCGCGGAGGGAAGGCTGGCCCTTGGCCGCTGGCAGGGAGTTTATTTTTGCGAATTCGATGGCCCGCGCAGCAGGCAGGTCCGCGTGCAGATCGTCCCCGACGCTGGCGAATAGACTCCGCGTTCTCCGTGCCCCTGCGGTATCATCTCGAGTGCTGATGAACCTCGGAATTTACATCCAAGTTCCGTTTTGTCAGAGGAAGTGCACCTACTGCAATTTCTCCACGGGCGTATTCGAGCGGAGTCTCTACGCGCCTTACGTCCAGGCCGTGTGTCGAGAACTCTCGGAGCATGAAACACTCTACCGGCGAGCGGGGCTGGAGTTGCCGGGCACCCCCAACCGCGCTGGGGTGGATACGGTTTACCTTGGCGGGGGGACACCGAGCCTGCTGGATGCCGCAGCGCTTTGCCGCATCGTGGATACCGTGCGCCAAGGCTTTCCTTGCCAGCTCGTCGAGGTAACGCTCGAAGCCGACCCCGAAACCGTAACTCGAGAGAAGGTCGCCGGGTGGCGTTCGGCAGGAATCAATCG
Source organism: Candidatus Acidiferrales bacterium (assembly GCA_035258565.1). Lineage (GTDB taxonomy): Bacteria > Acidobacteriota > Terriglobia > Acidiferrales > UBA7541 > DATFXF01. The sequence continues at coordinate 3,632 of DATFXF010000354.1, forward strand.
CATTAGCCTGGGCGCCCAGTCATTCGACGACAGGGAGCTTGCCGCCGCCGGGCGCATCCACCGCCAGCAAGATATCTTGGAAGCCCTGCGCCATCTGCGTGCCGCAGGCTTCCACAATGTCAGTCTTGACTTGATCGCTGGCCTTGCGCACCAGACACGAGCGACCTGGAAAGAATCGCTGGCCCGGCTTGTGGACTTACGGCCCGAGCATGCCTCGATCTATCTGCTCGAGATCGACGAAGGGAGCCGCCTTGGAAGGGAGGCGCTCGCGGGCGGCCTGCGCTACGGCGCCGGTGCGCTGCCCAACGATGACGCGCAGGCAGCGTTCTACGAACACGCCCAAGAGCGTCTGGCGCAGGCGGGCTACGAGCATTACGAAATCTCGAACTGGGCTCTGCCGGGCTTGCGGTCGCGGCACAATTCGAAGTACTGGCGCCGCGAGCCGTACCTTGGTTTTGGTGCCGGCGCGCACTCGTTCAATGGCCGGAAGCGCTGGGCCAACGTGCGCGACCCGACCCTCTACATCGCCGCAATTGCGAAGGGTACATTTCCCGGCGAGCAGGTCCTGGCGGTCACGCCCGAGCAGGCGCTCGAGGAGGAGCTCTTTCTCGGATTGCGACAGCTGGAGGGAATCGAGCTTGCCCGCATCGAGAAGAAGTACCATGCCAGCCTCTACCGGCGTGTGGAGGGATTGCGCGAGAGCGGCCTGGTGGAGTTCGACGGCCAACGACTCCGCCTGATGCCCTCTCGGCTGACGGTGGCCAATGAAGCTTTCATCCGATTGCTCGACTAAAGGAGCGCATCATGCCGGGAGTTTCTGCGGCGAAAACAGCCGGTGATCGAGAGGTAGGAGCCAGTACGGGAACGGTTGTGGATCTGCGCAGCGACACGGTCACCAAGCCCACGGCGGAGATGCGCCGCGCCATGGCCGAGGCCGAGGTAGGCGACGACGTTTATGGCGAGGATCCCACGGTCAACAGGCTGCAGGCGCGGGTGGCGGAGATTTTCGGCCGCGAAGCTGCCCTCTTTGTGCCCACCGGCTCGATGGGCAACCTGATCGCTATTAAAGTGTGGACGCACCACGGGCAGGAGGTGATCTGCGAGGAGCGCGGGCACGTCAATCAGTATGAGATGGCCTCGATGTCCGCTCTCGCCGGCTGCATGCCACGAACCGCCCGGGCGTCAGATGGAATCCTGACCTGGGATCTGGTGGAGGCGTTGATTCGCCCGAAGGTGTACTACCGCGCGCAGACCGGACTCATCTCACTCGAAAACTCGCACAACATGGCCGGCGGCACGGTCTATCCTCCCGCGGTTGCCGATCAGATCTGTGACCGTGCGCACGAGGCGGGTCTGCCGGTCCATCTCGATGGGGCGCGAATCTTCAATGCAGCGGTCGCGCTGGGGCGCAGCGTGGCGGAGCTGACGCACAAGTTCGATTCGGTGATGTTCTGCCTTTCGAAAGGCCTGGGTGCGCCGGTGGGCTCCATGCTGGTGGGCTCGCATGCTTTTGTCGAGAAGGCGCACGTTTACCGGAAGCTATTCGGCGGTGGGATGCGTCAAGTGGGCGTGCTCGCAGCGGCCGGGCTCGTCGCGCTCGACGAGTCGCCAGCGAAGCTCGCGCGCGATCATGAGAACGCGAGGTTCCTCGCTGAAGGACTAGCCAAGGTCTCGGGCATCCGCATCGACCCAAAGAAGGTGCAGACCAACATCGTTATCTTCGACGTCAGCGGCACGGGCCGCACGGCGGCGGAGCTCTGCGCCGAGCTCGCCAAGCGGAAAGTGTTGGCGGGGCCCACCGACAAATTCGCCATCCGCATGGTGACGCACTTCGATGTAGACCGTGAGGGCATTCGCCATGCGCTCGATGCGCTCGACGAACTCACAAGGAAGTAGAGGTAATTGCCAAACTGGCTACTGGGCGCGGATCTGGGTGCGCAATTGCCCCAGCAGCTGACGCCGTCCTCGTGGCCTGCTTCATGGTCGTCTTGCGGAGGTTTCGAATGGGTTCTAGAGGGGTTTGTCGTCCCCGATGATTCCCCCCCGCGGCTCACCGAACCGAAGGTCTTCGAGGAATTCCGAGCGCGAGCCACCGGCTGCCGGTGAGCATACGGCTCGGCCGGCGATGGCCCCGAGGGGCGAGCCAGGGAGGTTCGGAGGCTTTCGATGAGATGGTCCTGTGGCATTCGTACGGCTGCGTTCCTGGCGGCAATGATCTTGGCGGCGGGCGCGGCCTTGGCGCAGGCCCCTGCGGCCGGAAAAAGGCAGAGCAAAACCCAGGCGCCGCCCACGCTCGCCGAAGCGCGGGCGTTTGTGGACCGAGCCGAGAAGCGTCTGCTCGACCTGTGGATCAAGGCCAGCCGCGCGTCGTGGGTCCAGCAGAACTTCATTACTCAGGACACCGAACGCATGGCCGCCGATGCGGATCAGGAAGTCAACGCGGCCACGACGGAATTGGCCGCAGGGGCCGCGCGCTTTGACAAGCTCGATCTGCCAGCGGATATCGGGCGCAAGCTGAGGCTGCTGAAACTCTCATTGGACCTGCCGGCCCCACGTAACCGGGCGGAACAAGCTGAACTCGCGCAGATTGCCAGTTCACTCGAAAGCGATTACGGCAAAGGCCGATGGTGTCCCGATGGCGAGAAGGGAAAATGCCTCTCGCTGAACGATCTGGAACGGATCCTAGCCGAAAGTCGGGATGTGAATGAATTACTGCGCGTGTGGAAGGGCTGGCATGCCATCTCTCTGCCGATGCGCAACAGGTATGAACGGCTGGTCGAGCTCGGCAACAAGGGTTCGCGGGAGTTGGGCTTCGCCGACGTGGGGGCCCTATGGCGTTCGAGGTACGACCTGCCGCCCGAGGCCTTTCGCAAGGAACTCGAGCGTCTCTGGGAACAGGTGCGGCCGCTCTACGAATCTCTCCACGCCTACGTTCGCTCGAGGCTCGCGGAGAAGTACGGCCCAGGCCTCCTTCCGGAGGACGGCCCGATTCCTGCGCACCTGCTGGGGAATATGTGGGCCCAGGAATGGGACCATATCTATCCCCTCGTGGCCCCGCCCGAGAGCGACCCCGGCTTCCAGCTCACCGAATTGCTCCGGGCGAAAAAAGTGGATGAGCTCGGAATGGTTCACTATGGGGAGAAGTTCTTCACCTCACTCGGGTTCGCGCCCCTGCCCGAGACCTTTTGGCAGCGCTCGCTGTTCACGAAGCCTCACGATCGCGATGTCGTCTGCCATGCCAGTGCCTGGGACTTGGACTACGGGAATGATGTCCGCCTGAAGATGTGCATCGAGATCAAGGAAGAGGACTTCTCCACTATTCACCACGAGCTGGGTCACAACTTCTATCAGCTGGCCTATAACCGCCTCCCGCCGCTGTTTCAAGGCAGCGCCAACGACGGTTTCCACGAGGCCATCGGCGACACGATCGCGCTTTCGGTCACACCCGAATACCTCCATGAGATCGGTTTGCTCGACAGGGTGCCGCCCTCCTCGGGCGACATCGGGTTGCTGATGAAGCGCGCACTGGGCAAAGTGGCCTTTCTCCCGTTCGGCCTGTTGGTCGACCAGTGGCGCTGGAAGGTCTATTCGGGCGAAATCAAGGCCACGGACTACAACAAGGCATGGTGGGCGCTGCGCCGAAAGTATCAGGGGCTGGCGCCGCCAGATGCGCGCACCGAAGCCGACTTCGATCCCGGGGCGAAGTATCACGTGATCGCAAACGTGCCCTACACGCGCTATTTCCTGGCCACCATTTTGCAATTCCAGTTTCACCGTGCGTTGTGCCGCGAAATCGGCTACAGGGGGCCACTCGATCGCTGCTCGGTCTATAACAACAAGGCGGCTGGCGGAAGACTGAATCGGATGCTCCGAATGGGTCTTAGCCAGCCGTGGCCTGAGGCGCTCGAGGCCATGACCGGCGAAAAGCAGATGGACGCCACTGCGATCCTCGACTATTTCGCCCCGCTCAAGGCGTGGCTCGACGAGCAGAACAAGAAGCACAAGGTCGGTTGGTAGGGAACCTTGGAGCGCGCAAGCCCTGGTCGGGCCAGGCGGCCCAAGTCTCCGGATGTGGTATAAGGGTTATGTTGGTGGCCAACCGCGAGCTGGAATCCCTGTGGACTTTTCTCTGACCGAGGAACAACAGCAACTCCGCCGCACGGTCCGTGAATTTGCTGAGTCGGAAATCACTCCCCATGTGATGGAGTGGGACGAGGCCTCTCGGTTTCCGTCCGAGATCATTCCGAAACTTGCCGAGATGGGCCTGTTCGGTGTGATTTTTCCCGAGGAGCACGGGGGCGCCGGGCTCGGCTATATCGAGTACGTCCTGGCCATCGAAGAGTTGGCGCGCGTGGATGGCTCGGTGGGACTGATTGTTGCCGCGCACAATTCGCTGTGCACGAACCACATTTACCAATTTGGCAGCGAGGAACAGCGGCGAAAATATGTGGTACCGCTGGCACGGGGGACGAAGCTCGGCTGCTGGTCGCTCACCGAGCCCGAGGCGGGCTCGGATGCAGGAGGGACACGCACCGTCGCCGTGCGCACCGCCGACGGCTGGGTGATGAACGGGTCCAAGACATTTACGACCAACGGCCACAGGGCCGACGTCTGCGTGGCCATGGCCGTGACGGACCGCACGAAGGGTTCCCACGGCATCTCTGCGTTCATCCTCGAGAGGGGGATGCCCGGCTTCCACCCCGGCAAGAAGGAAAACAAGCTCGGCATGCGCGCCAGCGACACCTCGGAAGTCGTCTTCACCGATTGCCGCGTTCCCGCGGAGAATCTTCTTGGCCGGGAAGGGGAGGGGTTCATCAACAGCCTGCAGGTGCTCGACGGCGGCCGCATCTCGATTGCAGCTCTCGCCCTCGGCATGGGCCAGGGGGCGTTGGAGGCTGCCGTGAAGTACGCCAAGCAGCGCAAGCAGTTCGGCAAACCGATCAGCGAGTTTCAAGCCATTCAGTTCAAGCTGGCTGACATGGCTGCCGAGATCGAAGCGGCGCGCCTATTGGTCTATCGCGCCGCCTGGCTCGCCGACCAGAAAGGTCCCCGCTTCACCAAGGAATCCAGCATGGCCAAGCTCCAGGCCAGCGAGGTTGCGGTACGCGTAGCCAACGAAGCGGTACAGGTTTTCGGGGGCTATGGTTTCATCAAGGATTACCCGGCCGAAAAATACTATCGCGACGTCAAGCTGGGCACCATCGGCGAGGGGACCAGTGAGATCCAGCGCCTGGTCATTGCTCGACAACTGTTCGCGAAAAGGTGAGACCGATCTGGGAATCCTGCTTTCCTTGTACTGCACTTCGTGTTTTGCTGTGTTCCTTTGAGGTCGGAGAGGTAGTGCTGATGGGTGTCGCGGTTAACAATTGGGCGGAGCAGATTCGCGCGGGTGACGTGCGCGCCATCTCGCGGGCGATCACCGCGGTCGAGAACCGCGAAGCCGAAGCCGAAGAGCTGCTGCGCAGTCTGTTCACCTCGACCGGGCAGGCGTACGTGATCGGCCTCACCGGCGCCCCGGGGACAGGGAAGAGCAGCCTGGTGGATCGGCTGGCGGCGTTCTACCGGCGGGAAGGGAAGAGTGTCGGGATCATCGCCGTGGACCCCAGCAGCGCCTTCACCGGGGGCGCGATTCTGGGAGATCGCATCCGCATGCAGGGCCACGCCACCGACGCCGGCATCTACATCCGTTCCATGGCCACGCGAGGCTTCCTCGGCGGGCTCGCACGTGCGACCAGCGACGTTGCGCTTCTGCTCGACGCCGCCGGGAAGCAGGTCGTACTGATCGAAACCGTGGGCGTGGGCCAGGATGAAATTGACATCGTGCGGCTCGCGGACAGCACCCTGGTCTTGCTCGTGCCGGGCCTGGGCGATGACGTCCAGAACATGAAGGCGGGATTGATGGAGATCGGGGACATTTTCGTGCTGAATAAGGCGGACCGCGAGGGCGCCGACCGGCTTGAGCAGCAGATCCTGGCCATGCTGAACCTGGTGCCGGAGCGCGAGGGCTGGAAGCCGCCTGTGGTTCGCACCGTGGCCACCGAAGATAAAGGCACCGAGGCCTTGGCAAGCGCGGTTGCGGACTTCCGCAGCCGCTCGGACCTCAGCCGCAACCAGGAGGCGAGGAAAATCGCGCATTGGAAGCAGCGCCTGGTCGGACTGATCGAGGCGCGCCTGCTTGAGCGTGTGGTTAGTGATCCCCAGGGCGAAGAGACGCTCGACCAGCTGGCTCGAGAAGTGGCCGAACGGAAGAAAGACCCCTACGCTGCAGTGAACGAAGTGCTCGCGCGTGCCGGAATCAAGTAGCCGAACTCGGTGCGCGCTGCGCACAAGCCGGAGCAACCATGAAGCTGGGCGACCTCGAATTTTACATCCTGAACGACGGCACAATTCGTTTGGATGGCGGCGCCATGTTCGG
>DATFXF010000355.1:0-5978 GCA_035258565.1 Candidatus Acidiferrales bacterium
ACCTGTTTGGCAATGCGCGGAGTAGCCCACCGTTCGAACAGGCGTTGTTCAACGCGATAGGCGATATACTGCCCAATGTGCCACCCCCGACGACGGTGACCACTACGGCGACCTTGAACAACGGAGACCTTGGTGGACCGTTTATAATCTTCGACCGGCATTTCCAAACACCCCTCGTTCAATCGTGGAATCTTGGCGTGCAGCAGGAGGTGTTTCCGTCGGTGACCGTGGAGGTAAACTACGTGGGCCAGCACGCAACGCACCTCTTCCGCGACGTGGATGGGAATCCACCGCAGCCGGCAAAAATAGCTGCGTTGATCGCCGCAGGCAGAAATCCAGCGAGCTTGCAGGGTCAAGCTCTGCGGTTCAGTTTATCAACGGTTAATAACACGGCTTTGTTTGAACCCCTGGTACAGGAATCGGTTGCCAGCGGCATCTATCATGGGCTGCAGCTCGGTGTTACGAAAAGGTTCTCCCACGGCCTCCAGATTCAGGGGTCGTACACGTATTCGCACGCGATCGATAACGGCTCCGATCCCATCGATCCAACCGCCGGGAATCGGGGGCTGCCCCGCAACTCGTTCAACCTGGGTCCGGAGCGGGGCAACTCCGATTTCGATATTCGCCATCGGGCGGTCATCAACTACATTTACGAACTGCCGGTTGGAAAAGGCAAGGCGCACGTGAGCGGCGGTGCGATGGGCCGTGTGCTCGAGGGGTGGCAGGTCTCAGGCATCATGATTTTCTCTGGTGGCTTGCCCTATGACATCTTTGGGAACCGAGACGACCAGCACACAGGACTCAGCGACCGCGTGAATTTGATTGGGGACCCATCGAACCATCCGCCGGGCACAGACAAGACACATACCGGCCCCGCACGCTCTTCCTTTCAACTGGCAGCGTTTGGAACGGTGCCCAATTTGACTCGGAACAAGTTCTTCGGTCCGGGCCAGAACAACTTTGACGTGGTTCTGCAGAAAACGACTTCTTTTACCGAGCGATTTAAACTGGTTCTTCGGTTTGAATCCTACAACCTCTTCAACCGCGTCTACTTTGGCCAGCCGGGAAACCTGTTCCAGAACGCAGGCACTTTCGGGGTTTCCTCCACGCAAGTGGGCCGGCCGGACGGGACCTCAGGCGCGCGGCAGCTTCAGGTCGCGGCCAAGATACACTTCTAGAGTGTTCTAGAATAAAAGTTAGACTAGACTTGGTTGAGCGGCCCGATCTTCTCGGGCCGCCCTTTCTTGGCAGAGGGCACGCCGGCTAAGGTAACGGGTGTCGTTCACCCAGAAGCAGCTCCGGTTGCGGTTAGGACGCTCTATCCTTTCCGACGGTCCGAAAATCTCTGCGGGAGTCCGGCAACGAAGCCGACTACCCTAGTAGCAGCTAGCTAAACAACTCCCCGTTTTTGTTTTGCCGAACGTAGATGATTACGTTTCTTACTGCGCGTATTGAGGCTTGCGCGCCGGCCCCCGAAGGGGCAATTCACGCTCGACTCGCTCGAGCCACTCTAACTCCGTCTCGAATTGTTCGATCATCAAGCTCACCATCCACACGGCTTCGTGATAGGGATGGCCGACCTCCTCCAGGATTGCTCGAAGCGTTTCCTTTTCCCGCGCCTTCTCTCTCTCCAGAAATTGCCGGCGCCTCTTCAGTTGTTTCTCGAAGACGCCCGGCCGTGCCTGCCAGGAAAGCGCCATCCACGTCAGGAACGCCGGACGCTCCCGCTCGGTCGCCCAATCCTCATCTTCGAGTGCATCCGCCAGCGCCGGGCGGCCCCTCCGAGTGGTCGCATATACCTGGCGGTCGGGTCCCGCCGCAGGCGCATTGCTCTTCGCTCGGCGGACGAGACCCAGCCGCGCCAGCTTCTCCACCGAGTAATAGACTTGCGGCCGCGAAATGCCTGCCCAGTCTCGCACCTCGCGTCGCTCCAGTTCCGCATTGGCCTGGTAGCCGTGCATCGGCTGCTCCGCGAGTAGGCTGAGCAGCACCAGGTCGGGCGTCGTCAGCCTCCGTCGCCTGCCGGCACGCTCGAACGACCTTTCCCCGTCCTTGCGAGGAACCGCATGCGGCGAGAAACCCCTGGTTCGCTTATCTTGTTGCATCGCGCGCCTTTCGCTTTCTGTTCCAATACCACCATTCGGACTTCTCTCGCTCGAGTCGCGGGTTCCGCGCCTGCGCTATGGCCGCAGAGAACGCATCCAGCACGCAGATGTCGTGCCGCTGCCCGGTGCTGCGGTTCAGCCGCCGATAGAGTCTCCGTGGGTGCTCTCGCGCCAACTGCGCGACGCTCGAGATCCCCAGCTGCTCGAAGTCCCGTAGCATGGCCGCCCCGATGGAGATCAGATCGCCCAGCTTTCTTGTTTCTGTGCCCATGAAATTCCTCCTTGACAGGATCGAGAGCCTTCGCTAGTCTAATTTAGACTACCTGACTGCACAAGGAGAAAATCGCCAATGCACACCGCCCTGCCCCTAGCCTCTGCGCTGGTTCTTTCTTGCAGTCTCCTCTTTGTGCGCGCAAACACGGAGGAGAGGAAATCCATGACCATCAAGCGCATCACCCCGGTCTTGTTCGTGAACGAAATCGAGCCCTGCCTCAAGTTCTGGACCGACCGCCTTGGTTTCGAGAAAACCGTCGAAGTCCCGGAAGGTGATCGCCTCGGCTTCGTCGTGCTCCAGAAAGACGGCACCGAGCTGATGTATCAGAGCTATTCGAGCGTGGAGAAGGATCTGCCCGCCATCGCTTCGACGGTGCGCAAGGGACCGACGTTTCTCTACATCGAAGTGGAGAATCTCAATGCCATCAAGAGCGCGGTGAAGGGCTCGGAATTCTACATGAGCGAGCGCACCACTTTTTACGGCGCACGCGAGATCGGGATCAAGGATCCGGCCGGCCACTACATCACCTTCGCCCAATTCAGTTCCCTGCCGCAAGATTAACCCCCACGTTTCACAAGAGCACGGGTCTCCGTAGGCTGGGGACTGTTGGGGTTTTGACCGTGTGCAGTTTCTCGACGGGTGCGAATCTGCTCCGAACAAACAGCGCGAACTTCTTTAGCTAGCGGTGGAAGTGAGGCAGGACGGCTTCACCGAAAAGCCGGGCCTGCTCGACCCGATTCTCCCCCCAGATCTCCAGCAAGATATGCGTGCAACCCGCCTGACGATACGTCTCGATGCGGCGGATGCACTCCGCCGGGGTGCCTGCGATGGGGCAGACCTTCTCCAAAACCTCCTCGGAGACTGCGCTCGCTGCCGCCTTGCGGCCTCCGTGCTCCATGGCCTCGGCAATGGGCTTGATTTCCTCAAAGCTCAGCCCGGCCTTCTGCAATAGGACATCGGCCGAGCCACGAATGTTTTGGACTTTGTTCGCCAAATACATCGCTCCCATCTCTCGCGCTCCTTCTTTGGCCTTCGCGGGGTCCTTGTCGATGCTGCCGACGATCACCGAACCGAGATCGAGCTGCGCGGGGTCTCTTTTGGCTTGCCGCGCGCCTTCTTCCATGTTCCGGCGCGAGTGTTGGATAAACCCGGGCGTGGTGATGCTGGCGGTCAGCAAGCCGTCGGCATGGGCTCCGGCCATGCGCTGGAGCACGGGGCCGGTGGCGCCGATGTACAGCGGCACGCCCCCGCGCGGCGCATGCGCGTCGGGCCGTAGAGCGGGAGCGTGGGCGGAGAAAGCCTGACCCTCGTAGTGGACCTCCTCGCCGCGCAGCATGGCTTGGACGATCTCGATGCTCTCCTTGATGACCGTGGCGGGTCCAACGGTCTCGCCGGTATCTCCCTCCCCGATTTCTTTCATGAAGATCTTGGAGGCGCCCAGGCCCAAAAGAAAGCGGCCCTCGCCGGCCACTTCTTGCATCACCCGCGCCTCCATGGCGATCTGGACGGGATGGCGGGTGTAAGGGGAAATGATGCCCCAGCCGATGGTGATCCGTTTGGTTTCACGTGCGATGAGGGCGGCGAGCGAGGTGGACGAACGCGCTTCCATGGAGTGCTTGCGCCACCAGGGATAGGCCTCCGCCAGCCAGAAGGAGTCAAATCCTGCACCGTCGCACGCCTGAGCCATGCGCAATGTCTCCTCCACCGGCTCCATGCTGAGTTGCAAGACGCCGATTCGGAACGGGACGTTCGCCACTCGCTTCTGTCTCCTTTCCCTGAGGCGATTACGGGTTCGTCCAGGATTGCTCGAGCCCCTTGACCAGGGCCCACAGGGCTTTATTCAGCGGCGTGGGGACGCCGACCTTCTTGCCCCACTCGACAATGGCACCGTTCATGAAGTCCACTTCGGTCGGGCGCCGCGCCTCGACGTCCTGAAGCATACTGGCCTTGTGCTTCCCCGGCGCCCGCGCCCCCGCCTGGACCATCTCGCGGGGATCGTGGTCGAGCGTGATGCCCATGGCCCGCGCCACAGCGATACCCTCTTCGATGAGGGCGTTGAATAATGCGCCGGTCGGCTCGAAGTGAGTAGCTGCAGCGTGATGCAAACCCGTCAGAGCTCCGACCGGATTGGTGGAAGAGTTGAAGATCAGCTTCGTCCATTGCGCCCCGCGGGCGTCTTTTAGCCCCAGGGTACGCATCCCGGCTCGCGTGAGGATGGCTGCCAGCTCTTCGACCATGTGCATCGGCGTGTCGGTGGGTTCGAAAGGGCCAATCCAGGTGTCGCCCGCGATGTCGAAGCCGGTGTGGCCGGGAGCGATCAGATGCCCTGCGGGGAAGGTGGTGCCGCGAATTACGAAGCGTACGAACTCAGCAATGATTTCCTCGTTCCCCACGCCATTCTGCACCGAACACACGGCGCTCTTCTCGTCGAACAGATGCGAGGTCTCGACCATGGCCGTCCGGGTATGGATGCTCTTGGTGGCCAAGATGCCATAGTCACACCGGGGAACCTCCCTAGAGTTGGTGGTGGCCCGGAGCCTGGCGGTGAAGCTGGCGACACCGGAAACACGCAGGCCGTTGGCCTGGATGGCCTGGATGTGGTCCTTGGCCACGTCGTAGGCCCACGTCTCGACACCATCCACGCGCGCCAGATGAGCGGCGAACAAGCTGCCTACGGCACCGCAACCGATCACGCAGATTCTCATGCTTCCTTCGCCTCGCGTTCGGGTGAGCGCGGCTCCGCTCCACCGCCTCGGGCCAACCCCAGTGCCACCGCGGCCAGGGCCAGAGTCACCAGCCCGGAGCCCAGGACCGCTACCGCTTTGGGAATGGGACCCTGGTTCATCGTTTCGAGCACCACTCCGAGCGGGAAGCTCACTGCGCCCACCACCAACATCGTCGCCAGGTAGAGGCGCTTGCGCTCGTCAAATCTGACGCGGTCGAAGATGGCACCGAATACGATCAGCAGCATGGCCAGACTCGTCCAGTGCGAATGCACATCCACGTGGCGCACGTAGTTGAACTGGGTCTGGGCGAAGGTATCGATTGCCCGATGCGCCTCGGGCATCCTGCGTTCGGCGGCAAGAGCAAACGCACTCGCCAAGGAGGCACCCATTTCGTCGAGCGCCTGATGCTCAGCGACGAGAGCATACAAGAGGCCGTACCCCATTCCCCAAACGGCCAGTGCCAGCCCGCTCACGAGCAACAGTTTTCTTGGCGCGCTCAAGGCTCCGCCTTTCCCTCCGCGTCGAGCCTGCCCGTATGCCGCAAAACACCTACGAGCATGCCGCTCAAGCCTACCACCACCAACAGCCCGCCTATGTCCGCAAGGCCCCCGGCCACAAGCCCCCAGTTGAGCTCAAGCAGCACGAAGACAGGCAACACCACCGAGCCCAGCAGGAAGACCAAAACCCAGCGCCGCTTCCAGCGTTCTCTCAAAAAGACGAAGCGTTGCACAAACGCAAGCAAGATAGCCAGCAAACCGAACTCGATGATGTGCGCGTGGGCTGCGATTTTCACCGCCTTCTCGCCCTGCAGCCCGCCATAGGCATCCACAGCTTGGGTGGCTTGGGCGAGGTTGTCCTGGGAGGCGCTCTCCA
>DATFXF010000356.1:0-24189 GCA_035258565.1 Candidatus Acidiferrales bacterium
TGCATCCTTGTTGATCTGTGGTTTCATGGTCTTGAGCGCTGACCAATGTCGCCCATAAGAATTCTTCCGGAAAGCGTCGCCAACAAGATTGCCGCGGGTGAGGTGGTGGAGCGGCCCGCATCGGTGGTGAAGGAGTTGGTCGAGAACGCGCTCGATGCGGGTGCGCGCACGGTTCGCGTCGAAGTTGAATCGGGCGGCAAGCGCATGATTCGTGTGCTGGACGACGGCTCCGGGATGGCGCACGACGATGCGCTGCTGGCCTTTGAGCGCCATGCCACCTCGAAGCTCCGCACGGCCGACGACTTGCTCTCGATTCGGACGCTTGGCTTCCGCGGCGAGGCACTGCCCTCGATCGCCGCGGTTGCGCGGCTGCTGCTTGAAACGCGTGCGGCAGAGGAAGAGCAAGGCACGCGCATCGAATTCGCCGGCGGCAAGCTGGTGAGTGTGAAGCCGGCGGGCGTGCCGGTGGGCACAGCGCTGAGCGTGGCGGACATTTTTTATTGCCTGCCGGCGCGGCGAGCGTTTCTGAAGTCCGAGACGACGGAGCTGGCACACATCGCTTCGGTGGTGACACACTATGCGCTGGCGCATCCAGAGAAGCAGTTTCTCCTGAAGACTCCGGATCAAGACATCGTCAACGCCACACCGGTCGGAGGACTCTCCGAACGCGTCTATCAGCTCTTTGGCCGCCAGGCGCTGGAGGAACTGGTTGAGATTCCCGCGACGAGTCTACCGGTCCGCGCCCTGATCCCCGAGCCGGAACTCAAGCCCGAAGAGCCCGAGCTGACCGTTCGCGGGTTCGTCTCGCGCCCGGAAGTTCAGCGGCCGAACCGCAACGGCATCTTCATCTTCGTCCATCGACGCCTGGTGCGCGACCGGCTGATCCTGCACGCGATCCACGAGGCCTACCGCAATATCCTGCCACCCAATGTCTTTCCGACGGTGCTGCTGTTCCTCGAGCTGCCCTACGAGGAAGTGGACGTGAACGTGCATCCATCGAAAGTCGAAGTGCGCTTCCGACATCCGCAGATTGTGCACGATCTCGCACGCGATTCCATTCGGCAGGCGCTGGTGCGGGCGCGGCCGATCGCGAGTTTTCCCGCGGCGAAGGCCGCTGCCGCAGCACAAGGCGGCGCAGGCTTCGCAGCTGAGGGAGCCTCAACGTCTGGTACCGATCCCGGCGCCGTTCGGGACTTTCGGTTGACCGGTGCGCCGCTCGGGCCGGAGCCCGAGCGGCTTGCGTTTGCCGTGGGGCAGTCGATTGATCTTGCGGTGGGACCCGAGGAGTTCGCCGAGAGATTCCGTGAGGTTGCGGCGCAGCAACTCGAGACTCCCGCTGCGGCCGGTGCCGCCGGCGGGGGCATCGCGGACCTAAAGCCGCTGGGACAGGTGAACGCGAGCTTCATTGTCGCCGTGAACGCGCAGGGTCTGTGGATCATTGACCAGCATGTAGCGCACGAGCGTGTGCTTTTCGAGCAACACCTGCGCGCGCGCCGCGAGGGCCGGATCAACGGCCAGCGGCTGCTGGTGCCGATGGTTGTCGAGCTTTCGCCGCGGCAACTGGTGATCTTCGACCGCATCGCCGAGGAACTGGATGCCAACGGCTTTGAGGTGAGCCACATCGGCCCGCGCAGCGTGGCCATCCAGACAGCGCCGGCGGGGATTCGGAGCGCGGATGCCGAGCGCCTGCTCACGGAGATCCTCGACGGCGTCGAGCGCGAAGCGGCAGCCATCTCGCTTGAAACATTGCAGGCCAAGATTGCGGCTTCGACTTCGTGCCACGCGGCCATCAAGGTGAATATGCCGCTTGATCAGAGCAAGATGGAATGGCTGGTGGAGGAGCTCGCCCGCACGGAATGCCCGATGAGCTGCCCGCACGGCCGGCCGATTGTCCTGTGTTACTCGTTGCGCGAGATCGAGCGGGCGTTCAAGCGAACTTGACCGGTGGATCGATGGGAACCCCGTTCGATGCGCAAGCTGATCATCGCGATTGACGGGCCGGTGGGCTCGGGAAAGAGCAGCGTGGCGCGGCGCGTGGCCGAGCTGTTGGGGTACACCTTTCTCGATAGTGGCGCGATGTATCGCGCCTTGGCCCTGAAGGCGCTTCGGCAGGGCGTGCCGCTCGATGCTCCTGAAGCGCTCGAAGCGCTTGCCGGGCAGACGCACATTGACCTCGAGCCGGTGGGGTCAGCGAGCGCGGGCGGGCTCCGCGTGCGGCTGGATGGCGCGGACGTGACCGAGGCGATTCGCACTGCGGAGGTGTCGCAAGCCGCATCCAAGGTGGCAGTGATTCCGGGCATGCGGCGGGTGCTGGTGGCCGAGCAGCGCCGAGCCGGCGAGCGCGGCGGCGTCGTGATGGAAGGGCGCGACATCGGCACCGTCGTCTTTCCCGACGCCGATCTGAAGATTTTTCTTGAGGCCTCACCGGAAGTGCGCGCCGAGCGGCGCTGGCGCGCATCCAAGCGGGAGGGCGAGCGGATTGAGCTCGCCCGCATGAGGGAGGAGGTTTGCGAGCGCGACCGGCGCGACCGCGAGCGGGCGACCTCGCCGCTGGCCCGCGCTTCGGATGCCGTCGTCGTGGACAACACCGCAATGGACGTTGAGGAAACGGCGCGGCTCATCGTGTTCCTAGCCAAGGAACGAGAGAGTGCGTCCACGCCTGCGAAGGCGGATTCATAAACCTAGTGGACACCAGGAGGCTTCGATGCGCTCGAAATCCCTTCGGGGAGTTTTGCTTGGCCTGGCCCTGGTGCTTCTGCCGCACTTGGCGCTGGCACGACCCACACCTCAAGTGAAAAAACCGCAGTCGAACACGGGGAGCAAGGACACGGGCCAGCAGCTTCGGCAATTCCTGGCCGAGGATTGGAAGCGCTGGATGATCGAGTACCCCGAAGTGGCTACCCTAGTGGGCTACCCGGGACAGAATGGCCGCTGGAGGGATGATTCTCCCGCTGCCATCGAGCGCCGGAACCAACATCCGCGCGAGAGCCTCGCGTCGCTGCTCGAGATCGAGCGCTCGAAGCTTTCTCCGGGCGAACAATTGAATTACGACCTGTACCGGAGTCTGCTCGAGAGCGCGGTCGAGGGGGAAGGGTTTCATTTCGACCCGCTGCCCTTCCGCTTCGTCATTCCCCGCAATCTCTGGATGCCACTCAATCAGCGCGAGGGCGTGCAATTGGAAGTCGCCGCGACCATCAACCTCATGCCCACCCGGCGCGCGAGCGATTACGAAGACATCGTGGCGCGACTCGAAGGCGTGCCGGCGCTCGTGGACCAGGACATCGGGTTGCTCCGCGAGGGCCTGCGTCATGGCTGGACGCCGCCAAAGATCACTCTTCGCGCCGTTCCCAAGCAACTCGAAGACCAGATCCTCCGAGACGCGCTCGCGAGCCCTCTCCTCGGCGCGTTCCGCAACTTTCCTGCTTCGGTATCCGCGGCCGAACGCGACCGTCTGACCAAACAAGCGCAGGCGGCCTACACCGGCAAGGTTGTCCCCGCTTTCCGCAAGTTGCGCGATTTCCTAGTCGAGACCTACATCCCGGCCTGTCGGGAAACGATCGCGGTGAACGCGCTGCCCGGCGGCGAGGCCGTTTACGCCTATCTTGTCCGCTGGCACACGACCACCCCTCTGGCCCCCAAGCAGATTCACGAAATCGGCCTTGCGGAGGTGAAGCGCATTCGCGCGGAGATGGACCAGCTCATCCGGAAGACGGGTTGTCGGGGCTCGTTCGCGGATTTCTCGAAATTCCTGCGCACTGAGCCACGCTTTTATTTCACCGAGGAAGCGAGCCTGGTCACTGCCTACCGCGACATCGCCAAGCGCGCCGACCCGGAGCTGGCGCATCTGTTCGGCAAGCTGCCGCGTCTGCCTTATGGCGTGACTCCCATTCCCGCCTTCAAGGCGCCGACCGAGACCACCGCCTATTATGAGGCGGGCTCACCCGCAGCTGGTCGCCCGGGCTTTTACTACGTGAACACCTACGATCTCAAATCGCGGCCGAAGTGGGAGATGGAAGCGCTGACCCTGCACGAGGCCGTCCCGGGACACCATCTGCAAATTGCGCTGGCGCAGGAACTCGAGGGCATGCCCGATTTTCGCAAGCATGTGGGCTATACAGCGTTTGTCGAGGGCTGGGGGCTTTACTCGGAGAGCCTCGGCGAGGAGATGGGCTTCTATAGCGATCCCTATGCCAAGTTCGGGCAGCTCACCTACGAGATGTGGCGGGCCATTCGGCTGGTGGTGGACACGGGGATGCACACGATGGGCTGGAGCCGCGAGCAGGCCATCCAATTCTTTCTCGAGAACTCCAGCAAGACCGAGCACGACATCACTGTGGAGGTGGACCGCTATATCGTCTGGCCAGGACAGGCGTTGGCGTACAAGATCGGCCAGCTCAAGCTCCAGGAGCTGCGCGCGCATGCCACGCGCGAGCTGGGCGACCGCTTCCGCATTCGTGCCTTCCACGACGTCCTCCACGCCGAAGGCGCGCAGCCGCTCGATGTGCTGGAGCGGCGCATGAAGGTTTGGGTAAACGAGGAACGAGCCAAGCGGGCGGCAGGAGAGAAGCAAGAAGAATAGAGAGGAGTGGGCCCGGGACGACGTTTAGTTCGGTGAGGACATGGAGGCCAGGAACTCCGCGTTGGACTTCGTCTTGGCCAGCCGGCCCAGGAGAAGCTCCATGGCTTCCACTGGCGACAGCGGGTTCAGCACTTTGCGCAGCACCCACACGCGGTTCAGCTCGTCGGGCGGCAGCAGCAGCTCTTCCTTGCGCGTTCCGGAGCGGTTGATGTCAATCGCGGGGAAGATGCGCTTGTCAACCAGCCGCCGGTCGAGGTTGATCTCCATGTTGCCGGTACCCTTGAATTCTTCGAAGATGACGTCGTCCATGCGGCTGCCGGTATCGATCAGCGCGGTGGCGATGATGGTGAGCGAGCCGCCCTCCTCGACGTTGCGGGCGGCGGCGAAGAAGCGACGCGGCCGCTGGAGCGCGTTGGCGTCGATGCCGCCGGAGAGCACCTTGCCCGAAGGCGGTGTCACCGCGTTGTAGGCGCGCGCAAGCCGCGTGATGGAGTCGAGCAAAATGACGACGTCGCGCTTGTGCTCGACAAGGCGCTTGGCCTTTTCCAGCACCATTTCTGCGACCTGAATGTGCCGCTGGGGAGGCTCGTCGAACGTCGAGCTGATGACTTCGCCCTTCACAGTGCGCTGCATGTCGGTGACTTCTTCGGGCCGCTCGTCAATCAGGAGCACGATCAGCGCCACTTCGGGATGGTTCGCGGTGACGGAGTTGGCGATCGATTGCAACATCATGGTTTTGCCCGTGCGGGGTGGCGCAACGATCAGGCCCCGCTGGCCCTTGCCGAGCGGGCAGAGCAGGTCCAGGACGCGCCCGGTGAGACCCTCCTTCGTGGTTTCCAGCTTCAGCCGGCCCTGCGGGTAGAGTGGCGTCAAGTTGTCGAAGAAGATCTTGTTGCGCGCCACTTCGGGGTCCTCGAAGTTGACGGCCTCCACCTTGATCAGCGCGAAGTATCGCTCGCCGTCTTTCGGCGGACGCACCTGGCCCGAGACGGTATCGCCGGTGCGCAAATCGAACTTGCGGATCTGCGACGGTGAGACGTAGATGTCGTCGGGGCCCGGCAGATAGTTGTATTCGGGTGCGCGCAGGAAGCCGAAGCCGTCCGGCAGGCACTCGAGCACTCCTTCGGAGAAGATCAAGCCGTTCTTCTCGGTCTGCGCGCGGAGGATCTGGAAGATCAGCTCCTGCTTGCGCATGCCGCTGGCGCCGGGGATGTTCAGCTCCTTGGCGATCTTCGCCAAATCGGTGATGTTTTTCTCTTTGAGTTCTGCAAGGCTAATGCTCATCGTATTCTTTCCTTGATTCGAGCCTGGTTCCCGACGTTTCGAGAGCAGGCTTGGTTTGAGGTTCCGGTCGTCTCCGGGCAGGAGATGATCGCTTCCGATCAGGATGTACCGGGACAGTGAACCAATATCTTTGAATCGAGCGGTGCCGGGCGCTCCGAATCTGGCGAGGACTCGGGCAGGGCAGGCCGAGGGTCGTCCCCCCTTAGTTGGTCAATCCCTGATCCTTTTCGACGTCCGCTTCAAACTTCGGTGCGACCTCCGGGACCGGCGGGTGTCCGGTCACCGGGAGCGGCAGCTCCAGGGCGTACTGCAAGACCTCGTCCATCATCTCCACGAACTTGATGGCCACACTGGACTGGACCTCCGGCGGGATTTCCGCGAGGTCTTTTTCGTTGTCCTTCGGCAGGATCACTGTGCGCAGGCCCATGCGGTGAGCGGCGAGCATTTTTTCTTTGACACCGCCGATGGGCAGTACCTTGCCGCGCAGGGTGATCTCGCCGGTCATGGCTACGTCGCAACGCACACGGATCTTGGTTAGGGCGCTGACGATCGCGGTGGCGATGGTGATTCCGGCCGACGGGCCGTCCTTGGGGATCGCGCCCTCGGGCACGTGGACGTGGATGTCCAGGTGACGGTAGAAGTCCTTCGGCAGGCCAAAATTTCCGGTGCGCGAACGCACGTAACTCATCGCCGCCTGCGCCGATTCCTGCATGACATCGCCCAGCTTGCCGGTGAGCGTCAGCCGGCCCTTGCCTTCCATCAGCGTAGCCTCGGTGCCCAGCACCTGCCCGCCGACCTCGGTCCAGGCAAGCCCGGTGGCCAGGCCGACCTCATTGTGCTTCTCGGCCCAGATTTCGCGGAACTTGATGACGCCGAGGTAGTCCTGGACATTCGCGGGGGTGATCTCGACCTTGATTTCCCTGCCTTCAGTCACCACTTTGCGCGAGACCTTCCGGGCGATGTTGGCAATTTCGCGCTCCAGGTTGCGCACGCCGGCCTCGTGCGTGTAGTGCCGGATGATGTGGGTGATGGCTTCTTCGGTGAAGATCAAGTTGTTCTCGCCGAGCCCAGCAGCCTCGCGCTGCTTCTTCACCAAAAACCGCTTGGCGATCTGAAGCTTCTCGAGCTCCGTGTAGCCGGGAAGACGGAGGATCTCCATGCGATCCTGCAGGGGCTGCGGGATGGTGTGCAGCACGTTGGCGGTGCAGATGAACATCACCTTCGACAGGTCGTACTCGACATCGAGGTAATGGTCGGTGAAGGCGTGGTTCAGTTCGGGATCGAGCACCTCCATCAGGGCCGCTGAGGGGTCGCCGCGGAAATCCATGGACATCTTATCCACTTCATCGAGCACAAAGACCGGATTCACTGTGCCCGCCTTCTTCATCATCTGGATGATCTGGCCGGGCAGCGCACCGATGTAGGTGCGGCGATGGCCGCGAATCTCGGCCTCATCGCGCACGCCGCCGAGCGACACGCGCACGAACTTGCGGCCCGTGGCGCGGCCGATGGACATGGCGAGCGAAGTCTTGCCGACGCCCGGCGGGCCGACGAAACACAGGATCGAACCCTTGGGGTTCTTGACCAGTTGCCGCACCGCCAAGTATTCGAGAATGCGCTCCTTGATCTTCTCCAGGCCGTAGTGGTCTTCTTCCAGAATGCGCTCGGCCGCGCTGATGTCGCGGATCTCCTTGGACTTCTTCTTCCACGGCACGGCGATCAGCCAGTCGAGGTAGTTGCGGCTCACTGTAGATTCGGCCGACATCGGCGGCATCATCTCCAGCCGCTTCAACTCCTGAATGGCTTTCTCGTGGACATCCTTGGCCATGCCGGCCGCGTCGATCTTCTTCTTGAGCTCGTCAATTTCGCTCTTCTCGCCCCGCCCGAGCTCCTTCTGGATGGCCTTCATCTTCTCGTTCAGGTAGTACTCTTTCTGAGCGCGCTCCATCTGCCGCTTCACGCGCGTATTGATGCTGCGATCCACGTTCAGCTTCTCGATTTCGATCTCCAGGATTTCGGAGACGCGCTGCAAGCGATCGAACACATCGAAATTCTCGAGCAGCTCCTGCTTCTCTTCGACGGGGAGCTGGAGATTGGCGGCGATGGTGTCGGAGAGCTTATTGGGATCGTCCACCCGAGCCGCGGCGATCATCGTGTCGTAGTTCAGGCTCTGGGAGAGCTTGACGTACTGCTCGAATAGCCCGGTGACCTTGGTGACGGCTTGTTCGAGCTGCGGCGTGCTCTCGACCTTGACGGGCACCAGGCGCAGGGTGGCGCGGAAGAAGCCTTCTTCGGTCGAAATCTGAACGACCTTGGCGCGTTCCGCGCCTTCGACCAGAACCTTGATGTTGCCATCGGGCAGTTTGACGCTCTGTACGATGTTGGCGAGCGTGCCGACCTGGTAGATCTCGCTGGGTTTCGGGTCATCCACGGAGGCGTCGTGCTGGGTGGCTAGGAAGATCTTCTTGTCGCCGGCCAGTGCCTCCTCGAGTGCGCGCACGGAGGCTTCCCGGCCGACAATGAAGGGAGTCATCATCTGCGGGAAGATGACCATATCCCGCACCGGCATCATGGGCACGCGTTTCAAGTCGTTTCTCTCCCGGTTGAACATTGCTCTCCGGGGCCCCTGGGCCCCTCCCCCAATTATCCCGCCTTTTCGAGCAAGTTCCAGTTGATTTCTCGGCTGCGGACCATTTCCGCCGTGACCACGAAGTCGCGGGTCTTCCGCTGCGCCGGAAGGTGGTACATCAGCTCGAGCATCAGGTCTTCCAGAATCATGCGCAGTCCGCGGGCGCCCACCTTGCGCTGGAGCGCCAGGTCGGCCACAGTCGCCAGCGCGTCGTCGGTGAAGCGCAGCCGCACGTTTTCAAATTCAAAGAGCCGCTGGTATTGACGGATCAGCGCGTTCTTGGGCTCGGTGAGGATGCGGATCAGCGCCGCCTTGTCCAAGTCCCCGAGCACGCCCACCACCGGCAGCCGGCCGACGAACTCCGGAATCAGGCCATAGCGGATCAGGTCGGTGGGCTGCGCCTGCTCGAGAAGTTCGATGTTGCGGCGCTGTGCGGTGGCTGGCTGGGCATCGGAGTGGAAGCCCAGTGACTTCTGACCCACGCGCCGCTCGATGATTTTTTCGAGCCCCACGAAGGCCCCGCCGCAGATGAACAGGATATTCGTCGTGTCCACCGGCGTGAACTCCTGGTGGGGGTGCTTGCGACCGCCCTGCGGAGGCACGTTGGCGGTGGTGCCCTCGAGAATCTTCAGCAGCGCCTGCTGCACGCCCTCGCCGGAGACGTCGCGGGTAATCGACGGATTCTCGTCCTTTTTGGAAATCTTGTCGATCTCGTCGATGTAGATGATGCCCTGCTGGGCTTTGTTCACGTCGTTTTCCGCATTCTGGAGCAACTTCAGAATGATGTTCTCGACGTCTTCGCCGACGTAGCCGGCTTCGGTGAGTGTCGTCGCATCCACAATCGCAAAGGGCACTTCGAGCATCCGCGAGAGGGTCTGTGCCAGGAGTGTCTTCCCGGTTCCGGTGGGGCCGATTAGCAGAATGTTGGATTTCGTTAGCTCGACGTCGCCCGGCTGGCGGTTCAGAAAAATCCGTTTGTAGTGATTGTAAACGGCCACCGCCAGCTTCTTCTTCGTCTTGTCCTGGCCGATGACGTAGCTGTCGAGGAAGGCCTTAATCTCGGGCGGGCGTGGCAACCGCCTGTTCGCCGGACTGATCTGTTCGCGCTTCTCGTCTTCGAGAATCTGCTGGCAGACGCTGACGCACTCGTTGCAGATATAGGCGCGCGGGTACTCCGACGGCGAGCTGATGAGCTTCTCGACCTGCTCCTGCGTCTTATGGCAGAAGGAGCAGCGCAGCGGTTCGTCGGTGCTGAATTTTCTCACCGGTCTGTTAGCCTCCGTCGGCCTACCCCTCTCGAACACGGTAGGGGGCCGAGCACTCCCCCCATTCTAGGCTCTTTTTCTCCCCGGCGGCACGGCAACACCATTCTGATACTAACTGTTTCGCACGGGCTAGCGGTGCTTGTGAATGATCTCGTCGATCAAACCGTAATCCTTGGCCTGCTGCGCGGACATGATGAAATCGCGCTCGACGTCCTTCTCGATCTTTTCGGGTGGCTGCGAGCTGTGCTGCGCGAGCAGCGTATTGATCACGGTGCGCATGCGCAGGATCTCCTTGGCATGGATGTCGATGTCGGTGGCCTGGCCGGAGAGGCCCGACAGCCAGGGCTGGTGAATCAGGATGCGTGAGTTGGGCAGGGCGAAGCGCTTCTTCGGGGCCCCGGCCGCGAGCAGCAGCGCAGCGATGGACGCGGCCTGGCCGACGCAGATGGTCACCACGTTGGGGCGGACAAACTGCATCGTGTCATAGATGGCCATGCCCGCGGTGATCGAGCCGCCGGGCGAATTGATATAGAGCGAGATGTCCTTCTCCGGGTCCTCGGCTTCCAAAAAGAGCAGTTGCGCGGTCACCAGATTGGCAACGTGATCGTCCACCGGCGTGCCGATGAAGATGATGTTGTCCTTCAGCAGCCGAGAATAAATGTCGTAGGCCCGCTCGCCCCGGTTGGTCTGCTCGACCACCATGGGGATGAGCGTTGTGCCGCGTAGGCCGGGATCGTTTGGATAAGTCATCGAAACAGTCGGATGCGCTGAGGAAGCCGGTTCGAACCCTATTACTTCTTCGCTTCGGCTGTCGTGTGGATCCGGGTATTTCGGCAGAGCCACTCGAGAGTCTTATCACTCCGGAGCTTCGCCTTCATCCTATCCAGCGTTCCTTGCTTTGTCAAGCGCGCCCGGAGGGCGCTGGCCGATTCGCCACTGCGTTCGGCCAGCGTCGCGAGCTCGCGCTCGAGCTCCGGTTCCTCGACCTCGATGCCTTCGGCGGTGGCGATGCGGTCGAGAATCAGCTCGGCCTTCACGTCTTCGATAGCGCGCTCGCGCTGGCGTCGGCGCAGCGCCACCCAGTCGACGTTCACCGCCTGCGGGTTCACCCCCTGTGCCGCCAAGGCGCGCACGGCGCGCTCGAGCCGCACATCCATCTGATGCTCGACGAGCGCATCGGGTACGGGGAAGTCGTGCGCGGCGATCAGCTTGCTCAGAATGCGGTCGCGCGCCTGATCCTTCTGGCGGTCGTCGCGCGCCGCCTCGAGGCTCCGGCGGATCTTCGCCCGCAGCTCTTCGAGCGTCGTTGCGTCGCTCGCCTCTTTGGCAAACTCGTCGTTCAGCTCGGGCAGCTTTTTCTCCTTGATGGCCAGGAGTTCGATCGCATAGTGGATGACCTTCCCGGCGAGCTTGGCGTCAGGATAATCCGCTGGGTAGCGAACCTCGAAGCGGCGGTGCTCGCCCACCTGCGCGCCACGCAGATTTTCATTGAAGGCATCAAGCGTTTCCTCCGCGCCGACGTGGCAGAGCACATTGTCTGCCTGGAGCGGCTCGCCGCCGCCCACCGGCGTGCCCAGCAGCTTGAGCTGTGCGTAGTCACCGTCCTGGATCGCGCGGCCCTCGATCGGCACGAAGACCGCGGCGCGCTCGCGCAACTCGGTGAGCGCTTTCTCAACGTCGGCATCGGAAATCTCGAGCGCTTCCACTTCGACGTCGAGGTTCTTGTAGTCACCCAGGGTGAATTCAGGCAGCACCTCGAACGTCGCGCGAAACTTCAGCGGGCCGCCTTCGGTGAAATCCACCTTGTCCACTTGCGGCCGCGTCACCGGCACGAGCTTGCTTTCGCTGACCGCCTGTTCGATGCGATTCGGCACCAGCGACTGCAAGACTTCGCTCTTAATGTCTTCGGCAAAGCGCCGACGAATCAGTGTCACCGGCGCCTTTCCGGGGCGGAAGCCGGGGACGCGCGCCACGCGCGCGAACTCGCGGGCTACGCGCTCCATCGCCCGTTGCACTTCTTCGGCCGGGATTTCGAGTTCCAGTTCGCGCCGGGTGGACTCGTTCATCTGGTGTTCGCTGGATGGTATGCGGGAAGACCCAACAAGCGAGGTCGGTCCGGAAATCAGAGTATAGGCTACCTCCTCGACGGCGTCAACCGTGCGACGCTCGTGACGCTGCCGGCTACTCCATTTTCGTCCGGGGCCGCGCGCCTACTTCATTGCGTCACTGAGCAAGCGGCGAAAAGGTCGCGGTGCGCGCTCGACACGGTGGTCGCCGCAAAGGCCTTGTTGAAGGAATCCGGAAGGGATTTTCCTGGTCTACAACGTCCTCCGATTCATCTCAGCCATCTCTATGTCATGCGCGGCTCAGCCGCTTACCGCTCTGTTTTGCCGGCATTCTGGTCCCTGCCCACCATCACGTTGAGCGCCTCGGCGGCGGCCGTTTCAACTCGATAGGCAACCTAGGCGGCTTCTGCGGGCCTTACGTCGTAGGCTACTTGAGCACTCGAACTCACTCCTTCACGCCTGGCTTGGTCCACCTGCTGGTCGGCTCGTTTCCTTCCGGGCTGCTGGCGTTCTTCTTGCGTGTCCACCGGCGTTCTACTAGTTTGGCATCGAGCAGACAAAAGGACGGAGGGCCAATGGAGGACGGGTTGTGAAGACGCGGCGCTAATTCTCTGCCACGACGGGGTTGCGCAACACTCCCAGTTTTTCCGTTTCCACCTCTACCACGTCGCCGGGCTGGAGGAACACGGGGGGCTTGCGGAAAAAACCGACACCGCCGGGGGTTCCGGTGGAAATGATGTCCCCGGGTTTGAGCGTCAAGGTTTGAGAAAGATAAGAGATGAGAAAAGAAGCACCGAAATACAGGTTGGCGGTGCTGGACGATTGCATCGTCCGCCCATTGAGCCGCAGTTCCAGCTTCAAGACGTCTGCGCGGGCGACGTCGGCGCGCGGCACCAAGTAAGGCCCGCACGGCGCGAAGGTGTCACAGTTTTTTCCCCGGAACCATTGGCCGTCTGCAAACTGCAGGTCGCGCGCGGAAACGTCATTGAGGTTGGTGTAACCGGCCACACACTCGAGAGCCTCGTCCTCCGACACGCGGCGCGCCCTTCGTCCGATGACCAGGCCAAACTCCGCCTCATAGTCCACCTTCCCCGCCGCCGCTTTGGGCAATATCACAGGCGCTCCGTGTCCGATGAGGTTCCCCGGCAGTTTGGCGAAGAAGATCGGTACCGCGGGTGGATCCATCTTGAGCTCCTCAACATGGTCCCGGTAGTTCATGCCTACGCAAATGACCTTACCGGCATCGGGCACAGGAGGGGCAAAGCATACTTTGGCCTCACTCGACACCACGCCGTCAGGTGGCGAGGGGTGCTCAAGAGCTGCCACGGCCACCCGCCGTGCGTCGTCCCAGGCATTTGCTTCTAGCAATTGCCGCATGCTTTGAAAAGGGGAATGAGGCGTCGGTGGGTCCGACTTGGACCCCCGCAACCAGGCGTCGGCGCGGGCCAGATCCACCACGCGTCCGTCGCCAGCAGCGCCTAGAACAAGATCAGGATTGTAAAAGGTCAGCAGGTGCACTCGGAAACTCCGCGGTGAACGATTTTCGAGACGTAGTCGCACACACTGTTGCTCGATCCGCTGAAGTATACTTCCGACCATAACTGGATCTGGATTCTTGAGACCACCACCTATCTTCTTTGAAGATAAATAATGCTTGGTTTGCGGAAGGAGGGATTTGAACCCCCACGGCCTTTCGGCCACAGGATCCTAAGTCCTGCGCGTCTGCCAGTTCCGCCACTTCCGCTAAGCCACTGATTCTACATGACCCGGAGATTTAGGAACAGGCGTGCAGCAACAGTGGCCGCATTTAAACGGCCAAGTTTGCAATTCCGCTGGCCAGCAGGCCCAGCTGTGTTGCTCAGCGTTCCTAAGCCGTTGCCGTCGCGGCCTTGGCTGCAGCCTCTACGGTGTAGACCACAACAGCCTTTTTCCCGCCCTTCGGCGCTGTGGCGTAGATCGTATCCAGGTTCACCCCTTTAGCCGCCAGCTTGTCTAACCACTGCGCCAGTGCACCGGGCTTATTTGGCAGCTCGTATTGCTCTGCTTCGGTCTCCTGATAGCTGAGCCTGGCTTCGTCCAGGGCCTTCTTTGCTCGCCTAGCATCCTCGGCAACGAGTTGAACCATACCGCTCGTCCCCTGGGCTGTTCCCAAGAGGGCGAGAATATTTACCTTCGCGTTCCCCAGGGTTCTTGCGATCTCAAGGACTGCACCAGGTTGGTTCTGAACAGCGATGGTGAACTGCTTGGTCTTGGCCATGTCGGCATCTCCTTCCTTCGGTCAGTTATGGCGAGAGATTATACCGTTGCTCAGACTGGGGACAAACACTCCACAGTTGGTTTCGCCCTCCACGGCCGCAGCCATGAGGAGCGCTACGGCTTGGCGGTAGAGAGATTCGGTTTTGCACTTAGGCTAAGTCTGGGCTGAAGCGAAGGCGTTCGATCTGACAGCAGTGGGGCTGATCCGGAGTCTTCGTCGGCGCCGCGAGACTGGAAAAGTTGTCGGTCGAGCTAGAGCGGCATCTGGACGGTGCTGCGCGGCGCTCAGCACGCCAACTAAGCGGTCTGGTAAGAGGGTGTTATCTGGGACCGCGGAGTACAGACCCACTGTTTGGATCGCGCACGCGTTGCCCGGCCTCTTTGGCCAGAGAGTCGAGCACAGCTTTGGATTGTTGGTTCACGGCGGCCACAGCGGCGACCATCCAGGAGGTCACAAGGGACTCCAACTTTTCGCTGAACTGCTGGGCGGACTTCTCGCCCATGCGGGCCACCTCCTCCTGCCAAGTCCGCTGCCATGCCTCGCAATCCGCTCGGTGTGTGGAATTGAGCGACGCAAGAGAGGATTCAAGCCGCTCACGGCTCTCCGTGACGGCCAGGTCAGCGTCCACTGCCGCCCGCCGCTGGAATTCCTTTAGCGTGGTGCTCGCAGCGGATTCGACTTGCGCCCTTGTTTCGGCGGCCCGGGCCTCAATGTGGGCTGCAGCCTCGCTCGTCGTGGCCTGTCCCTTTTCGACAAGGCGGACGAGCTGCCGGTCGGCGATCCGCGCCGTCTCATCGTTGAATTCGGTTACCGCGCGCTCAACGGAATCGCGCAGCCGCGAGGAGCATTGGTCCTGTAGCTTCTGGGCGGCCTCTTGAAGGAACCCATGCGCCTCGGCGAGGGTTTGTTGAATCTCCTCCTTCTCTTTTTCAAGTTGGCGGGTTGTCTCTTCAGCACGGGCGCGGGAGGCTTCGAGTGATTCCTGCCATTGCCCGCGAGCCTGGCTGAGCTGTGTTTTGAGCTGTTCGCGAAGTTCCTCTCGGGCTGCGGCCAGTTGCTGCGGCCGGCGCTCTTCTAAGTGACGCACGCTGGCCTTGGCTGCATCCTCGATGGCCTGCACAGCTTGCGAGACCGCTGCAGCAAGATAGGATGTCGTTGCCGATTCCACCGCCTTTTCCACCGCTCGTTCGAGCTTTGCCTCTAAGGCCACAAGCAGCCGGTCGGCGGGGCTCATCTCCTGATGTGGCTTCGCGGTGTCAGACGCTGGCACTGGCGTTTTCGACTTAGGTCCCTCAGGCGGCGAGGAGGCAGATCCCACGGTGTCTACCGTGGCCGAGGATGGCAATGCATGGAGCTTTTCTTCGTTTTGCACAGCAGTTTCGGCCCCTCTCGGGGACAAGTCGGCTTTGGCGGAATGGGCTACGGCGCCGGCCGACGCCGGAAACCGTAGCCAGTCCTTCGGAGCCGAGTTAATCCCCCAAATGTTGGCTGGGTTCTCGAGTTCCACGCCCACTTGATAGAGGTCGTGTGGGCTGCCAGGCAAGCGCATAAATCTGACCTGTGCGCGTACCAACTTGGGTTTGCTCTTAGCTTCCTGGTCCAGGATCCCCAAGGCAATCCAGGAACCCGGCTGGTGTGCATACCGGGAAGGATAGCGGCAACCATGACAGTTTATGGTCACCGCCGAGGTCTGCTCCAGGAATTTCTGTCCGATTCTATCTAAACCGGAAACGATCAGCGGGACGGTCTGCCCAATGCGCGTGCTCCGCCTCGCATCGCTGCGTGTTTCCCGGATGGGTGTCGCCTTGCTGGCCCCCTGGCTACTCACAACGTCCCCCTCAAGTAGGGTCGGATGGCTGGAGATTAGCACTGCACTGGTACCGAAGCGAACACGACAAAATGGTTCCTGGTGCGAGATAGTTACCCTGGGGGCTCGGGGGGCGGAAAGGTTCAAGAACGACTCTTGAAATTTGTCCAGCAACTCCCTTGCTGGCGACGAAGCGAAAGAAACTGTGTAGAAAGCTTTGCTATACTGAGCTCGAGTATCTGCAATGGACAGCCTCCAGGCGTGAGGTGCTTGATGAGAGACCGCCCCAGATTCCTAGCGATGGTTACGGGGGTGTTGGCTGGTCTGGTGATCTGCGGGACGGGCAACGCCCAGACCGAGCAGGACGTCCGGCAGCATATCGCGAAAGCCTATGGGATCCAATCATGGGCCCAGGTCGAACAATTGCGGTTTACCTTTCGCGTGCAACGCGGCAAGGAGCAACGCTCACGCTCTTGGATGTGGGAGCCGAAGACGGATCGCGTCAGCTTTCAAGGCGCAGACAAGCAGGGCAAGCCCGTGAAGCTCACCTATCTCCGCAGTGAACTGAATGCCCAGCCCACGCAAGAGCTGAAGGAGATTGACGCCTCCTTCATCAATGACCAGTACTGGCTTCTGTTCCCCTTCCATCTCGTGTGGGACCGGGCCGCCAAGGTGGAAGACACGGGGATGCATGAATTGCCGAGAGGTCCGGGAAACGGAAGACGCGTTGTGGTCACCTATCCGCCCAACGGTGGCTACACCCCAGGTGACGTTTACGAGCTCTTCGTTGGTGAAGACGGCCGAATCATCCAGTGGGCCTACCATCAGGGCGGCGCTCCCAAGCCGACGCTCGCGGCCTCATGGGAGGAGAATCGGCACTTGGGTCCCCTGGTGGTCTCTTTGAATCATCCAAGCGCAAAAGGAGATGTGCGCGTGTGGTTCACCGAGGTGGCCGTCAAATTGGCTGGTTCCGAGCGCTGGATCGCCGCGAACTGAGTCCGAGGGCACTGGCGTGCCCGAACTCCATTTCCTGGCTAGGTGTAATCTTTTCATTCTACAGTAGATATTGAGAGAAGCTAAGGCTTCAGCGGCCCTGCTCACTTCCGATTGTCGCAACAGAACAAAGAATTGAAACCACGGCCTGCTCTATTAGTTATGCCTTTTATTTTCAACTGATTAGTGGGGCAACTTGTCGCAAGCTCGAGCCATCTTCCTCTTATGGGGGAACCCGGAGGTGCAAACATGCAACTCGGTAGAAGAACCTACGTCCTACTGGGCTCGCTTTTGGTCGTGGCACTGGTCGTCTCTGGTGCCGCGGTCGCGAACCGCGCGGACCCAGTGACCCTGCCCCAAGGCACAACCATCCATGTCCGCTTAGATCACGCTCTGGCCAGCAACCAAGCTCGGCCCGGAGACAGATTTGCTGCCACAGTCTCCGAACCAGTGATCGTGGAAGGTAAGACGGCGCTTCCGCAGGGCACACCTGTGAAGGGTCGCGTTGTGGAAGCAAAACAGTCTGGCCGACTAAAGGGTGTGGCCCACCTGCGGCTGGCGCTCACAGAAATGGAGGTCGGCGACAAGTCCTATGAGCTTCGCACGACTTCCATCTCTCGCGTCGGCGGCAACCACAAGAAGCGCAACCTCGCGTGGATTGGCGGCGGCGGCGCCGGAGGAGCAGCCATCGGTGCCATTGCTGCTGGCGGCGAGGGAGCTCTGATCGGGGGCCCTGTGGGCGCAGGCGCCGGAATCGCGGTGGCCTTCTTGACAGGGAAGAAGGATATCAGACTTCCCCCCGAGACACCCCTGACCTTTAAACTCACTCAGCCCGTTACCGTAGGGGCAAAGAGCTAACCTAGTTCACCGCTTCTAGATGCGCCCGAGGCGAACCCCAACAGATCCCGGGACAGCTCGACGGGAGGACTGGGGGTTCGCCTCGAGGCCATCAAAGGAGTTGGTCGACGTTGCTACTGGTTATTCCTTCGCGGGCGAAAATCAGCGCCGCCAGAGTAGGAGCGGCACAGATTGCCACAGCTCTGGCCATTGCTGTGTCTCTTTTTCTGTTCGCCGCTTGCAGCACGAGCAAAGAGACGTCAAAGACCCAGGTAACAGCTGAAGAAGTGACGCGAGAGAGTCAAAAAGCAGCACAAACCGCCGAATCATACGCCCAACAACAGAAAGAAGAATACCAGAAGAAGGCTGAAGCGGAATTGAGGGAGCTCGATCGCCGCATTGAGGACCTGAAGGCTCAGGCCGAAAAGGCAGCAAAGTCGAAGGCAGCGATCGATAGACAAGTGGCCCAATTGCGCAAGCAGCAAGAGTTCGCCCGCCAAAAGCTTGAAGAACTGAAGGCTGCGAGCACTTCTGCCTGGGAAGAAACCAAGAAGAAACTCGATACCGCAATGGACGAGTTAAAGCGCGCATACCACCGGGCGGCTTCCCGTTGGAGATCCTAACCATACTCCGGAGCCGCAGTTGCCTCCCTCTACTCGAGCCGCTTGCCTTTGGTCTCCGGTAGCGCGCTGGCCAGGAGGGCAGCCAGCAAGAAGGCTCCCGCCTGGAGCAAGAAGGCCGAGCCGAGGCCGTGGCGAGCCGCCAACGCGCCGACGGTGATGGGAGAGAGCGCTGAAACGCCGCGGCCGATGTTGTAGCTGACGCCCATCGCCGAGGCACGAATCTCGGTCGGGAAGAGCTCCGAGGCGATGGCGCCGAAGCCGGAAAAGTATCCCGTACCGAAGAAGGCCACGAGCGGCCCGAGGAGGAACAGCCCGGTGGGGCTCTTGGTCATGCCATAGAGCGGCACGAGCACCGCCGCGACTAGCAGGTAAGTGACGTAGCTCTTGCGCCGGCCCACGGCATCCGCAAAGAAGCCGAACAACGTGTACCCAAACCATTTTCCGACGCCCATTACGACCAGCCATAGCGTGGTCTTCATGATGCTCAGGCCACGCCCGCCCTGCTCGATCGGCAACAAGAGATAGGATGGGATCCAGGTGAACAGGCCCCAGTAGCCGAACATGGTGCAGGCGTTCATAGCTGTGGCCAAGAGGGCGCTTGCGCGGATGTCTTTGCGCCGGAGCAAGCCCAGTGCGCCGCGCGGCTCGCTCGCGCGTTGGCTCCAGATTGGGGGCTCTGGGACGCGCCGACGAATCCAGAAGGCCACGAGCGCAGGAAGGACGCCGACGAAGAACACGGCGCGCCAGCCGAACCGCGGTAGGATTAGTCCAGTGACGCCTGCGGCAAGCATTTCTCCGATGGCCCAGGTGGACTGCATCAGCCCGAGGGCCTTGCCGCGGTGGTCGTCGGACCAAGTTTCGGCGATCAGCGCCGCCCCGGTATTCCATTCCCCGCCCATTCCCAGGCCGAGGATGAAGCGGAAGATTCCCAGCTGCACGATGGTGGAAGAAAGCCCGCAGGCCCCGCTGGCCAGCGAATAGACAAGAATGGAAGCGGTGAGCGCGCGCGTGCGCCCGATGCGGTCAGCGATGAGTCCGAAGAGCAACCCGCCTGCGGCGGAAGCGAGAAGCGTAAGAGAATTCAGCAGACCGGCCGTGGCCTTGCTCATGCCGAGGTCGCGCATCAGGTAGGCCAGCACCATCGAGTAGAGCAGCACGTCCATGGCGTCGAGCATCCAGCCAAGCCCGCCGGCGATGAGCGACTTTCGCTCGGCCGGCGTGACATGCTGCGGCCAAGTGAGGCCCAGCACCTTGCGCGTGGGTCGCGATGCGGCGATGGGATCGGTAGCCAAGGAAATGAAGCCGGCCCATTCTACTGAAATTTGCCCGGCAAATTGGCTTCGAAACGGTACGGCGCTCCGCACTCCGCTGTAGGCTTGCGCTTCCCTGATGCATTTGTTAGCCTTCCCGCCAGATTTGCCCTTTTTTCCTCTTCCGAGGAGGCCCCCATGCCCTATTGCAGCAAATGCGGGGCGCAAGTCACCGGCCAGTCCGGTTTCTGCCCGCAATGCGGCGCGCCGCAGGCGGGAGCCGAAGGGGCGCCGCCGACGGTGGGCGCGAAGCAGTCGGGCTTGTCGGAGAATGTAGCGGGGCTTCTTTGTTATGCGGTGGGATGGATTACGGGGCTCATCTTCCTTCTCATTGATCGTCGGCCCTCGGTGCGTTTCCACGCTGCGCAGTCACTGGTTGTGTTTGGTGGGCTCCATCTTCTGCGCGTCGTGTTCGCATTCGCTTTCGGTATGAGCTGGTGGCTGGGCGGCGGCGTCGGCTGGACGGGCGTCTCGTTCGGGTTTCTGTTGTTTCACTTGATCGGACTCGTGAGCCTCATCCTCTGGATCCTCCTCATGGTGAAAGCCTACCAGGGCGAGCGGTTTAAGGTTCCGGTGGCTGGAGACCTCGCAGAGAGTCTCGCCGGGAAGTAGCCTCAGGGAAGCGTTTGCGCAGCCGCCTTCCGCGTGTCCCTTCCTATGCCGGATGCTTCGTGCGAATCTATCACTCTCCGGCCATGCGCCGCGTGTTCTCCGCGATGCGAAACAGCACGACCACCACCTCGAGCGCCACTCGGATGTACAGGATCCACACCACAAGCCCGATCAGGCCGAAGACCAGCGCGAGCAGACCCTGCGCTGGCGATTGCTGCAAGGCTTGGAACACGAAAACGACAAGCGAGATCCCGCCCGCGAGCAGGGCAATTGCATACAGCGGCTTGAGGAGCTGAGGCGTCACCAAATCCTGGAAAGAGAAATCGGAAAGACCAGCGTACATGCTTTTCTGGTTGGACATTCTGCCCTCCTTCGGAGATGGTAGAGGAACTGCGCCGGCTGGGGAAGCAGGCAAGCTTCTCCCTACGTAATCCTTTCCGCACTGGAAAGTCAGGCCAGGCGCGGGATTGGGGAGAAGGGAATACGATGTGAGCGTCGGGCTTTTCCCTTGACAATCTTTCCGAGCGCGTCCATCTTTAATGGCTTTGCCCCAGCGAAAATCTTGCACTGTTCCCGTGGGATGCGTTCGAACAGGTGACTCGAGGACCCGGTGAAAGTTCGCGTCTGCTTCCACGATCGTTGCTTCGACGGCGCCGCATCGGCTGCCGTCTTCATGCGCTTCTATCGCGAGCGCATCAACCCCGATTCCGAATTTCATTTCACCGGACTGACCCACCGGGCCGCGCAACCCTTCGAGGAAGGACTCTTCGATGGTGACGAAAACGCCATCGTAGACTTCAAGTATTCGAGTTCGCCGCGCGTCACCTGGTGGTTCGACCACCACCAGAGTGCCTTCCTCACTCCCGCCGACGCCGAACACTTCCGCGCGGACAGCTCCGGCCGCAAGTTTTACGACCCCGATTACAAATCTTGTACCTTGTTGTTGGGTACGGTGGCGCGGGAGAAGTTCGGCTTCGACACGAGCCCACTGGCAGAGCTGATCCGGTGGGGTGACGTCATTGACGGCGCGCAATTTCCCACTCCGGAGTCCGCGGTCCGGCTGACTGAACCGGCCACCCAACTTGCACTGGTAATCGAAGCGGCGCCGGAATCCGGCCTGGCCGCGCAGCTGATCCCAGAGTTGGCCGCGCTGCCGCTACGGGAGATCGTGCGACTGCCGAGCGTCGCCCGCCATCTCGAGCCACTACTCAAGCGACACGAACGGTCCATCGAGGTCCTGCGCCAGCGTGCCCAGGCTCGCGACGGGGTGGTCTTTTTCGACGTGAGTGATCTAGACCTCGAAGGCTACAACAAGTTTATCCCTTACTTGCTTCATCCCGACTGCCGCTATTCGGTCGGTGTGAGCGCCTCACACATGCGTGCCAAGGTTTCCGTGGGCTCGAATCCTTGGAACCCGGCCGCGGAGGAGAGAAACCTGGCCTCTTTGGCCGAGCGCTATGGCGGCGGAGGCCATCCGCGCGTCGCGGCCATCTCCTTTGATCCTTCGGACCTTGAGCGCGCACGCAAAGTGGCTGCCGAGATTGCCGCCGAGCTTCGGCGCTGAACTCTTTCCTTCCTCTCTCTTCTCTCGCTACAACTGCGTTCATCGGTGTTGATCTGTGATTCCGTCTCGGTTCTTGAGGAACTCTTGCGGGATCAGGTCGCTCAAGCGTATAGCGGGAGGCAGCGGGCGAGTGGCCATGGCGAAACCGAGTGAGGAGGGCGCATCGAGTCCGCCGTGCGTGCTGTTGATCGTGACGATGTATTGAAAGATGGCTTTGCCGTAGTAGAAGCCCGGCTTCAGGCTCAACGCAATGTCGGCGGGATTCTGCACGTGGTTGATCGCCCAAGCACGGATTCGCGCCGCGGCATCGGGATACGCGCCCGCCCAGGTTTCCGCAAACAAGTCTCGGTCGGTGGCTGAGCCATCGGGCGCGAGTCGCCCGGCGGCGCGCAACCCGTCGAATACGGTTAGGAGCTCGAGTGGGTCGCCGGCCTGCACCTCATACCAGAAGCGGCTGCCGTCCGCGCTCCAGCGTAACTCTGCTAGCGACGCTCCGCGCAGAATCGCCACGCGGTCTTCCCGCGCGTCACGCACGATGACCACATCGGCACCTTCGAGCGCCGCCAGATCACGCGCGAGGTCCGCTCTGCCGGGCGGGCGGCAATAAATGGCCGCGAAACCGATCAAACCATAGGCGGGCACGGCAATATCACGCGGGCCCAAAAGGGAATTGCGGAGGCGCCATCTGCAGCGCGAAAGATGAGACTCGAGAGGCGCTATGCGACTTGGCATCTGCGTGTTGCCGTGATCGCTGAAAACCAGCACCCCGAGCTCACCGCGCGCATCCAGATAGAGGTCGCGGATCAAGGACTCGAACTCCAATAGGAACGGCTCGACGGCCCGAGCGGAATAGAGATGGTAGAGCGAGTCGATGGTCGCGATGTGTGCCAGAAAGACAGATCGTTTGCTGGCAAGGAAGAATTTGCGGAAGCGCCCGAGGTCGGCGCGATAACTCTTGACTGAGACGCCGTAGACGACCGCTTTGGTCCAGCCGGGCGCGTCGTAGTCGAGCGCGCTGATATAAGGGACATCCGCGCCGCTGAGCGTCACCCAGGCTCCGCCGCGAATCTTGTTGTGGACCCGATCGAAGTAACGGTGCTCGTAGCCATGTCCCGGCGCGGCGTGTAGCACCGCGGTCAGCGCGGCTTCGCTATCCGACGGGAGCGTGCTGATCGTCGCCGTGGGACGGTAGAATTCGCGGAAATGACCGCGGTCCCATAGATTCTGCATCAGCTCTAGCGGCACACCGTCTAGGCAGACTGCCAGCCAGCGCCGCGGCTCGGACTGCAGTCCGGGCCGCAGAAAGACGCCCGCAGGCGTGTGGAATTCATCGAGCACCCCGTCTCCATCGGTGTCGCGGGCGCGCCAGAGCTCGGGAGGACTCGCGCGGAGCTCGAGCATCCATTCGTTGGTTGTGCGAAAGCCCGCAGGTACGGCGGTGAACACTCGCGGCACCGGCCGGCCCCAGAAGGTAATCTCGAGTGCCACGAAGACGACCAGCCCCAGCAGTATCCACCAGTGCATCGGTAACTTCGCCTCGCAGGCATTGGATTCGATGACACGCGCGACTCTCGCGGCCTGAGGGAAGAGGCTCCATTGTAACTGTCTCCGCCTTGGTCTCCGCATTCATTTCGGCAGGCTGCGGAGGTGGCTTGGCGCGCAACGTTCGCGGACTGATCCGAATCCCCCGAATGGCCAGGGGTTTACGGGCGGCGATCTTAGCGACGTGATCCGCTACATCCTAGCGGGCGATGGCTATGCCAACGTCCACACCACCAAGTATCCTGGCGGTGAAATCCGCGGGCAAATCCGCGTCCATGGAGGCAACGACTAGCGCGCGACAACATAGCGTCCGCTGGAGCGGGCTCCGTGTCCGCCCCTCACGTCCAAGCCTATGTTCTGTGCGTGTGGCGTGACCTGTGAATGGTGAGCAAGATTTAGTTTGAGAAAGCGGTTTTTGTTGGGAGGGTTGGAACGAAGGGTTTTCCGCGCCGCCTATCCGGACTTCTTTGCCTTGTGGAAAGGCGCCGACCCCGATATTTCTATCCTCCAGCAGGCTAAGGCCGAGTACGCCAAGCTGAAATAGCCGCCTGCGCTTCGCCCCGCGCTTTCAGGACTTGCTGCGCCGCATCGGGCTGCCACAGTAGACCCTATGCGCCAGTGATGTGTGGCCATCCATATCTTCGCACCCGGTGCCCCCCCCCGATCTGTGATCACGCAGAAGTTCAGCCTTGAGCCGCTCCCGGTGCAGACCGCGTGGCCTCGCGGAAGCTGGCCAGTGCCTGGGTCTCGTCTTCAAATGTCGGGATCACCTCGACCAAGCGCGTCACATCCAGCACCATTCTCACCTGACCGCGTGGGTG
>DATFXF010000357.1:0-3300 GCA_035258565.1 Candidatus Acidiferrales bacterium
ATCTCGATCCAGGTCCCGCGCTACGATGGCCCGCAATCGCGCAGAGACCGGCCTAGGAGCACTGCTGCGTGTCGAGCATGTCGCACTGCGATACATCCCCAGCCCATCTCAACGAGTGCTATTGGGTGCTACAGCGGAGGAGCGGAGCAATTCCGGAAATCGGTCACTGTGGACAGGTCAGCGCTGGTGGAAGGCTAGATAGGGGTCAGAGAGTTGAACTCCGATTAAGTGCGTATGCGAACAGCTTACGGCGGCAGGCCGATGCGGCGCAGCAGGTCTTGGAAGCGTGGGTCGGAGCGCAGGCGGCTACTTCAGCTTGGCGTACTCGGCTTTGGCCCACGGGAGGATAGGGATGTCAGGGTCGGCGTCTTTTGTCAGCGCGAAGAAATCTTGGTAGGCTGTGCGGCTTTTGGCCGCGTCGCCAGCAGCGGCGTAGGCGCGGCCCAGACCGAGATGCGCCAGCGTAAGCAGGGGATCGAGCGGAAAGAGCATGCGCTGCTTCAGCATCTGCTCAAACTGCTCGGCCGCCTCACGAGCTTTGCCGGCCTTCAAGTAGGCTTCGCCGCGTGCATAGAGCGGCCCGAACCGCACCGTGCCTGTTATCGGGGGGCGTTTGTCCCACAAGTCGCCATACGAGCGGGAGGATTCGAGGGTCCGAGTGGCTTGGTCGGTCTGCCCACGATGAAGCTCTGCCATTCCCCGAGCCATGGGCAGGTCCATCGTTTGCAAGACGATATCGGCGGGGCGGCGCTTGGCGAGATCCCCGAGCAACGCCTCGGCCTTGCTGTCCGCCCCGGTGAGCGACAACGCTCGAGCTGCCAGGACCACGATTAGCGTGCTGCGGGAAACACCGAGGGCGGCCGCCGCATCGGCCTCAGCCTGGCGACTCTGTCCCCACTCCGCTTCGGCCACAGCCTGGCGCGCGAGAGCCCCCGCCTCGGCGTCCTTCCGCTTCAACTGTCCGGCCAGTTCGATGGCGCGCTGGGTCAGCTCGCGGGCCCGGCGCAACTGGCCGTGAGACGCGGCCACGGCGCTATCCATACCGAGCATATCGAGTTCGGCCTCAGGCTTGCCTCGCGCCCATTCGACCTGCTGCTTGATCGTTGCCTGATCGCCTTCCGTCAGAGCAATCAGATAAAGTCCATCGTGAATTCTGACGGCGTCGATGCCCTTGGCCAGGGCTTCTTTGAGCACCTTCTTCGCTTCTTCGAGGCGACCGAACTGGGTATAGGCTGTCGCTGCTGCTTCATACGCAAAAAAGTTATTCGGGCTCAGACGTATGTCCTCAAGCCCGTTCTCCAGGGCTTTCTCAAATTGGCCCACATCAGCGTACCGGGCGCGCAAGTTGCTCCGTGTGCTCGTGTCTCGCGGATAGGTTTGCTTGAAGAGTTCCCAGGTCTGGAGGCCTTTGTCCACGTCGCCGATGTCCTCGTAATAGTGCCCCTCGATGTAGAGCCGCTCGCGTTCGCTGGCACGATTGCGCAGCTCGAAGGCCTTCGCGCGGTAGCGGTCGCGCGGCTCTTCTTCGCCCAAGTTGTCATAGACCTGGGAGAGCCGCCCATAGGCCATGGCAAAATTCGAGTCGAGTTCGATGGCGCGTTGGAAGAAGGGGATGGATGCCTCAGGCTGGCCCTTGTTGCGCGTCGCTTCGCCGAGAGTGAATGCTTTGAGCGCCTCCAGCGACGAGGTGGTGGCCTCCTCGAGCGGGGCGTCGAATTTGTGAATCGTGCTCAGCGATTCGCCCAAGCGCTCGCGCAGCCGCATGGCCGACTTGCCCAGGGCTGCGATCACCCGCTCCTTGCTCTCGGCTTCCACCTGTTCGCGCGCGATCGAATCACCGCTCGCGCAATTGAGCGCATCGAGACTGATGACGTAGTGGCTGCCGAGCGGGGCCACCGAGCCTTCCAGCAGTGCCTTGATTCCTTCCCGCTGGCAGAGCTCGCGGGCCACCGTGCCGACGACGCGCTCGTCGGGCGAGCGGCCCATCAAGCGCAGCGTCTGGCGCACGCGTGTCTCCGGGAAGATGTTCAAAAAGGGCGACTGCCCCAGGTTCACCGCCAGGGCCTGCTTCAGCGTGCCGTCAAAGACCGGCTCGCCCGTGGTGTTGACGAAATCCGCCAGCAGGAGGAAGTCGCGTTCGGTCAAGGCCTGCGCCCGACGGGAATAGAAGACCCAACTCGCCACGGCGAGTACCGCCACTATCGCAGCGGCAATGGGAATAAGCAGTTTCGGGTGCCGCGTCAGCAGGCGGGGCCGCTCGGTGGCTGTAGGCTGTGCCGCCTGGACCGCGGTCGGGGGCGGTGCGACGACGACCGGCAGCGGGGCGCTCGCCGGCGCGGCCGCCGCGCTGATCGCTGCCGATCGTCCCGAATCGGTATCGCGCCGCAAACGCTTCAAGTCCGCACGTAGCTCCGAGGCACCCTGGTAGCGCAACTCCCGATCCTTCTCCAGCGCCTTGTTGATGATTTCTTCCAGCTTGGCGGGCATTTCTGGATTCAGCCGCACGGGACGAGTCGGTGCCCGGTTGAGAATGGAATCAAAGATCACACCCGAGGTGTCACCCCGAAACGGAAGCGTGCCTGTGGCCATCTCATAGAGCACCGCTCCAAACGAAAACAGGTCCGTGCGGGCGTCGAGTTCTTTTCCCCTCACCTGCTCGGGGGACATATACGCCACCGTGCCGACGGTGGTCCCAGGGCTGGTCAAATGCTCTTGGTCGGCCGTGACGGTAGGCATGCGCGAGACGCTGACTCCTTCTGCTGCCGAGTGATGCTCTGGCAGAAGCTTGGCCAGCCCAAAATCCAAGATCTTCGCGTGACCCCGCCTGGTCACAAAGATGTTCGCCGGCTTGATGTCCCGGTGAATGATTCCTTGGGAGTGCGCGGCGTCCAAAGCGTCCGCCACCTGAATCCCCAACTCCAGCACCTGTTCGATCTCCAGAGGCTTGCCGGCAATGCGGTGCTTGAGCGTCTGGCCTTCCAGAAACTCCATGGCGATGAAGCGCTGACCATCGTGTTCGTCAATTTCGTGAATTGTGCAGATGTTGGGATGATTCAAGGCCGAGGCGGCACGGGCTTCGCGCTGGAAACGTTCGAGCGCCTGCCGATCCTTGGCCAACTCTTCGGGCAGGAACTTCAGGGCGACGGGACGGCCGAGCTTGGTGTCTTCGGCCTTGTACACCACACCCATGCCCCCGCCACCCAGCTTTTCCAGGATGCGATAGTGGGAGACTGTTTGGCCGATCACGGAGAGGCAACCTGCCCTTGGGCCGCCATCTTAGGCCGCCCCTCTGACCAAGTC
>DATFXF010000358.1:0-28196 GCA_035258565.1 Candidatus Acidiferrales bacterium
CCCCGGGAACAGCAAGGCCGCCCATGCCACCTTTCTACCGGCTCACGATCGGCCAAGCAAACAAGCGCGAGTTTCCCAAAGACCGCCTGATTCGCATGAACGCCAAGGTTGCTATTCAAGGCCCTTCTAAACCGCCAAACGTACTGGTGTGCCTGTGGCGATGGCTCGATACGGCCTTAGAATTGCACTACGGATTGTGTTGAGACGAACTGCGAAGCGTCAGTGTCGCGTAACGGCACCTCATACATGGACACACCTTAAAAAGCAGGGAAGGGGGCGCGGCCGGTAAGTCACTGAATTGAATTGGCGCTCGTTGAACAGCATTTCAACCCGCTACTGCAGTAACTTAGCAAGGTGCCCGTGCAAACTACTGGGCACGGCTGGTTTTATCTCTCTGAGCAGCTTGGACTACATAGAACTTGAGTTACTGCTGGCGCCTGCAGGCGGCCGCCCTGATCAGCCCCCTCCGGGGGACAGGCGGAACGCGACCATCTCCCGATCGTTGCGAACTAGCAGAATGTCGCCGGCTAACGCGGGGTGGTTCCAGGTCTTGCCGTCCAGCGCCGGGAACCGCGCGATCTCGGTGAACTGGCCGGGGTCCGCCGCCACCAGGGCGAGTTCACCCTCCTCCGACACAACCAACAGCAAGTCCTGATCAGCCAGCAGGAGCAACTGGCCGTGGCCGTAGCGTCCGCCCTTCCATTTGCGCTTGCCGTCCTCGAGGTCGATGCAAGCGAGGATGCCGCCGTCGAACCCGAAGGCATGGCCTTTGTGAGCAACGAAGTCATTGAAATAGGGCTTCAGTCCGGTCGAGGTCCACACCTCCTCGACGGTCCATCCGCCTGGCCCGTGCGCGACCGCCAGGCGGCGCGTGCCGATTCCTCCGCTCGATTCACTGGTGGTGATCAGGACGCCGCCGTCCGCGGTCAGGGCGGGCTGCAGGGCGGTGAAGCCTCGCCATGAGTGCTTCCAGAGCACCCTGCCGTCAGCTGGCGCGACGCTGGTGGCGCCGTTGTCGCTCAACAGTAGGACCTGCGCGACTCCGCCGATGGTCAACAGGTGGGGGGAGCTGTAGCTCATGCCGCCGTCGGGTCCCTGCCAGCGCGGATCACCCGTGGCGAGGTCGTAGGCGGCGAGCCGGCCGGCGGCCGCGACAATGACAACGTCATCCACCACCAGCGGTGAGCTCGAGAAGCCCCAGTGCGGAGCCCTGGTGCCGGTGTCGGACGCCGCGTTGCGCGTCCACACCACGGCACCGTTGATGGC
The DNA here is from genome assembly GCA_035258565.1 of Candidatus Acidiferrales bacterium. GTDB lineage: Bacteria > Acidobacteriota > Terriglobia > Acidiferrales > UBA7541 > DATFXF01. The sequence goes on from DATFXF010000358.1 coordinate 1,267, forward strand.
ATCGAGTGCGTTCAAGATTCCCGTTGCGCCAAAAGTATATACGCGCCCGTCGCGGAGGGTCGGCGTCGCGCGAGGACCGGCGCCGCCATTTGATTCCCAGAAGCGGGTGGCATCGCGGTGAGCCCACACCGGCTCGCCAGTGGTCGCGTTGTAGCAGCCGACAACTTCGAAGTCACCGCGTTGCTCCTGAGTGTAGAGGAGGCCGTCGCGGACTGCGAACGACGACCAACCCGGTCCGACCGGCCGGCGCCACAGTTGAACCGGCGGCGATGAAGCCCAGTCGGTCTTGATCCGCACGCCGGTGACTATGCCATCGCGATGAGGTCCGCGAAAGCCGGGCCAGTCGGCGCCGGTCCGCGTTGCGGCCCGAGGGGATGGGAGAGTCTTTGGCAGCGACGCCCGAAGCCCTTCCGGGGGCGCCGGAGGCTCGCCGCCGGATCGGGGCGCGCGAGGTTCCTCAGGAGTCTCTTTTGCTGCCGGGGCCGCCGGTAGCGCTGTCGGTTCGCTGCCGGCCCGAGCCAATAGCTTTTGCTCGGAGGTCTTCGTCCAACGCCAGGCGAGCTGTGAACGGCCTTCGCCAGTAATGCCTTCGGTGCGCAGTGATGCCAAGCCCGCGCAGGCAAGCAGGATGGTCGCGACCAGCGTAGTGCGTCGAGGTCCGTCAGCGAGGCGGCGGCCGGCCACCGCCCCGGCAACCAACCCGAGGCTCAGGAACGGGATGGAGTAAATGGGGAACATCATCCCCATCATCCCCGTCGCAATCGACTTGTCGATGACGCGCGACGTCGCGATCGCCGCGACGATCATCAGCACGACTGCGCCCAAGCGCTCGGATCGCGGCGCCCGGCTGAAGAACGCCCACCACACCAGGATAACTAATGCGCACAGAAGTCCGCCAAGCGCTCCGAAGATCAGAGCCTCCGGCACCACAATCGGTAAGACAAACCAGGCAAACCACTGCAGAATAACGGCGACAACGCCCGGCCACACCCGCAGCTGCTGCCCACGATTCGGTTCGCCTTTCTGTGTGAGGGTCATAGCGTATGATACGTTCTCGACGGGCCCTATGTTTCCCGCCGCTTTCACCTTTTGTGGCTACGGCCTCGGCCACCACTCCTAGCGGCCTCACGCAAATGGCCGCCTACAGCCTCAACGCCGCCGAACGCTAGGGTTGGTCGGGGCTGGCTGTCCGATAGCGAAGACGTCCTTGAGGCCACGAATAATGATCAGGCCGTCGGAGATGGCTGGCGTCGCCATGAGGGCCTCGCCCATCGAGTTTGTGGCCAGAAGCTCGTACGTCGGCCCCGCCTTGACGACAAAGACGTCGCCATCCTCGCTCGCAAGATAGATCTTGCCGTCCGCCGCGACAGGTGACGCGCTGAACGATCCACCGGTTCCCCCCAGGCGTTCCTGGTAGAGGCGCTGCCCGGTGCGAACATCGTAGGCCGACAGCACTCCGTTGTTCAAGCACACGTAGAGCTGATCGCGGTAGATGAGCGGCGTGGGAATGTACGGTCCGCCGCGCTTCGTGCTCCAGGCGATGAACTCGCTCCGGGTCTGCTCGCCTTTCAGGGTGATGTCGCCCTTGGCGCCCGGCTTGATGGCATAGATCGGCTGCACACCGCGGTAGCCATTCGTCACGATGATGAGGTTCGCCCCGATGATGGGCGTGGGAATCGTAATCTCGGAGTTACCGGCGAGCCGCCAGAGCTCCTGGCCCGTGTTCGGGTCGTATCCGCGCGTGAAGTTCGTGGCCTGCGCCACGAGTTCCGCGCGGCCGTTGCCTTCGTAGATCGTCGGCGTCGACCAGGAGGGGATCTCCTCGCGCGGGGTGCGCCAGAGGGGTTGCCCTGTCGCTACGTCGAATGCGGCGATGAAAGAGTTCTTCTGGATGTCGCACTGCACGATCACCGAGCTCTTCCAGATGATCGGCGAGCTGCCCACACCCCATTCATAGTCGGGATCGTAGAACCAGCCCGCGTTCAGAACGCCAAGGTCTCGTTTCCAGAGCAGCTTTCCGTTGACGTCGTAGGTGTAGAGCCCTTCGGACCCGAACGACACGACCACGTACCGCCCGTCGGTGACCGGCGTCGGCGAGGCCTGACTCGACTTCGGGTGGCGCTTGGTTCGTGGGACGCCCTCGTGCGCGACGCGCTCCCAGAGCACTTTGCCGGTATGCTTGTCAAGTGCGACCAGCCGCCAGGAGTGCTTCGACAGATCGCTCGACGGCTCGACGTCGCCGTACAGGCCCGTGCGGATGGTTGCATGGGGATCGCTGCTCACCGCCGTGGAGACGAACACGCGGTTCCCCCAAACGATGGGGCTCGACACAGCCAGGCCAGGAATGGACGTTTTCCAGAGCACGCTCTGACCCGACGGCGCGTTCCACCTCAATGGGGTCGGATGACCATCGGAGACGCCGGACGCGTTGGGCCCTCGAAACGATGGCCAGGGCTGGCCAGAGACTGATGTGCACGCAATCAGCCACACAAGGATCGGCATCATTCGTCTCATGATCTACTTGCCCGCCACCCTCGTGTAGGTCGTCGTGTTGCCGCCCCGGCTGAGGGTGAGCGCGGTCACCTTGCCCTCTTCGAGACGGAAGTTGAGCGTCGTGCCGGGCAATTCGACGATCCGAAACGTTGTCGCATCGCGCGCCACAAACGTGAGCCGCTGTCCGGGAGGACCGCCTAGGAGATGGCCGCCCGTCACGGCGAGGACTAGCTCGCCTCCGCCCGTGCTAAGATACGTACCGGCGTAACGCCCGAGCTGTGGCTCGTCCATCTTGAACTCCACATACGGCTTCGCGCCGGCCTGTTCGAGCAACGCAACGATCTCCTGCTGACCGCCCCTCTTCGCCGATTCGAGCGCATCGGAAAGCGTGTCCGGGCGAAGGCCACCGTGCTCAAGGATGATCTTGGTCATCGCTGCGTCGGCCGCAGAAACCGCCGCGATCAGCGCGTCCTCCTGGCCCTGCGCGCCATGCTTGAGGAGCAGCCCAACGATTTCCACATGCTGCGGCTTGCGGCCCATGGCCGGGCTGGCCGCCCAGGTGAGAGGCGTGGCGCGATAGAACGTATCCTTGACATTGACGTCGGCGCCGTGCTCCAGAAGCACTTTTACCACCTCGAGGTGCCCGCGATCGCAGGCGTAGGAGAGTGCTGTCGCACCGTACCGGTACTTCGAGTTGACGTCCACGCCCTCATCGAGGAGTTTTTTCACTGTTGTCGCGTCGCCCTTACGGGCCGCCTCCCACAGGGCCTCGGCCTTGTCACCAGGGGCTGACGCCTGCCCCAGCGCAGCCGCGGCGCTGAGGAACGTGAGGACCGTGCTCCAAACGATTTGCTGTGTGCGCGCCACCCCACTCCTCAGATGCTCGATCAGAACAAACCAGTCCGAGTCTAAGGACGAGGCCCGGAGGTGTCAACGTCCCGCCGAGATCCGCGAACCCCTCCTGACTGAGCGCCACAAGAACCTCGATCGGAGCGCAGCGCTCGATCCGGCGAATGGCACCTTCCATTTCCCCACGCAGGACGCCGGGCTGCTCATCAGAACGCGCCTGGCGAGATCCTCCCCCAGCGACTCCTACCTGCCCTCATCACCCGTGGGCACAAAAGAGGACATGCTACACGAGCCGCCGATGCGAGAATCCAGCCTAGAAGAGTAACTTCAGGCCAAACTGAGTTCTCCTCGGCGTGCCCGCCGACAGAATGCGGCCGAAACTGGGGGAACCCAGGAAACTGTCCGGAAGATTGAAATTGGCGCGATCCAGCAGATTGAAGATCTCTGCCCGGAACTGAAGCAGCAGGCCCTCCCGGATCATGGTGTTCTTGATCAACGAGACATTCACGGAGCCAAAGCCGGGACCCGCGAGAATATTGCGCCCGGCATTGCCGAACGAGCCAAAGGGCGGTTTCAGGAAGGCGCTGATGTCAAACCAGCGATCGGGGCTGGGATGGGAGAGATGGGGTTGGCCCACAACGTTGGGGCGATCGACCACGCCGAATCCGATACTGGGTAGGCCGGTGTTGCTGTTGTCGACACCGGGCAGAAGGGTGATGGTGAACGGACGGCCTGTCTGGAAGGTCCACACACCATTGGTCTGCCAGCCGCGCAGAAGAATGTTCTTGGCTGGCAACGGCAGATCATAAGAGTAGCTGAGCGTAAAGCGGTGCCGGATATCGAAGCTGGAAAGACCGCGGTCGCCCCGCACGTTGTTGCTATCCTGTGGGAAATTCGGATCGCCGGCGCTCGAGAAAAAGCCTGAGGCATCGTCGATGGACTTCGACCATGTGTAGCTGGCCAGCGCAGAGAGGCCGGCGTGGAGGCGCTGCGTAAACTTAGCCTGCAAGGCGTTGTAACTCGAATTCCCGCGTGATTCATAGGCAAGGATGTCGGCGAATTGTGGGACCGGCCGCAGGTTTACCGGCTGCGGGCTCGGCTTGGCCTGGTTGATGTCGCGGTTGTTGATCAGCTTCGTGCCTTTCGTTCCTACATAGGACAGCTCGGCGACGCTCGATCGGCCTATTTGTCGCTCGAAGCTGAGATTCCATTGCTGCATGTAAGGTGTGCGCAGGTTGCGCTGGAACGTGAATGCCCCGTTGGGGATGAAGCCCGGGAAATTGGACGGGAATGGGTTTTCGAGAGTGATTGGAAATTGGGCGGAGGGAATAAAAAGTTGCGAGTTGAAATACGGCGGGTTGAAATAGAGCCCCTCGCCGGGGGCCAGCGCCGATTGATCGTAGTAGATGCCGTACCCGGTGCGGATGACCCACTTGCGTGCGGCGGCCGGCACCCAGGCGATCCCCAAGCGCGGGGCGAAGTTGTTTTTGTCTGCGTTGTAGCCGGCGCGCGGAATGCCATTCTTCCCGACCGGCACGATCGAATGGGTGGCCGGATCGTGGATACTGGCGCGATCCTGCGGGTCGACCGCGGGTGTGTTGTACTCGTAGCGAAGCCCCAGGCTCAGGGTCAAATTCGGCCGCACACGCCAAGTGTCCTGAGTATAGAGATTGTAGCTTTGTGTGCGCAGATGTTGCGGATTATCGAGGCGCGCAATGGCGGTAGCACTTGGCGCATCCTGCAACATCTCGGCGAGCGCGTTCCCAGTGAAACCCACAAATTCGAGCAGGCCGCGGGATTCCACGTCGGCGAAGGCGTTCTGCTGCAAGTGCCGGACATCGATGCCGAACTTGAACAGGTGGGCGCCGCGAGCCCAGCTTGCACTGTCAATCAACTCGTACACATTGACCGTGTGGCGTTGCGGGTTATTGATTTCGTCGCCCAGCGTGGAGAAGCCGGAGACCACGATCTCGCTCAGACCTGTGTCACGAGGATTCGTCGAAACCGTCGGCAGACCAACCGCTTGGTTGAGGTTGTTGCCTTGATTCTGTTGATTGACCTGGAGGCTGACGCGGTCGAAGCCAAATCGCACTTCATTCAGGAAATTCGGCGAGAAAGTGTGCGTCTCGCTGAGCATCACATTCTGGGACCGCCGGGGAATGTCGTTGCCGTAACCCGGAACAGATGCGGAAGACCCCCGGGTGCCGAAGGGTTCGAAGAAGTCGCGGTCGCCGAAACAGTAGTGGAACGACAACTCGGAGGACTTGCTCAGGTTGTGATCCAGCCGCAGATCAAATTGGTCGTCCCGGTCCTTCGCGGTGGGCGAGCTCACATAATTCTGCCCAGGTGTCGAGCGATTGGGCAAGGGATAGAGAGCCGCGATGGCTAGCGCAATCGGACTCATGAGCGTCCTGGGGATGATGAGATTGGGAAAGGGTTGTCCGCTCGCGAGATCGATCGGCACCAGGCTGCTGTGGGAAAAATCGCCGATGCGTTCGAGCGCCGTGGGAACGTTTGTGGTTTGGGTGATCCCCTCGCGGATCCGGCGGCCTTCATAATCGATGAAGAAGAAGGCGCGGTCCTTGCGGATGGGGCCGCCGAGTGAGGCTCCGAACTGGTTGCGGATGTCTTTGGCTGCCCCTTGGTCTTTGAGCGCGAAGTAGTTCGTGCCATCCAGCACGGAGTTCCGTAAGAACTCGTACGCCGTGCCGTGAAGCTTGTTCGTGCCTGACTGGAGCACTACGTTCACCTGCCCGCCGACATTGCGACCGAAGGAGGCGTCATAGGTATTGGTTAGGACCTCGTATTCCCGAACTGCATCCACGGGCGGCGTGACCGCAAATCCATTCAGCTTCGGATCGCCGTTAAACACACCGTCCAGCAGGTAATTGTTGGCGTCTTCGCGGGCGCCGTTGATGTGGAACGTAAAGTCTCCCCGCTGGGAGCCGGCTGAGCCTTGTGCGGCGGGCGCGGAACCGGGCACCAGCAATGCCAGCTCGTAGAAGTTGCGGCCATCGAGCGGCAGGTTGCGGATCTCACGGTTGTCGATAACGGTGCTCAGCGTCGCGGACTCGGTCTTCACCAGGCCGACCTCGGCAGTGACCTCGACGCGCTCTCCCGACTTCTCAAGAAGCAATGGAATCTCGATGTCGATCGCTTGATTGACCTCGAGAACAACGGTTCGCGAGGACTTCCGGTATCCGGCAGCGCTCGCTTCAACCCGATATGTGCCGACCGGCAGCAGCGTGACCAGGAACTCGCCGTTCGCGCCCGTCTTCGCCGTGCGACTCCGGTTTGTCTCCTCGTCCACGACGCTCACTTCGGCGTTGGTGAGGGGTTTATTCGAAGCGTCGATAACTCGGCCCACGATTGAGCCGCGGAACGACTGAGAACGCGCCGGCCAAGCAGACAGAAGAAGCCCACAAAGAGCAAGGGGAAGAATCGCGCGAAGTTTGTTCACCTAACCTCCGTTGCCTGGTTCGGAGCAGTGAGGGTTGGCTTGGTCCCCCAAGATGCGCTCGAACCAGCCTGTCGTCCTTCCCACGTTCCTGGTACGGCGAAGGACGATGGAACTCGGAGCGTATTTACACCGCCACCGCCTCAAGCGCAGCCTGAAATGACCGGGGGCGAAAGAGAAATTCGACGATATTGCCTTCGTGCGGCTGCAGCCAATCGAGCTTGATGGTCGGGATCGCGCCGATATTCAGGCGGTCGATCTGAGGCGCATCGATCAGCTTGCGCTGCCACTCCTTATCGCGGGTGACCGCGCTGCAGACCAGGGTGGACCCGATCTTCTGAAGCATCTTCTCCTGAGGGCAGCGGACAACGCTGACGAAGGGGAACATGTACTCCGTATTGGCCAGCTCCAGCTCCGGCGAGTCGCAATGAATCACCGTCGGACGCAGATACGCACAGCGTTCTTTTTCCTCGAGGCGCGGTCCGAATCGGGTGGTCATGTCCTCGGCGCCCGGCTCCGTGAGTCGCGACTCAATCTGGGCCCAAATCTCCCGCGCCGCGCCCGGCACGGTGAAGGCGGCGAGGCTAGACTCAGGGTCTTCGGGAGGCCTGGGCGTAACCGGTCCCAAATGCTCGGCGAGCGCTCCGGCGATCTCACGGGTGTGGCGGGAGCACCAGATGCCGGAACAATTGATGCAGCCGCGTCCGCTGTTGGCGAACACGCTCTCGACCATCATATCGAGGTACTTCTCCCACTGGTCCACAACGTCATCACCAAGCAGAATCTTGCTGAACCCGGGCCCGTGAACCTGCACGCGCGGGTCGCCTTTGTAACGCTCGACGGTTGTGGTTCCCCCGAAAATCATGCTACGGTTTGTGCACCGGACCACTTCGGCGCCGACGTCGCCGAGTCCCGGATAGATCGAGATCGTCTCCGTGGGTACCCCCGCCTCGAACAAGGCCGCAGCCATGCGGTATGGCGTCCAGGGCTCCTGCGGGCCGGGCTTCAGCACCAGCCCCACCTGCATCGGGAGCACAGGCAGCCACAGCGTATGCACGCCGGGCGAGTTCGAGGGCAGCACCAACCCCAGTGCGGGTGCCTGGGTCTGGTAGCTGACCATGAGGCCGCGATGCTCCAAGCCGAAGCCCCGTGTCAGGATCCTCAGATCGAGCCCGCGCGTCAGTGCCTCCAGGATTCGGTCCATATTCGACAACACGAAGTGGTTCTTCTTCATGTTGTCTCTGCACATATGTTCCGGCAGGCCGGTGGAAGCCGACTGCTGGCGGGTGAAGTCCTCCGACGACTGCTCACCGTCGCCCATGGGCAGCGTGTCATTCAGGTAGAGATCCGCCGCCTTTTTCATCATGCCGATCAACTCCGGGATGGGGATCTCGGTGAGGATCTGGCGAGCCCGCCCGGCTTCCCGCATGTCGCGGCCGATCAGGCCGGTGTTCGCTTGGCTCACCTGGGCCAGCGATTCGCCTGTCACGAAATGCACGACGGTATCCTGCTCGAGGCTCGTGTACGGGCGGCCCCATCGCAAGATCGGCAAATTCAGCATGGAAAAAGCCTTCGAAGCAAAGACGCACCCTTTCGCATTTTAATACACCCCCACAGCCGTGTTCGCCGCGAATTCCCGGAACGGCCGCACGCCGCTGATGCCGTCCCAAGGATACTTTTGGTAAGGAGGCTCGCGCTGGCCTTCGTCCCGTTCTAAAAACCCGGGGATAAAAGTCTCTCGCGTGAGCGTCGTCAGCCGCACACGGCCGGTTTGTCCATAACCCACCACCCGTTGGTAGTCGTCGAACGAAACCACCTCGATGACAGCCCGGGGCTGCGGAGCGTAGTAGGTGATCTTGTAGCCTTCTTCTGCAGTGACCGGTTTCGAGCCCGCCAGGCCCATCAGGGTGTTGCCATAGGTCGGTGTCATGTACACGCCCTCGCCGAGCAGTTCCTCCAACGCAAACCGGGTGTATTGCGGCGTGAATTCAGTCCCCCCGGCGAAGATCCCGGTAATGCCCACCCCTTTGACACTCGTGCCTTGCTCTTCGAGCTCTTCGGCCAGCGCTTCCAGCAGCTTCGGAGTCGTAAACATGCACCGGATGTCGTGGCCGGCGTTCAGCACGGTGATGGCTTGCTCGATGACGTGGGCCTTGTACAGTTCGAGTTCCTGCATGCGCCCCCGCTTGATGAGCTTGATCACCCAGCGTGGGTCCAAGTCCACGCCAAAGCAGATGCCGCCGCGATACTGGCACAAGTGTTCGACTGCCAGCCGGAGCCGGCGCGGTCCCGAGGGCCCAAGCATCAGCCAGTTGGCGCCTCGCGGGAAGTATTCCTCCGGCAGGGTTTCGCTAAACATCTCATAATCAATGCGGAAGTCCTCTATGGCCACGCGGCTCTTCGGCACTCCGGTCGTGCCGCCAGTCTCGAAAACGTAGATGGGCAAACCGGCGAGGCCTTTGGGCACCCAGCGGCGAACCGGGCCTCCCCGCAGCCAGTCGTCCTGAAAGGGTGGGAATTTTCCCAAATCCTCGAAGCAGTGGATTTCCTCTCTGGGACTCCACCCCAGCTTGGAGGCGAACTCCAACCAGAACGAGCATCCGGTCTCAGGACTGAAATGCCACTCGATGATCTCCCGCACGTGCGCATCTAGCTGCGCCTTCGCTTCCTTTACCCTGGCCGCGAGGTCCACACCAGCCGCCGTCGTCTCCATACTATGCGCTCCTGATGACTCGCGTCGTAAGAAAGCACTGTGCCGAAGGGCCCCCCAGCGGGAAGACCACTGGGCCACCTCCAGTTTCTTGATGGCCCGATTGCTTGACGCAAATACCCACAAATTATATCCTCGGTCGAGATTATTTACTTGACGCACGTTGAGACAATCCGGCTATTTCCGAAGGAGCGGGCTGCACTGCTCGCCTATCTAGAGCGGTTCAACGCCGCCTGCGATTGGTTGTCCGGTATTGCTTTCCGGGAAGGATCGTGGCACTGGTTGCCCCTTATTTTGTTGCCGGTTGTGCGCGCACGCTGGGCTCGCGGACCACATCGCCGCGCGAAATATTCGCGCGAGGGCCCTAGCGATGCGCCAAACGGGCTTGGGCCCAAGGTCGCGGCAGCGATGCCAGCGACAAGTTCGCTTGCGTCAAGCGAATAATCGCCTCCTCGGTTCATTCAAGATGTACCGTGGAAGGCCAGCGATCGCGGACGCTCGGGGCCCGTCCTGCTGGGAGCTGAAGCACTTCACCAGGTAGGCCGTGCGACCGCTAATCGTTTTCCTTCTGGCCGGGCTTTTAAACGCGCCGGACGAGTGGCCGCAGTTCCGCGGAAATCCCCAACTGACTGGTGTTGCTTCGACCGCTGTCCCGAGCACGCTCAAGCTGCTCTGGACCTACGAGGCCGGTGACTCGATCGAATCGTCCGCGGCCATTGTGGGCGGAACGGTCTATGTGGGTATGCAATCCGCCGATTTGCTGGCCATCGACCTCGAGACCGGCAAGCTCCGCTGGAAATACCGTGCTAAGGATGGCATCGGCGAATCGTCACCGGCCGTGCACGACGGTGTGGTCTATATCGGCGACCTCGCGGGACTGCTCCACGCGGTTCGCGCGGCGGACGGCAAGGCGCTCTGGACCTTCAAAACCGGCGGGGAGATCAGGTCTTCCCCGGTAGTGGATGGCAACCGGGTTTTGATCGGCTCCTACGACGGCAAGCTGTATTGTTTGTCCGCGCGTGATGGCAAGCTCCTGTGGAAGTTCACCACCAGCAACTACGTCCACGCCACACCGGTGATCTCCGGCGGTATCGTCTATCTGGCCGGCTGCGACGAGCTGTTTCGCGGAATTCGCATTGCGGACGGAAAGGAAGTACTCCAATTTTCCTCCGGCGGATACACAGGCGCGTCCCCCACGGTGCTGGGCCAGTGGGCGTACTTCGGCACGTTTAACAATGAGGTGCTGGGCGTGGAGCTGCCCGCAAAGCGAATTGTCTGGCGTTACGAACACCCCGAGCGGCATTTCCCGTTTTACTCCTCGGCGGCTGCGGCGGCTGACCGCATCGTCGTCGGGGGACGGGACAAGTTCATTCACTGCCTAAACGCCAAGACCGGAAAAGCGATCTGGACCTTCGCAACCGGCGCCCGCGTGGACTCATCTCCCGCGATTGCAGGCGACCGTGTTTACGTCGGCTCCAATGATGGGCGGTTTTACGTGCTGGACCTGGCCACCGGCAGGAGAGTATGGGCATTCGAAGCCGGGTCGCCGCTGTCCGCTTCGCCCGCGATTGCTGCGGGACGCGTGGTGATCGGCTCGCAGGATGGGCGGTTGTACTGCTTCGGCTAGTCCGGCCGGATCATTCCGGCAGCTCACCCCGCTGGGGCTCCGGCAGCCAGAAGCTCGACAGAAACCCCACCGCGTAAACCAGCAGTGCCACCGTGCCTGCCGAATACGCTAGTTTCGTGAACGGAGTCGAGCCCGTCATCACGTTGGCCAGTTGCGTGGTCAGAAGCGCGGCCGAGGTCCCGATCATCCTGCCGCCGATATTCGCCGCAAAGCTCTCGCCCGTGCCGCGCAGATGCGTCGGATACACCCTGGGCAGATAATTTCCCCAGAAGCTGAACTGCGCCACCGTGAGCAGGCCCGCCAGGAATATGCCGACCTGGACCATGCGAAGATCGTGAACCGCCGGATAGAAGAAAACCAATGGCACCAGGAAAAGTCCGGGGACCTGGAACACCCGCAGCAGGCGCCTGCGGCTGACGATCCGCACTGCCAAGAACGCCAGCAGGAAGCGGCCCAGCAGTCCCCCCATCTCTTGCAGGAACTGCACCTTGCTCACCGCCTGCTCCTGCGCCGCCCTGGCGAGATGTACAACCTGCGGCAGGCCTGGGACGATGCGCGGAATATGCTGGATGGCCCCGAACGCCGCCCCGTAGCTGCACGCGAACATCAACGCCGTCACCAGGGTAGTCTTGCGATACTCCGGACGGAACAACTCGGCGAAGCTAGGCCGCTTCAGGATGCCTCTCGACTTCTTCTCCTGCCATACCGGTGACTCTGGTAGCAAGGGGCGGATCATCATTAGGGGAATCGCGGGAATGATTCCTGAGATCAGGGTGTAGCGCCACGCCTCGTGTCCGCCGTTTATCGCCGGCAGCGACCCGGCGTAGGTGACTGCCAGGTAGTAGGCGCCGCTGATCATCAACCCGCCCAGCGAGGAGAATGCCTGCGTGTACCCCAGCACGGCCTCTCGCTGCTGTGGGTCGGGAAACAGTTCTGCCAGCCAGGCCACCGCGGCTACGAACTCCACGGAAACGCCGATGAACGTTGTGCAGCGCAGGATCAGAAGCGTAGATGCGGACGTGGAATAGCCGGACGCCAAGGCCGAGAAGGCGTACAGCAGAATGCTCCAGACCAGGATGCGGCGCCTGCCCAAGCGGTCAGTGAGATAGCCTCCGATCAGCCCGAAGATGCCGCCCGCCACCGCCGGAATATAGAACAGCAATCCGACCCAGTAGTTGAATTCCGGGGTCCCCGGCTTGACCTTGGCCACGTCCATTAAGGCCGGCCTCACGATGAGCGGCAACACCAGCAATGAATAGGTGTCGAACGCGAAGCCCAGGGCGGCGATCGCGCAGATCACCCATTGAACTCCGGTAAAGCGGTGCGGTGTGGTGGTGGCCAGTGGCGTAGTCGTCTATCCGGCGTGGCCCCGAATTCGCAGATCTTGAAGCAGCGCAGTATGGCATAGTCGCGAAACAAATTACATCGGCGGGCATGTCGGTGAACGGATCAGGTTATCCTGCTCGCCGGCCAACTCTGAGAACTGATAGAATCCGAAAAATTATCAGGGCAGGAATCTTTGGAGACTTCAGTCTGATGGAACACGGTGCCGTCCGAAACCAGAGAAAAGAGGGGAAGCACTCCATGGTGTGGATCATTTTTGTTTTGGGTGCGGTGCTCTCGTGGGGCATTTACGGCCCCGTGCTGCATAAGGGACAAACGTCGCTCGGCAACCCGCTGAAAGCGCTCCTCTGTGTAGGGGTAGCCTACTTCCTCATTGGCATTCTGGTGCCGGTGGCGGGGCTTTCGTCGCAGGGTGGCGTGAGCGGCTTCAACACCAGCGGCTCGATCTGGGCTGGCCTCGGTGGGGCGCTAGGAGCACTCGGAGCGGTCTGCATCATCTACGCATTCAAGTCCGGCGGGCTTCCAAATTACGTGATGCCGCTCGTCTTCGGCGGAGCGCCCGTCATTAATGTGGCCGTCTCGATGGTCACGCACCCGCCGAAAAGCGCGCCCAACCCGATGCTCTACGTCGGCTTCCTGCTGGCCGTGCTGGGGGCGGGAATGGTGCTGTACTACAAGCCTTCCTAATCTTCGGGCCCGGCACCGACGACGCATCGGTTGCCCTTCCGTGTCCCCGGTCCGGCTACGGCTTGCCGATCGAATACAGGAACCGGGCCGTGCGCAGGAAGATGTGCCCGTCAGAAATCGCCGGCGAACTCAGCGTGTAATCGTTCAGATCGTTCTCGGCCAGCACTTCAAACTTGGGTCCAGTTTTTATGACCGTCGTCAGCCCGTCCTCGCTCGTGACATAAATCTTCCCATCCGCCAGCACCGGCGATGAGCTATAGGTCGCTGACTTGATACGCTGCCCACCCCAGATCTCCTCTCCGGTTTTGGCGTCCAAGCACCACAGGATTCCCCGGTCGTTCACAGAATAGAAATACCGCCCGTCGGTAACCGGGGTAGGCACGTCCGGCCCGTTCATGAACGACCACAACTTGTGCGACTGCGAAATATCCCCGCGGCCGCCCGCGCGAAATGCGATCAGTGGCCGCACACGAGTGGGCACATAGACCACGTCGTCATGCACCACCGGAGAAGCAACCGTCCGATAGGCGGGGTTCTTGTCGGGATTCGATCCCCTGCCGCGCCACAACTCCTCGCCGGTCGCCGGATCGTGCCCAGTCACGCAATCGCCGCCAGTGACGACGATCTCCACGTGGTTGCCATACCGCAGCAGCGTGGGCGTGGTGTAGGAATCAGGTGACTCCCGGACGGCGTCCGTGGGACGAATTACGCGCCAAACCGTCTTGCCGGTCTTCTTGTCGATGCGCATGACGTAGGAGGGATCATGTGTTCTCATCCCATGCAGCACCTGCACGTACAGCGAATCCTCGTATAGCAACGGCGAAGACGCGTAGCCCCAGTTCAAACCGAACTTGCCGTAGTCCTTCTGGAGGTCGCGCATCCACAGCTCGTTGCCGCTAAAATCGAAGCCCTTCAGCACGCCGATTCCGGTCATCACGTACACGCTCTTGCCGTCCGTAACGGGCGAGGGCGACGACATGTTCTGCTTGTTGATCTTGTAATTCCCGTGCGCGATCAACTTCTTCCAGATTGGCGTTCCCTTGGCCTTGTCGACGCACCACAGGTACAGCTCTTCGCCATCGGCGACATGAAGGAAAATGTTGTTGCCCCAGATGATCGGCGTGGCGCCGCTTCCACCGGGCATAGCCAGTTTCCAGGCGACGTTTTCGGTGGTGCTCCAGTGAATCGGAAGGTTCTTCTCGGTCGAAATGCCGTTCAGGGTCGGGCCGCGCCATTGCGGCCAGTTTTCCGCCAACGCGGGAAAAGAAAGTACAGTAAGGAATAAGGCCAGCGATGTTCGCGCGCGCACGTCTCTCCTCCTGTAGGCGCCCGATGGGCGACACCTTGCTGCTAGCGCAGATCGAGGGCCATCATCGTTCGGCGGTCCCGCACGTAGAGCCTCGTTCCGACCAGTGTGGGGGCCGTCCAGGCATTACTTTGGAGCAATGGCACTCTCCAGCGAACTTGCATCCCTTCCGGAGACAGCGTCACCAGTGCGAGATCCCCTCCTTCATCCAGCAGGATCACCTTCCCATCAGCGAGCACCATATTGACCTTTCCAAAGGTCCTGTCCTGCCAGGTCACCTTGCCTGTTTTGACGTCGACGGCGGTCATCGGCGCGGGTCCAAAATCTCCACTCGACCCGTACACGTAGTCGCCGATGCGAATCGCGTTGCTGTGGTGTACGCGCATGCGGTTGCTTGACCACAGCTCCTCGACCTTGGTCTTCCCTCCTGACTGGGCCAAGTGCAGGACGCGCGCGCCCCCGTTGTAGGCCGAGCTGATGAACAGCAGGTTGCCGGGTCCCCAGATCGGTGTGCTGATGTTGAGTCCGTAGGAGGTCTTGTGGGGATGACTCCACAGCAGTTCGCCGTTGTTCGGGTCGAGTCCGACCACTGCGTCGCTAGATGTGGTGACCAGTTGTTCCTGCCCGTCCACCTTGATCAGGATCGGCGTAGAAGGGGCATTCGTAAAGTTCTGGTTCTGCCAAACCAGCGACCCGTCCTTAGGATTCAGCGCGACCACGGCGTGCCCGTGCTCGCCGAGCTTGACGACGATAGTGTTCTTGTAGGCCATGGGGCTCACGGCGTAGCCCCGGTCCACAAAAGTGCTGCCGGGAAAAACCTTGTAGAGATCCTTCCACCAAACAATTCTGCCGGTCTTCTTGTCGAAGGCGTGCATGCGGGCAAGGACTCCGATGGTGTAGACATAGTCGCCGAGGACGAGCGGCGTAGCGTGAGGTCCGGGTCCGTATTCCATCGGCATCCCCGGCCGGAAGGTTGCGTCGTAGGAGTACTCCCATGCGGTGACGCCGGTGTCAGGTTGGATGGCGACCACGACTTCCTCGTGCCCGCGCCGATACATGGTGTAGAGCAGGGAGCCGTCGGTCACGATGCTGGAGTAGCCGTCGCCCAGGCTGCGCTGCCAGAGCCGCTTGGGGGCGCTGGCGGCGAAGGTTGCTGGAAGCCCTTTCCCGTCGACGGTGAAATCACCATGGGGTCCGCCCCAGGAGGGCCAGTCGAGCTTGGCGGCACCCGCAGCAAAAGCGAATAGCGGAGCGATGCATGCGGTCGCTATGAACACACACCTCACCAAGGAACTGCGCCGGCGGCGCCGGGTGTTTTGTTGCCGCATCACGTATCGCACCTCACTCAATGCCCCACAGGGCGAGCGTCGTGGCGTCCTTAATGAGGAGACCGCCGTTCAAGAGCACCGGCTGCGCCCAGGTGGGGCTGTCGGCTACGGAATACTTGCGCAGTGGCTCGAATCCCTTTCCACTCCTCCTGGCCACGATCAGCTCGGCGTCGTTGGTTAGAAAAAGGAGCACCGAGCCGGCGTCGACGATCGCAGCGTTGTCGCCCTGGCGGCCTTCGGAGGTCCACAGGGTGGTGCCATTGCGGGGATCGAGGCAGAAGAACTGCCCGCGTTTGAGGTAGGAAAGGCCAAACAGGAGGTCGCCGCTCACCACCGGCGAGTTCATGTACATCCTGACGTCCTTGTTCTTCCAGACCGTTTCGGTGACCCATTCCGAGCCGCGTCTCAGCACCTTGATGCCCATCACGTCGTTGTCGAGGCCCGAGAAGATCAGGGTCTCCCGATAGAGAACCGGTGTCACAATGTTCTGGTCGTAGGGGGTGCTGAAGGGAATGTGCCACAGGAGCTCGCCCGTCGCCGCTCGGATGCCTACGATATTGTGCTGGCTCTGAGTGACTACCTGGCGGGTTCCGCCCAGCTCTGCCACGATGGACGACGCATAGGCCGGACCGTCACCTTTCCAGCTCCACTTTTTCGCGCCCGTCTGCGCGTCGAAAGCAGTCAGCGCACCGCGGCCGTTCGTGCCGACATGAGCGATGAGCAGGCCGCGATCAACCAGCGGCGACGTGGCGGTGCCGAATTCCGGCGAGCCGAACTCCTTGCGCCATTGCGGCTTGCCGGTCTGGGCGTCGAAACAGGAAAGAGTACCGTTGATTCCGAAGGTGTAAATCCGGCCCTCTGCGACCACGGGCGTCGATTTGACTCCCTTACCGTGCTGGGCGGCCCCAGGGTTCACCGTATAGGGGGCCGCATAGCCTTCCTGCCAGATTACCTGTCCGGTTTCCGGCCTCAGGCACGAGACCACTTCGCGGTCTCCCTGCCGCGTGTGCAGGTAGATCTTGCCGCCAGCCATCACCGGCGAGGAATGTCCCTCGCCCACGTTCACCTTCCATTTCAGCTTGAGCTTTTCCGGCCACACTTGGGGCTCGCTAAATGAGCCGGCTTTACCGTCGCGGTTGGGGCCGCGCCACTGTGGCCAATCCTGCGCCCAAGCGGCCAAGAGAAATGCAGCGAGACAGGCGGCCCGGTGAGAAAACATGGTTCTCGAAGTCTACTCTGATCTCAGAGCCTCGAGCAACGGGGACCGCAAAGCCGAGGCCGTGGCGGCGAGCGAGGCGGCGACTCCGGTCACGAGGACCGCGACCAGCAGCAGGCTCAACGACACGGCTGGCAGGTGACCCCCGCGCAGTGAAACCGCCGGGGCGATGGCGAGCAGCGCGCACAGTGTGCCCGTGGTCAGGCCGAGCAGCAGTAGGAGGACGTTCTCGGCCAGCACCATCGCGGCCAGATGCCGCGGGAGGTATCCGACCGCGCGCAGCAGCGCCAGTTCCCGCCGCCGCTCTAACACGTTGCGCAGCAGGACAGCCCCGAGCCCCACGGTACCCAGCACCAGGCCTAACGCGCCCAGGTTGCGGAATGTAGAAAGGTAGGTGTTCTCCACCTTGTGGAAGCCCGCCAGGCGCGCTTCGGTCGGTTGGATCCCGAATCCGTAATCAGCGAGCGCCGCCTCTAGCACTCCCGTCAGCTCCTGCGCTCTCGCTGGCGGGACGTCCAGCAGGAAGAAACGATAACCTTCGACGTCCGGAAACAGGCGCAGGAAATTCTTCTCCGAGATCAGTAGCTCGCCCTGAAAAAGGCTGTCCCGCAAAGCCGCGACGATCCGGAACCGCGTTTGGTCCAGCACGAACTCCTCGCCGAGCTTCAGGTGCAGGGCATAGGTCATGGAGTTGGCGTCGGCGATGGCCGGGATGACCGGATCGGACGGCTCCGATTCGAGCAGGAGCCAGGGGTTTGCCGTCCGGGCCACCGAATCCTGGAATGGGAACCGGGCGCTCCCGAGAAAGGCAGCAGGAGGCGCAAGAATCCGAGGATTGCGCGGCTGGTAGAGATTGAGACAACTGGCGTCATCTCCGGGCCGCAGGCGGAAGGGGACGAACTTGACTCCTTCGAGCGGCGGAATGTTTAGGGCCTCGCGCCCGATGGCCGTGTCCGGATCGTGAATCAACGGCAGGACGGACTCGGCCATGAGCGGGAAACCGCCCGTGCCCGTGGATGTGCCCTGGCGCCGAAAAGCATCGAGGGAGACGATGAGGAATGTCGCCGAGGCGATCAGGGTAACGCACAGGATGCTGCGGCCGGGGCGGTAGGTAGCGCTGCGGAGGCCCAGGGTGATTTGACCGCCCACGGGCGCCCAGGAACGCGAATTGAGCCAGGCGGACTCGAACGAGAGGGCGGCGATCAGCAACAGCGTGCCCGCACCGAAGAATCCGGCGGTTTGGTCCAGTTTGCGGGCGAGCGCGGCCGCTAGCAGTGCAACTGCCATTAGAGCGGTGATCGTTCCAACGAGCAACGAGCGTCTTCCGGGCTTGCGCCTCTCGACGCCCGCCAGCAGGCTGCGCGGCGTCACCGGATGGAGGCCTCGCAGGGTCCACGCGATCGAGCCCAGGGCGGTGACCATTCCTGCCGCCGCTCCCACGGCCAGCGATGCAATCGACGCGTGGAGCGAAAGCAGCCTGGTGCCCACCGCGTCAATCCACCAAGTCCGCAGTCCGAGCATGATGAGCCCGCCATAGGCCAGCGCGGCCCCCATCCCCAGCACGGCGCCGGGTGCCGCCAGGAACGCGCCTTCGAGCAGAAATATGGCTCGGAGCCGGGGCATCGAAAAGCCGAGCGCACGGAGCACGCCGATCTCGTGCATGCGTTGCTCGACTCCCAGCTTGAAGAACAGCCCCGTCAGCAGGAGGGCTGAGACCATCAGGAAGAAGCTGAAGTAGATGAAGTACTCGCCGAAATCGGTGGCGCCGCGCGCCGCTTCAAGACCCCGGGCTCTTACGGCGAAGACCGTAAGGCCCATTTTAGCTGGGTCAACGGCCGCCCGAAGCTCTTTGCCATAGGCCTCCGACGGCGGAAAGATGCGGATCGACGTGAGCCGACCGAAGCGCGTGCCCCAGAGCTGCTGGCCTCTCGCGAGCGGGACGAACGCTTTCGGGGTAGTCCGGTATTGCTTCCAGTACTGCTCGTCGATCGGCCGGATGCGGCTCAAGTCAAGAGGAAACGGCGGATCCCAATCGTGCAGGCTCTCGGACTCAGTGATCCCCGGATACTTCGGCGCGAACTCTTGGTCCGCCGCCGTGCCTTTGAGCGGGACTACCCGTGCCAGACGGAACTGTGCGCTGTCCGTATGCAGACGACCGTCCGATTTCCAGACATAGTAGTCGAGTGACACGGCGTCGCCTGGCTTCGCCCGCAGCTCGCGGGCGGCCCACTGATTGAGAGTGATACCGTCGGCTTCGGCCGGCGCGGGCGGGGAGTCGAGCGCTGTTACCACCGAATAGGGAATCTCGCGCCCACCGACGCGGATGCTGTTCGCGAGGTAGGTCAGCACCGGTTCCGCACCGAGACCCAGCGACTTCGCGGTCGCTGCCGCGGTCCCGGCCAGGTCGTCGCTGATCAGGGTGCTGTCGGTTTCAAGGGAAAGGCAGCGCTGCTTCTCAAGGAGACGCAGCCGGAGGCCCAGGTCTTCGAGCGTGTAGTGGTCCTTCAAGGTGCGTTCGATGGGGCCGCTGCTTGCTCCTCGGTTTGCCAGGAGGATGGTGTTGACCTTTCCCTGCTGATCGAGGTACCTCTGGAGGCGGGCGAGCGGGACCAACATGGCGCGGACGTCGCCCTGCTTAGGCTCGAGCGAAAACTCGTGGAAGGCGGCCCCAGTCACTCGGAGGCGAATGGTCTTCCCCACATCCTCCTTGCGACCGTGCAGTGACTCGAGCGGAATCGCGGAGGGTTTCTCCACACGGATCAGGATGGAGTCGCCTGCCTTGACGCCCAGCTCCCGCTCGAGCGCAGCGCTCAACAGGGCTTGCTGGTCGCGCGGCGGCTCGCCGGGCTGGGCCTGAAATCTCCAGAAGCGCTCGTCGACCCCGTAGATCTCAATACCCCGTGCGCGTCGGCCGCTCGGCTCCTGCGCAACGACACCGTCGATCGCAATCATGGGGCAGGCAGAACCAAAGGCCGAGGCCAGTTCCTCGCGGAAGAAGCCCTTGCGGGAGATGACGAGATCGGTATTGCCCAGCCGCTCGAGCACCAGGTCCCGGAGGCTCGAACGCACCGAATCACCGACCAGTAGTGCGCCTCCGAGCACGCCGACCGCGGTCGAGACCCCCAGCAGCACAGCCAGGTTCGTCCGCCAATACCAGGTGAGATTACGTGCCAGCAGGGTGGAGGTTCGCATGACTCAATTCGTACCGGACGGGGAACCTGGAGGCCAGCTCCGCGTTATGCGTTACCACTACCAGGATGGTCTCCTGGCGTTGGTGCAGCTCGAGCAAGAGAGAAGCCACCACATCGGCCGACGCCTGATCGAGGTTGCCCGTCGGCTCGTCGCAGAGTAGCAGAAGCGGCTTCCGGATCAGGGCACGCGCCAGCGCTACGCGCTGCTTCTCGCCGCCCGAAAGCTCGGCGGGGCGATGGTCCAGTCGGTCGGTCAACCCCACCTGTTGGATCAGCTCACGCGCCCGCGCCGGGTAGCCGGCATGATCGTTCGCGACCAAGGTCGGAATCAGCACGTTTTCGAGCACCGAGCACTGCGGCAGAAGACAATGGTCCTGGAAGATGAAGCCGATCAACTGGTTTCGGAACGCCGCCAGCTGCTTCTCGGCCAACTGAGCGGGATTTCGTCCGTCCAGGGTCACCGTGCCGGCGGTCGGCTGTTCGAGCGCCCCGAGGATGTAAAGCAGCGTGCTCTTGCCGGCTCCCGAAGGACCCATGATGGCTACCGCGTCGCCGCGCTTTAAGGAAAGGGAGATGCCGGAAAGAACCGTTAGTGGCCCGCGGGGCGTTGGGTACACCTTGGAGACGTTGGAAACTTCAAGCATAGACGCGCGCGGCAGCGATGCCGGCGTACACCTCGAGCGCCCGCGTGGCCATCCGCGAAGCGCTGTAATGCTCGCGGACTCCCTCGGCACCTCGCTTGCCGAGCTCCTCCGCGAGCGCAGGGTCCTTCCACAGCGAGAAGATTCCCTGGGCTAGGCTGGCCGCGTCGCCCGGTCCCACTAGGATTCCGCCGCCGGTCTTCTGGAGGATCTCGGGAAATGCTCCGCGCCGCGGCTCGACTACCGGGACTCCGTTTGACATCGCCTCCAGCAGAAAGATCCCCTTCGGTTCGTCGTAGTTGCTGGGGACGCACAGGACGTTGAGGTTCCGGAGAAAATCAATTTTGCGCGGCCGGTCGAGTACGCCCCGATAGCGGAACTCGTGTTCCAGGCCCGCGTCCTTCATCTTGCGTTCGACGCTGCGGAGGTACTCGCGGTGCTCAGGCGCCAGGTAGCCGGCGACCTCAAGCGCAGCTCGAGAAAACTCAGTCTCGCGCCGCAGCCAGATGTAGGCTTCGGCCAATACGTCGAGACCCTTTTCCGGCGCGACCCGAGCGAAGTATCCGACCGTGAAACGATCGCCGGGCAACCGCCGAGCGGGATCGCAGCCCTGGAGGCTGACGCCAATTGGGACGATGTGCATCTTGTGGCCGGGGATGCCGAGGTAGCGGCACATGAATTCCGCGTAGTATTCGCTGACCGCCGCGAAGCCGTCCACGGGCTCGATGTTGGCCCGAATCAGCTCCAGTGACCTGGTTCGATGGGGTTCCTGAAGCTGGCTGAGGAACAGGTCTTCACCCTGCAGCGTGCAGCATATGGGCCGGCCCACGGCCTCCCGGATCGGCCGCGCCAGCCCGATCAACAGCGAGTTTGGCAGCGTCACGATGTCGGGTGGCGCCTGGCTCCGCAGCCAGCTTGTCAGCTTCCGGATTTCCTTGCGCTGAAAACCCTGCTCGCCGCGCAGCATGGAAACCGTCAGCTCACCCAAGAGGCGTGGGTTTACTCGGATGGAGCGTCGCGAGGCAAGCTTCAGGGCCCACGGGGAATCCCACAGCCGGTCCAGCAGCCAGGGGGTCCTGCGGAACAGGGCCAAGTGCTGCTCGAGATACATGCTGATGCCGCCGCAAAATACTTTGTGCTCGCTGACGTTCGGCTCGTCGGTCAGTGTCGGGGTATAGATGGGCAGCAGGCTGATATCGTGGCCCTGGCGCTTGATCTCCGCCGCCAACGCGTTGTCGCGGATACAGCTTCCGCAATACATCGGCCCGGCGCCGGCAGTGAAGGCAAGGATCTTCATACGGCGCCTTCCTCACCCCAGCCAGGCCACCGTAATACATCCGAGCTTGGACCTGGCAGGCTCGGGAGTCTCGGCCGGACAACTCGACCCGCTGTCTTGACTGACGAGGCGCAACTCGTCCGGACCCTCAGCCGGTGAGAAATCCCAGCCAGGTTCAATCGGCCCATGCATCCGACATTCACCTGGCTGTCCATCAATAGATGTCCTCCGGAACTAGGGAAAAAAGGCCGCGCGTTGCGCACGCTCTTCCAAGAATGCGGTAGATCCGGCGGCTCCTCGTCGTCTCATCCCGTTCCAAAAACCGTGGCCTGAAGAACTCGCGGGCCAGCGTCTTGACCCGCACGCGGCCGGTTCGGCCGCACTCCGCTAGGCGCAAGGCTTGGTCAGACGCCGCCAGAAGCGCGCGGAGTTTTGCGAGCTGGTGCGCCCGAAGGGCGCTCGGATCGGCGAAACCGGAGGTGGTTAGGGGCACGAATGTAATGTGCTTCTGTCGCGACTTCAATCTTGTCTCGAATGGCCTTGGGTATCGGAATACCTGTCATCTTGCCGCCCCGCTTGTCGAGTCTCACGCAGGCGACCGCCAGTGTTCCTCGCGCGATTTCTCTAGCGGGCTGCTCATTCAACTTTCGGAAGACAAAGCTATAGACAATACTCTTCTTCCTCTTCTCGCGCACAAAAAGGCAGATCTCCACAACGTCCTCGAACCGGAGAGGATGCTTGAAGTCGCAGGCCGCATGCACCCGCGGCCAGCCCAGCCGGCTACCCGCTTGATGAATGGAGATACCTAGAGACTGAAAGAACGCGCGCTCGGCGGCCTCCATGAATCGGAAGAAGTTCAAGAAATTCATGATACCGGCCATATCGACATCGGAAAACTCTACTTCGCGCGTCAGCTTGAATTCCGAGCCCACGTTTCATCGACCTTCGATCAACGGCCCGCCATGCTCCAGCGGTTCCGGGACGCCAGCAAATTTCCCGACCGCCTCGAACAGCGGATCAAAGTCGCGAAACAGGTTGCCCATCAGGCAGTCGGTCAGATCGGCGTGGAGGTGCGGGTAGCGGTCCACAAACTGTCGAAAGCTGAACTCGTGGTCGTAGAAGCTATAGACCAATTTCCTCATGGCCTCGATGCCTTTGCACATCTGGGCTCCATAATCGCTGAACTGTGATGCGGCCACGTTGCCCCGCGTGAGGGCAGCGTCGACGGCGTCGGCGGCGAGCTCGCCGCCGCGCAGCGCCAGGAAGACCCCGGAAGAGAAGACGGGGTCAAGAAAGGCAAAGGCGTCCCCGGTCAGGATCAATCCATCGGCAGCGCAATAGCGGGAACGATAGGAGTACTCTCCGGTGACCCGATACGGGCCGGTCTGCCGGCCGCGCGCCAGGTGCTGCTGGATCCAGATATTGTTTGCCACCTCGCGATGAAAGATAGATGTAGGATCTCGCGTGCCGTTGTAGAGGTAGCTCTTTTCGGCAACAGCGCCCACACTCACGATATCTTCGGGCAGCGGAATGTACCAGAACCAGCCCTTCTCGGGGAGGTAAGCAATGGTGGTGGCGCCCTCATCGAGTCCAGGGTCGCGCAGCGCTCCCTGATAGTAGGTCCACACGGCGATTTTGTTCAAGTACGGGTCGCGCACTTTCCACCCCTTGCGCGTCACAGCAAAGGCATCGCGTCCACTGGCGTCGATGGCCATCGGAGCGTGGAATTCGAGCGTCTTGCCGTTCTTGTCGACGGCTCTCACTCCGGTAACGACGCCGTTTTCTTGGATCATCTCCCGCACCATGGTCTGGTTCAGTATTTCAGCCCCCTTGGCGCGCGCGTTGTCGAGGAGCATCTGGTCGAACTCACTGCGCAAGACCTGCCAGGTGCAGGCAGCTTCATGTTTCAGGTGCGTGAAAAAATAAAAGGGTTGAGAGGCCCGCCCATCGCTGCTTACGAACTGGACGCTGTATTTCTTGGGGAAATGAGAGCTCTTCAACCGCTCGATGAGCCCCATGCGTTGGAGTGGAAAGTAAGTATAGGGGAGCAATGACTCGCCAATGTGATAGCGGGGAAACTTCTCCTTTTCGAACAGCACGACCCTGCGGCCTTTACTGGCGAGGATCGCCGCCGCCGTCGAGCCGGCGGGCCCACCTCCAATCACGATTGCGTCATAGAGATTATTCCCTTGCACGGACTGTCTCCCGGTTGGAATCCTTAGATGGCAGCACGATCGTCAGGTATACCGCGCGTTCTGATGTTGCGGCAGGAAGAACTCATGAAGCAGCCTGTCCACCTGCAAGAGGCCTGCGCGGTTCAGTCGCAAACTGTTTTCATCGAGCGCCAGAAAGCCGCGATCCTCGAGTTTGCTCAGGGAGTCGGCAAACCGCTCGCGAATGTCGACCCCGAACTTGCCTTGGAAGTAAGCCCTGTGAACATGCCCTAGCTTCATTTGAAGAATGAATTCCCGAATCATGCGCTCTTCCTGGGTCGGCGTCAAAGCGCGCCAGATTGGAAGCCTCCCTTGATCGAGTGTGGCAAGATAGGGTCCGAAATCGCTTTCATTTTGAAAGTGGGTGCCGCCGACGTGCGAAAAAGAAGCCACACCGAGGCCGAGCATGTCCGCGCCGGTCCACAAGAGGTCCCGGTAGAGGAAGCGGGTCCGCCCAGGATCCTTGACCGCTGTGTAGGCGCTCGAAACGCTGTAGCCGACCTTTTCCAGCTCCGAGAAAGCATAACTGACCCACTCACGCTTGGTTCTCCAGTCGGCCACGGGCGCGACGGTCTTTCCCTTCGCCCTCATCTCCTTGAAGATGGTGGTGTTGTAAGGAATTTCCATCTGGTAGATGGTGACGCAGTCGGGAGCTAACGAGATCGTCTTGCGCACGCATTCCCGCCAGTTGCCGGTGGTCTCCCCCACCATCCCCGCGATTAGGTCGATATTGACTTGCGGGAATCCGATGGAGCGGGCGAAATCATACGCGCGCAGGGCGTCCTTCGCGCCGTGAGCGCGCCCGTTGATTTCGAGGACATGGTCATCGAAGTTCTCAATACCTAAACTGAGGCGAGTGACGCCCAACTCTTGGATTACCCTGAGCTTGCCTTCGGTTAGGGTTCCGGGCTCGCACTCGAAGGTGATCTCCTCGGCCTCCTCCCAAGGGAGCAACCTCTTCATGGCATCCACGAGCCTGTTAAGCTGGCGGGAAGAGATGTAGGAGGGGGTTCCGCCTCCAAAATAAACGAATTTCGGCTTCCTGCCGCCAATGAAAGGTCTTTCGGAGTAAAGCGTCAGTTCCTGGGTAGCGGCGTCGAGGTAATGCCCAATCTCGCTCGCATCTTTGTCCGTATAGACCTTGAAGTAGCAGAAATGGCACCGCTTCCGGCAAAAAGGAATGTGCAGGTAAACGCCCAACGCGGTGCCTGGAACCGGTGGGCGCTGCAAGGCGGTATGGGCTTCACTCACCCGATCCTGAGTCCAGAAAGAGTACGGAGGATAGTTCGATATGAAATAGTTGCCGACCGTGGTCTCTTCCTCAAGACACGCGTCCTTCGGAGCTGATCCCGCCGACCCTAGAAGGGGGAGTTCCATGGGGGTTCCCTAACGACCACAAGTATATCAAACCACCTGTTTCGAACGATCTCCGCTCGGTTTTGGGTGTCTAGAGCCGGGTCTTCTCCACGCTAGTAGAAGACGCACAGCGCGGGGAATTTGTTGCAGGGGGGATTGCGGGGATTCAATACGCCCATTCGTAAATCTCCACGGCTCCGGCGGCGTCGAATGGTCTCGGATTGAACTGTCCGGTCCACTGGGCGGCGGCTTCCTCGGCCAGAGAGGGCAGGGCTTCTCTCGAAACGCCATGCTCCCGCAGCCGGACGGATAGGTCCGCCGCTTCCGCCAGCCGCGCCAGCCGGTCTCCAAGATCGCCCTGGTCGAGTTCGCGGTAGAGTTCGCCTACCGCCAGGTGGTTCCATCGCACCACGTACGGCAGCAGTGCGGCAATGGCCAAACCATGAGTGATGCCGTAGTGCGAGGTGAGCGGATTGGCGCAGGCGTGCGTCGCGCCGAGCATGGAATGCTCAATGGCGATGCCGGCCAGATGAGCGCCGAGCTGCATCGCGCCGCGCGCCTCGAGATCATCGGGATCGCACAGCACCCGCTCATAATTCGCTGACAAGAGCCGCCAGGCCACGCGCGCGAAGCACTGGGACGCGGCGTTGCGCCGCGTGGTCACGTAGCTTTCCACGGCGTGCGAAATCGCGTCGTAGCCGGTGACCGCGGTCACCTGGCGCGCCTGCGACCGCGTCAGAAGCGGATCGAGAATGGCCACGCAAAACGCTGCTTTGGGATCGCCGCAGGCCATTTTCACGTGCGTCCCAGCATCGGAAATCAAGGCGTAGCATTGCGCCTCGCTACCCGTGCCGGCCGTGGTCGGAACTGCGATCATCGGCAGCATCGGTCGCGTTGCCTTGCCGTAACCCCAGTAATCACGCATGCTGCCGCCGTTGGTGAGTACGAAGTTGAT
Source organism: Candidatus Acidiferrales bacterium (assembly GCA_035258565.1). GTDB lineage: Bacteria > Acidobacteriota > Terriglobia > Acidiferrales > UBA7541 > DATFXF01. The sequence continues at coordinate 27,916 of DATFXF010000358.1, forward strand.
CCCTTTGGCGCAGTCGAGCGAGCTGCCGCCGCCGAGCCCGATGATCGAGTCCACGCGGCAAGCGGCCGCGAACACTCGCCCGGCCTCGACCATCGCTGTGTCGGGATTTGCTTCGAAGTCGTGGAACGCGAAAGCCTCCACGCCGGCTTTGGCCAGCCGCTCCACGGCGCGCGCCACATAGCCCGCCGCCACCAAGCCGCGGTCCGAGACCACCAGCGTGCGCCGGAAGCCCAGCTCGCGGGCCAGCGTGCCCAGCTCTTCGAATCTGCCTTCGCCGAACA
>DATFXF010000359.1:0-9599 GCA_035258565.1 Candidatus Acidiferrales bacterium
TGGGATTCGCCTCGAGGCCCGGGGATCTTGCACTGAAGTTGGTTCCGCAGTGGGTGACGGGACCTAATAGGGCATCGCGCCGTAGGTGGCTTCGAACTCCGCCAGCGGCACCATGTCGATGGCGTCCCATGGGCAGCCCTCGAGGAATGCGCCATCGGGGCCCTTGCTGGTACAGAGCTTGCAGCCAATGCACAGCAAGGGATCAACTTCGATGCGGCCAAAGGGGGGACTATCTTTGTCAGGCACCCAATACATGCAATCTTCGACCGGGCAGTATTCAACACACGCGGGAGAACCCGCGCAGCCGGTGCAGCATTCATTGATGACGGCGATGATGTGCGGCTTGCGCTTGCGGCGATTCGTTTGCCCGGTCGACTTCGGCTCGCGCTTGATGACCTGGCCAGAAGCGAATTTCTCGATGGGAGGAAGTGTCTGGGCCACTGACTATCCTTTAGGAGACGGAGGCTTATCCTCGACTCTCACTCTCCTGCCATATTTTTGCCGACCCCTTTGGCAATGTCAATCGAGCGAGATATGCCGCACAGGATGCTTCCGGCACAAGGCTTCGAGAATCCCTAGGCTAGATGGAGCGCCCCGATCACCCCGTCGGTGAACTCCTCGGTGCTCGCCTTGCCGCCGACGTCGGGCGTCAGGTGCTTACCCTGGCGATAAACCGTCCGCAGGGCCTGGTCGATTCGCCGTGCGGCTTCGGCCTCGCCGAGGTGGTCGAGCATCATGACCCCGCTCATCAGGACGGCCGTGGGATTGGCGATGCCCTTGCCGGTGATGTCAGGCGCGGTGCCGTGCACGGCCTCAAAAATCGCGCACTCTTCGCCCAGGTTCGCGCTCGGCACCAGACCCAGCCCGCCCACAAGCCCAGCCGCCAGATCGCTCATCAAATCCCCATAAAGGTTGGGCAGCAGCATGACGTCGAACTGCTGCGGATTGAGCGCCAGCTGCATGCACGCGTTGTCCGCGATCAGCTCTTTGTACTCGATGTCCGGGTAGGTCGCCGCGACCTTCCGCGCTGAGCTGAGAAAGAGGCCGTCGGAAAGCTTCATGATGTTGGCTTTGTGGATTGCGTGGATCTTCTTGCGGGCTTGCCGCCGAGCGTAGTCGAAGGCAAACTTGGCAATCCGGGTGGAAGCCTTTTCCGTGATGATTTTCAGGCTTTCCACAACGCCCGGAACGACCGTGTGTTCGAGTCCGGCGTAGAGGTCCTCGGTATTCTCGCGGACGATGACCAGGTTTACTCCTTCAAACCGTGACTTCACTCCCTCGAGGTTCCGCACTGGGCGCAGGTTGGCATAGAGCTCCAAAGCCTGGCGCAAAGCTACGTTCACGCTGGGGGCACCGCCGGCAACCTCGGTGGCCATCGGTCCCTTGAGCGCCACGCCGCTTCGCCGCACCGATTCGACGAGGTCTGCGAGCACATATTCGCCGGAGGGGCTGCGTGCGGGAGCCTCCTCCCAGGTGATGGCTACGCCTGAGGCGTCAATAATGCGGCGTGCCGCCCGTACGACCTCCGGGCCGATTCCGTGCCCGGAAATCAGTGTGGCTTTGTGCGCCATGGAAGCGATGCATTCTACGGGAAATAGCGCACGTTGTCGAAGCCACCCTTGAGTCTCAGGAAACCCTTCGCGCGGTAAGCGGGTAAGCGGTTGGCGGGGTTAGATTTGACAGAGTTTGCTATAATAAAAGGGAAGGGAAAAGAGGCTCCCCAGTGCCATGAGGAGCCGGGAGAACTTATATGATTAATCTGACGCCGGTCGCAGCAAGCAAGGTCAAGGAGATTATGACGCAGCAGAACCCCACACCTAGCGCGCTGCGCGTGGCGGTAGTCGGAGGCGGTTGTTCGGGCTTCAGCTACCACATGGCATTCGAGAACCAGGAAAACGAGAGCGACAACATCTACCAATTCGACGGGCTGAAGGTCCTAGTAGACCAGATGAGCGAAATGTACTTGGACGGCGTCGAGATTGACTATATCGAGACGCTCGAGGGAGCCGGCTTCAAATTCAACAATCCGAATGTGAAGAGCACCTGTGGCTGCGGTAGCTCTTTTAGCGTCTAGTCTTCTGTACCCTCATCCTCTGAGCTTCGCCCAAGCGAGCTTTCCAATTCGAAAGCTCGCTTTTGTTTTTTGAGCGCGGCCTCGGAAGTGCGCGGAAGCGAATTCAGCAACTGCACGGTGCGCATTCGTCATCGGCACTCGAGCGCTTCGATCCTTTATCCGTGAAGCAGTACTCAGGCCCTGGGTGCTACGACTTGGGCAAAGTCTTCCGCCATGGCTTGATGGCGACGCCCGAGAAAAGACCAGCCTTCGCATAGGGATCGCGCGCCGCCACGGCGCGGGCCGCGGCCATGTCGTCACACTCGACGATGATCAGGCTGCCCACGACGGTCGCGCCGTCCTCGCTGAGGAGCGGTCCGGCCAGAAGCAGTCGGTCGCCGAGCTCACTGAGAAATGCAAGATGCGCCTCCCGATTGGCGGCGCGTACACCAGCTGCCTCCGGTTTGTCGGAGCAGTAAAACGTGTACAACATGTCTCGCACCTCTCGCGCCTTGTTAGAACGGTCTGAACAAGGCGAACTTGGGCTGGCTCTTACTCCTGGTCGGACAAGGATGTCAACCTAGTTCCTCAAAGGTGATCGTATGTGGAGGGCGCTGGCGGCGTGCCGCAAGCGCCAGGCGAACGGTGAGTTCGGTCCGGCGTTGCGCGTCAGTCATATCGGCACAATCCCAACCTCCGCATCCGACTTGCACCTGGCGGCTAGGAGCATACCGTCTGGTAGGATGGCGGCAGCCACGGCGATCCCCAAAGTGTCGTAATGTCTGCCAGAGCCGACGATTGGAATGCGCGTCACCGGCTGGAAGACTGCCCGGAAGGGGCAAAACCGGCTGCGCTTCTCGAGAGTCTCCTGCCGATCCTGCCGCCCGGCCACGCGCTCGATCTGGCTTGTGGCGCCGGCCGGAATGCCATCTTTCTTGCCGCGCACGGCTGGAGTCTCGTCGGCATGGACTTCTCCCACGCTGTGCTTGAAAGGGCCAGCGCGGCTGCCCGCAGGAGTAGAGTGAACCTCAGGTGGGGCCGTGCGCGGGGCGCGGAAGGCCGAGCAAGGCCCGGTGTCGTTCTGCCGGAAGTAGACCTTGAGCATTCCCGTTTGCCAGCCGGCCAATTTGACCTGGTCTGTTGCTTCTACTACTTGCAGCGCTCGCTCTTCTCCTCGATGGAACGCGCTCTCCGGCCGGGCGGCGTTTTGATCTACGAAACCTATATCGCGCACGGCCCTCGCAATCCCGATCACCTTCTTCGGACCGGCGAACTGCTCGAAGCCTTCAGCAACCTTAAGCTACTCTTCTACCGTGAGATTCGCGCCGGGAAGGGAGTTGCCAGTCTGTTGGCGCGCCGCCGCTAGTTGGACATTGCCTGCAGCCTGCAAAAGGCGCGCAGAGCGCCCAGGTGCTGCGGGTTTTCGGCTTTGGCCTTCTTATATTCAGCGAGTGCCTGTCGAAACAGCCTCTTGCTCTCGTACACCCGGCCCAGGTTGAAATGAGGAAAGCAGTAGTTCTCGTAGCGCGGGGCCGCGAGCGCGCGCTTGAACCACGAAATGGCTTCGTCCAGCCTGCCTTTCTCGACCAGATAGGCCCCGATATCGTTATAGGGGTTGCCAAAGGATGGATCGACCTCGATGGCTCTCAAGCATTCCTGGATGGCGTCGTCCAGGAGCCCCTGGAAGCTGTAGGTCCACCCCAAGAACGTGTGGCCTTCCGCGGTGGGGAAGAGTTCGATGGAGCGCTTGTAGAGTTCGACGGCCTGGTCCAGCTCTCCGCGCATTTGGTGCTGGTAGGCCTCCTGGAAGAGCCTGAGGGCTTGCTCGCGCCTGAGCTTCTCGGTCTCCGAAGTCATCTGCGCCTTTGGGCTCGATTATACACCTGCCCGTCGAATCGATTTCCTCGGGCCCGGCCGAGGCAGCGCGGATCGCCACGGCTAGCCACGGAACGCGATTGAAAACAACTGGCTCGCCTCGTATGCTAGTGGGTAGTTATGAAGATTGCTTTGGCCCAGTTCAATCCCACCGTAGGCGATTTCAGCGGCAATTCCACACGCATTCTCGAATTGGCGCACCAAGCCCAGCAGCGCGGCGCGCAGATAGCGGTTTTTTCTGAGCTTTGTCTGTGCGGCTATCTGCCACAAGACCTGCTCGAGCGCCCCGCCTTCCTCGATCGAAATCGGACGGCGCTTGCCTGCTTGGCCAAGAAGGTGCCACTACCAGTGATTGTCGGTTACGCCGGCCGGGCACACGACTCCACCGGCAAACCCGTGGCCAATGCCGCGGCACTTGTGGGCCAAGGCCGCGTGCTCTTCGAGCAGCATAAGATGCTCCTGCCCACCTATGATGTTTTCGACGAGTCTCGCTATTTCCAGCCAGCGAAAGAGCAGTCGGTCTTCCCATTTTGCGGCGAGCGGCTCGGAATCACCATCTGCGAGGACATCTGGAACGACAAGAACTTTTGGGCCACCCGACTCTACGAACGCGATCCGGTTGCAGAATTGGTGGAGAAGGGAACTACGGTCCTGCTGAACATCTCGGCTTCGCCCTACACCATCGACAAGCGCACCCTGCGCCTGGAAATGCTTCAGTCGCTCGCGCGGGCGCACCATCGTCCGGTGGTGTACGTGAACCAAGTGGGCGGGAACGACAGCCTGGTGTTTGATGGCAGCAGCCTCGCTTTGAACGCTGACGGCACCGTGGCGGCACAGGCGCGTCTGTTTGAGGAAGACGTGGTGCTCTTTGACACGGCGACCGGAACGGGCGAGGTGCGTGCGCAGCCAAGCGACGAACTGCAGGTGATTTATCTAGCTCTGGTCTGCGGGACGCGCGACTACGTCCGCAAGTGCGGCTTCCGCAAGGTTGTCGTGGGCCTGAGTGGAGGGATCGATTCTGCGGTCGTGGGCTGCCTCGCGGCGGCGGCGGTCGGGCACGAAAACGTTCTGGGCGTGGCCATGCCGGGCCCCTACTCCTCGGCAGGCAGCTTGCGCGATGCGCGAAAGGTTGCCGAAAACTTGGGGATCGACTTTCTGGTATTGCCCATCAGCGACATCTTTGAGGTTTATCGAACGACTCTTCAACCCGCGTTCGAGGGACGTCCCGCAGACGTCACCGAGGAGAATCTGCAGGCGCGCATCCGCGGGAACCTGTTGATGGCACTCTCGAACAAGTTCGGCTTGCTGGTGCTGAGCACTGGCAACAAATCTGAAATGGCGGTCGGCTATTGCACGCTATATGGCGACATGGCCGGGGGCCTGGCGGTGATCTCAGACGTTCCGAAGACGATGGTCTATGAGCTGGGCCGGCTGATCAACCAGGAAAGGGAAGTCATCCCTGAGGCGACACTCGTCAAGCCGCCGTCGGCCGAGCTGCGAGCGAATCAGACCGATCAAGATACCCTGCCAGCCTACGACGTGCTCGACCGCATCCTCAAGGCATACATTGAGGACTTGCGCAGCCCGCAGGAGATCGCTGACCACTACGGGTTCCCTCTTGACCTGGTGCGCGAAGTAGCGCTGCGGGTGGACCGCAGCGAGTACAAACGCAAGCAGGCTCCGCCCGGGCTGAAGGTAACTTCCAAGGCCTTCAGCGTGGGGCGAACGTTCCCCATTGCCCAGAAATTCATACCGTAGTCTCGGTGATCATCGAATGAAAAGCGATCGCATAATCTTGCTTCTGCTGTTGGCTACGGCCACTCTCGGCGCTCAAGAGAAATCCGCGACACGGTCCAAGAGGGAAACCACCGCCCTGCCGACGCCGGCCTCCTCCCACCCGGGCTCCATCAAGGAGAACCTCGAGGCTTATCTGCGCAGACTGTATGCCTGGGATTCGTCGTTCCTGGTCAAGATAGCCCCGCTCAAGGATGCCCCTGTGCCGGGATTCTATGAAGCTACGGTGGAAGTCACCAAGGGCGAGCAGTCGGACTCCGCGGTTGTCTATGTCAGCAAGGATGGCCGGTATTTACTGCGCGGGGATATGCAAGATATGAGCGCGGATCCCTTGGCTATCATCCGATCCAAGATGCGCCTGGAGAACAGTCCCTCGCGTGGTCCGGCAAACGCACGCGTGGTCGTGGTCGAGTACGCCGACTTCCAGTGCCCTACATGCCGCCAACTCCACGAGAACCTACAACTCATCGTTCCCAACTATCCGCAGGTCCGCTTCATCTTCAAGGATTTCCCGCTGACTCAGATTCACCCCTGGGCCAGGACCGCCGCCCTGGCCGGCCGCTGCGCCTACCTGCAAAAGCCGGACTCGTTTTGGAAGATGTACGACCTAATCTTCGACAGTCAGCAGATCATCTCCCCTGAGAACGCCTGGCAAAAAATGCTCGACTTTGCGACCCAGGTTGGGCTCGACCCCGATGCCTTCCGCGCCTGCGAGGCCGGCTCACAAGCCGCGGCAGACGTCGAGGCCAGCGTCAAGGAGGGCCAAGCGCTCAAGATCGCCAACACCCCCACGGTGTTCGTGAACGGTCGCCGTTTGATCGGAGCCGATCGAGCACCGCTCGAGCAATATATCCAATACGAGCTCAACTCCCAGCCGTCGGCGGTCCGCACCCAGCGTTGAAGTATCTACACTTCTCTGGCACTTCTCCGGGGAGTGCCTGCTGAAAAGGGAAGTGCCCCTTCCGGCTTCCGGGCCCCACCCCAAGTCCCGCCTTTTCAGCCCCTCTCCTTAATTAACATAATACATCTTATCGGACGCATGCCCTAAGGCCACTGCGCTCAAGGGCTTGCGGGTTAGGCCCGCACGCGGGGCACAGTCTCTGGGCTCTGGGCTCCGTCAGATGGGGGCCATGGAAGGGACTGTGAGAGGAAGTGTGCCTGTGGTGCGCAGATCTACAAGGCCGGCCTGCTCGGCAGGCCCAGCCTAGCGAAGGTCGTGGTCTCGGTGGCGGTCGCGGCCACGGTCGCGGTCGTAGCGCCCGCCACACTTCTCGCGCGCCGCTTCGAGTTGCCGGCGACGCTTCGCTGCCTGGCGGCTGTACTCTCCGTGACGCTCCACCTCATGTCGGAGGTTCGCCTCGGCCTTGCGGACGCGCTGGGCACAATTGTTATCCCGGTCGCGCGCGTGGGTGGGGGCGGCACCGCCAAGCAGCGCAAAGCCGCTCAGCGCGGCTGCGAGCAGTATGGACTTCCCAAGCCTGTCTTTATCGAACATGTGTACCTCTCCCGGGCAATGGCCTCGGCCGGTCGTTCAAGGCGGGCGCGAGCCTCAAATGCCCTACCAACACCGATGGTAAGGTCAAGCGCGGGGGTTGTATACCCTAGAACGAGTCCTCGGGCGCACTCCTCGCAATGACAAAAGGACATGGTTCCCTCGGTTGTGTTAGGGGCATGCGCGGAGCCCTGCGGTTGCGAGAAGTCAAGAGCCAACAGGGGGCCAAGGGGCGCTACGACACCCGCAGCTCCTGCTCCAAGCGGAAGCGGAGAACGCTTTCGGGCGGGAGCTTGATATCGCGCTTGCCGGTAGCAGCCGCGCCTGTGGTGCCGGCGATGGCGCCGATGGCGCTGCCAATCGCGGCGCCCTTGCCGCCGCCCGCCGCCGCGCCAATCGCCGCGCCGGCGCCCGCTCCACCACCGATCAGCAAGACGTCGCGCTTGGTCTTGCTTCCTTCCTCCTGCGAGACATTCGACGTAACGATCGAGTAGCGCCGACCGTGCACGGTCACGCTCGTAAGCGTCACCGAAAGTTCCGCTCGCTTGGACAGGCGTCCAGACGGCACTGCGGTGACTACCTTACCGCTGACGTCCGTGCCCTTAGGGATTACTTCCCTGCCGTCCACGATGACGGGGCCTTCGAGCGTGCCTTCCCAGGTTTGGCCGGGCTGGCTTTCGCTCGAGCTGAGGTTGGTGATCGTGCGCACGTCAAACTCGGTACCCGCCGGGATGATTACCGCCTTGCGCGCGACTTCGCCGGCACTCGAGGGGCGCGCGGTATGCCGCGCGGTCCGCGGGGCCTCCCTCGTCGCCGGACCCGGTTCAGACGCAGCGGGCGCCGGCTGGTTCGAACTGGCGGTCTGATCTTCCTTCTTCGAGCAGCCACCCAGCACTAGCAGCAGTGCTGTCAGAAGCATTACGGGTGTCGCATGCCTTTTCATCGTCCTCTCCTTCTCCGAGCCTTGCTCGCGTGTGCCGCACCCCTTGCGCGCAACCCCACCACACATTCATTGTACGCTCCTGGCCACTCGGAAGTAATGCCTTAGGCGTTATCCGCTCGGTGGCGCCGCCCCGCGGAAGCGTGGCCCGGTGAGGGACTTCAATCACACGGCGGAGATTTCCTCCTCCGCTCAGGACAAGCCTCGGGCCACGGCAAACGCCTGGGAACACGGGCCGGATGCGGGCCGTGTGTAGCACGCGGTTCGGAAATGAGGCTTGAAGTGCCGCAGCTTTGGCGACATAATCCGTTCGTTTCGCACCCGCCATGGTGGTCTCGGGGCGCGCTCACAGGATGAAGTGTTCCTATTGCTTGGCTGTAAATCCCGATGGCGCGCAGTCTTGCGCGGCCTGTGGGCATTCCTTCGTCCCCGCCCGAGATGACGAAACCATCGCCTCGCAGGACAGCCACAAAGGCACGTCTCGGCAGAGCATAAGCACGCCCGCGAACGATCCCGCCCCAACGGTCGCCGGTTCGCGCCTCCGAGTAGATCCTGTCCGAAACCTGGCCGCGCAGCGCACGGTAACCGACGCCGCGGTGATCACACCTCCGCCGACGCCTACATCTTCCGGCTCAGTGCCCCCCTCGGGCCCCGACTTCTCGAGCGGCGGGGGCATCAGCTTCACCCTGGAGCCCGGCGCGGACTTCGGCCCGCGCTACCGTATCGAATCGCGCCTCGGCGAAGGCGGCATGGGCGTGGTGTACAAGGCCTACGACAAGGAGCTGGACCGCACCGTGGCGATTAAGCTGCTGCGCGTGGGCGTGGCCGCCGAGCCGGGCGCGATGGCGCGGTTCAAGCAAGAGCTACTGCTGGCCAGTAAGGTTTCTCACAAAAACATCATGCGCATCCACGACCTCGGCGATGTGGGCGGGATCAAGTTCATCTCCATGGCCTTTATCGAGGGCGAGGATCTGCACGCCGATCTCAAGCGCGAGGGCAAGCTCCCCGTCGAGCGCCTGGTGAAGATCGCAAGACAACTCTTGGCCGCGCTCGATGCCGCGCACGCGGAAGGTGTCGTGCACCGCGACCTGAAGCCGCAGAACGTTCTTCTCGACAAGAACGACAACGTGTACATCTCTGATTTCGGCTTAGCCAAATCGGTCGAGGCCACCGCCGCCGGCATGACGCGCAGCGGTGAATTCCTCGGCACGCCGAAATACATGTCGCCCGAGCAGGTGGAGGCGCAGCCGGTGGATCACCGCAGCGACCTCTACTCCCTGGGGCTGATACTTTACGAGATGGCCACCGGCCAGGCCCCATTCACCGGCGACTCCACGCTCCAGGTGATGTACCAGCGCGTCAAGCAAAAGCCGAAGAACGTCAAGGCTGTCAATCCCGAACTTCCCGATTACCTGACGCGCGTCATCATGCGCTGTCTCGAAAAA
>DATFXF010000360.1:0-2046 GCA_035258565.1 Candidatus Acidiferrales bacterium
TGCTGGGTCGCTTTCTCTTCGAGGACCGCGAACTGGTTGTCGGATTGAGGCAACGATTTGAGCAACTCACGGCGCAGTGCATCCGTCGCTTTGCCGCCTTCGATGCGATAAACGGGGAGGCGAGTGTGCCATTTTGCAGCCGCTCCGCAATAGGGGCAGAATTTCTGGCCAGGCTCCGGGTTGAACCAGGGCCTCGCCGGGGTGGGCGCGTACAGCTCGGATATGGAGGGCGTGTAACGCTTGATCTCGAGGTACGCGGTGCGCGGAGCGAGGTTCAAGTGACGCGTGAAGACGTCCGCTACACAGCCGAGGCAGAGCCACCTCTCGAAGGCGAGGATCGATTCGGGCGGAAAGCCAGAGACGTCGAGCGGTGGGATTTTATCAGCCGCTCGGGACTTCGCAGCCCAGGCTTCCTGCCCCCCCGCTGTCCGGCGGCCTCCCTGTCCCCGCGTCTCGGCCCGGGCCGCGCCCTTCTTCACAGGAGCCTTCGTCCGCGGCGCAGCTTTCGCCGCCCTCGCCGCCCTTGCGGATGGTTTAGAGCGCCTCGCGAGCTTCTTGGCCGGTTTGGAGGCTGGTTTCATGAGTGGCCCTTACGAAGATACGGCAGCCGCAGCTTTCTCGCCCAATAGCTTCCCTTCAAGAAACCGCGTATACCCAAACGGGCGAATCAGCTCCGGGACTTTGCCAGTCGCAATCAAGCTGGCCAGATTCTTTCCTGCCGCCGGCCCGGCTTTGAAGCCGTAGGTGCCCCATCCTACATCTAGGTAGTATCCATTTAGTTCCGGGACGCCGCTGATGATCGGACTGTAATCCGGGGTCATGTCGCAGATACCGGCCCACTGGCGCAGCACGCGAGCATGCTGGAGGCGCGGAAACAGCTCCAGCGTGTGGCCGGCAATCATCTCGAGAGTCGGAAGCGTGGAGGCCATCTGGTAAGTCTGATAAGGGTCAATCTCCGCTCCCATGACCACTTCGCCTCGCGCCGTCTGGTTCACGTATACGTGCAGGTTGGCCGACACGATTACCTTGTTGAGAAAAGGCTTGAGACTCTCGCTGACGCATGCCTGTAGCGGATGGCTCACAATCGGCAGCTCCACACCGGCCATCCGGGAGATGGTCGTCGACCACCCGGAGGTCGCATTCACAACCGTGTGTGTATGGATCGCGCCCCGGTTGGTCTGAACACTGGCGATCCGACCGTTGCTACGCTCGATGCCGAGGACCTCGGTGCGAGGGTGCACCTGGACGCCCAAGCGGCTTGCCTCGCGGGCATAGCCCCAGACCACAGCATCGTGGCGAATAATTCCGCCCGGCGGATGGTACAGCGCCGCCATGATGGGAAACCGCGGCCGGTCTGTGATGTCGATATCCGGCACCAGCTCCTTGATTTCCTTCGGTCCAATCAGGGAGCTGTTCACCCCCAGCGCCTGATTCGCTTCGGCGCGCACGCACAATCCATTTACAGCCGCATCGCTGTGCGCGAGCGTGAGATGCCCTTGCTGGGAAAACAGGACATTGAACCCGAGCACGCCCGAAAGCTCTTCGTATAAGCGAACGCTCTCGTGATAGAACGGGATGCCTTCGGGCGTGCGGTAATTGCAGCGAATGATCGCGGTGTTCCTTCCGCTATTGCCATAGCCCAGGTAGTTGCGTTCCAACACGGCCACACTCCGCACACCCTGGCAGGCCAGGTAGTAGGCCGTAGCTAGACCATGGACGCCGGCGCCGATGATGACCACATCGTAGGTGCTGGCCAGCTCGTGCCGCGCCCACATCGGCTCTACTGGAAAAAAATCGACCATCAGTCTATCTGCGTTCTTCTCCGCGTCTCTGCGCCTCTGCGGTTAATCCAGAGCCTGTCTCTGCCCCGGAGCCCCGAGATAACCGTAGAGTCGCAGAGACGCGGAGAAAAGCGCAGAGGACCACGTCGGCTCAGGTCATTTTCCAGCTCGCCAAGCTTCTATCCCGAACGCAATGATTCCGAACGGATTCCCAGTATGCCAGATCGTCCGCCAGACGTATTCCCCGTACTCGCGACTCACCAAG
>DATFXF010000361.1:0-5726 GCA_035258565.1 Candidatus Acidiferrales bacterium
GCGCCTCCGCAAGCCAGAAAACGAATACCGCCGCGGCGAGGAAGAAGGCCGCCATACGCGAGGCTCGCCAGAAGCTGTGTTCGCGCTGGCGGTATACCCACGCCAAGACCTGCGGTACGAGAACCATCCCCGTCAGAAGGAAATCAACGATAAAGACTAGGTCCCACGCCACACGTGTGTAGTTCCACGGGCTCCAGATCATCGTGCCGAACGACGTCACGACGTCGAGCAGGATGTGGCTTGCCAGGCCCACCGCACACAGGCCCGTGAGCACGGCCCAAGAAGGCGATTCTCGCTCGCGGCGGCGCGCATACCAGCGCACCGCCGCCGCCAGTACCACGGCGAACATTGGCAGGCAAAGAAGCGAGTGCGTCACACTGCGGTGGACTTGGAGGATGGCCAGATCGTTCCTCGAGAGGAGCTCCGCGAGCACATCAATGTCAGGGAAAACACTTCCCAATGTCACGGCCAACGTGGCCACGCTCCCGGCGTCTGGCGACGAGACGGTGCTGTGACCCGTGAAGAATGCCTTGCCGATCAGTGCGCCAGCGATGCCGTGAGTAATCGTGTCCATTTAGACTGGGAGCGCCACTAGGTGACGTGGATGAGCGGGGAGCGTTTGGGGATGACCTTGCCGATAGCGCGCGCGGCGACGGCGCGCTTCTCGAGCGCGGCCAGAACGACGTCCACTACACGTTCGGGTATGGCCACGAGCAGCCCGCCCGAGGTCTGTGGGTCGTAAAGGAGGTTGCGAAACTCCTCTGGTACGGTTCGAGCGAAGCTGGCGCAGTCCCCCACAAATTCCCGATTGTTTTTCAGGCCCCCAGCCAGATGCCCTTGGCGCGCTGCTTCGACGGCCCCAGGCAGATACTCGACGCGCGTGTGATCGATCTCGAGTGAGACGTTGCTGCCAGCCGCCATTTCCTGGGCATGGCCCAGCAGGCCGAAGCCGGTGATGTCCGTGACCGCGTGAATCATGCCGCGGAACTCCGCGCTGCCCTCCGCCTCGTGCAAGGCTTCGGCGGCCTCGAGGTTGAGGCGGGTCATGGAAGCCACCGAGGCGGCCAGCGATTCCGTCGTGGCGTGGTTTTTCTTGAGCGCGGTAGAAATGACGCCCGTGCCCACGGGCTTGGTCAGCAGCAGGGTGTCGCCCGGCTGCGCGCCGACGTTGCGCCATACGCGTTGGGGGTTGATCACGCCGGTGACGGCGTAGCCGAACTTGAGGTCCTCATCACGGATGGAATGCCCTCCGACCACTGCGCAATGGGCCTCTTCCATCTTGCTGAGCCCCCCGCGCAGGACCTGCTCCATTACGCCCGGATCGCCTTTCTCCGGAAAACCCACAATGGAGAGCGCGGAGAGTGGGCGTCCCCCCATCGCATAGACGTCGCTCAGCGAATTTGCCGCGGCAATCTGGCCGTAAAGGTAAGGATCATCCACGATGGGCGTAAAAAAGTCCACGGTCTGCACCAGGGCGATGTCGTCCGAGAGACGATACACCCCGGCATCGTCATTGGTGTCGAACCCAACGAGCACGTTCGGGTCAATTTGCCGCGGCAGACGGCGAAGCACGGAGTCCAGCAGACTGGGACTCAACTTCGCTGCTCAACCGGCGGCCTTGACCATGGCCGTGAGCTTGACGGCCTCCGGCAAGGCGGTCTCCCTCCTCTAGCCTACTGCTGTTCGAGCCAGCGCTTTGGGTCTCGCGGATCGCGGGCCCCAGGGCTCGCCCGCTGGTTTGATGATAATACGCTCTGTCTGGTCGCTGCCAGGAAGCACTCGCGCCGACCGAGGGACGCAGTCCGCGTGGTGCTGCGGGGTCGTCGCCATTTTCCCCCAACGCTCGGGCGCCGACACTTACCGTGCGTCAACTGAAGAATCTGCCAGACAGCTAACGGGAAGGGGTCAGGCCTGATGGATGGCGCGAAATGGAATCGTGAGGGATTTGGCCTTCGCCGACGAAGCCAGCATGTGGCAACGCCCGTCAAAGATACCGCCCGGTTCAATGAGGAGGCAGGGCGTGTGAATCTCGCCGGTGACCACACCTTTCGGCTGAATTTCCACGCGACCCTTCGCAAAGATGACCCCGTTAAATCGTCCGGCTATGACCACCTGATTTCCTTCAATCTGACCCTCGGCGTGGGCCTCCTCGCCCAGCAGGAGCCTGGAGCTAGAAATGATGTTCCCCTTGACCTGGGCCTCCAGCCGGAATGTGCCCGCGAGCTCGAGAGTACCCTCCAGGCGGACACCCCTGTCGAGAAAGCCGACCCACTCGTCCGCACTCGGCTGTTTGTCGCTCGGTCGCGCCCACTTCCAGGTCAAGGCTGGGCTCCCCCTTACTAGGCCCAAACTCTAATCTCTAAAGGCAGAATGTCAAGAAACAAATCCTTATTACTACAGAGACAGTAGTTCAACGCATGAAGCGCTCGTAGAGCCCTTGGAGTTGGGCGTCGTCGTAATACTCAATGATGAGCTGCCCCGGCCGATTCTGTCTCGGAGGCTCGAGCGTGACGCGTGTGCCGAGGTGCCGGCTCAGTTCTTCAAGTGCTGCGCGTGTGTTGGGGTCGAGTTCGGGCACCACGGGCGCGGTCTGAGCACGAGGGTGGCGCGAGGCCAGGCGCTCGAGCTGGCGAACGGTCAGGCCACCATGGGCGGCGCGCCGACCAACCGCAAGTCGCAGCTTGGGCTCCTCGATGGCCAGCAGGGCACGGCCGTGGCCGGGGGAGAGGCCGCCATCCTCGAGCAACTCGAGCAGCGGTTTTTCGAGCTTGAGGAGACGAACTGCATTGGCCACGGTAGCGCGGTCCTTGCCGGTGCGCTCTGCAACCTGTTCTTGCGTGAGCCCGAACTCGCTCATCAGGCGCTCAAAAGCGCGCGCCTGCTCGATGGGGTTGAGATCCTCCCGCTGAATGTTCTCGACCAGGGTGATCTCGAGTGCCAGTTCCGCCGGCACTTCGCGGATCACGGCCGGCACGCGCGACAATGCGGCTCGCTGCGCCGCGCGCCACCGGCGTTCGCCGGCGATGAGTTGGTAGCGCAGTCCGTGTGGCCGCAGGATCAGGGGCTGGATGACTCCGCTAGCGCGAATCGAGCGTGCCAGTTCCTCGAGGGCTTCTTCGCGAAACCTCGAGCGTGGTTGATAGGGGCTGGGGTCGATCAAGTCAATATCAACCTCTTGGGGGTCCCTCGTCGGGGGCCGCGTCCCCACCGGCGGCGGCACTTGAGGCTCGGGTTCCCGGATGAGCGCTCCCAGCCCCCGACCCAGCGCGTTTCTGGGCATTGGCGATAACCTCCTTAGCAAGCTGGATATAGCTTTCTGCTCCTCTACTACTTATATCGTAGAACATGATTGGCTTCCCGTGACTGGGTGCCTCGGCAAGTCGAACATTCCTAGGAATGATGGTTGAGAATACCTGCGTGCCGAAGAAGCTTCGGAGATCGGAGGCCACCTGGCGCGAAAGTGTGGTCCGTTCATCGTACATGGTCAGCAGAATTCCTTCGATGGCCAGATCCGGATTGAGAGTCCGCCGGATGCGCATGAGTGTATCGAGAAGCTCTGAAACGCCTTCAAGTGCCAGGTACTCGCACTGGATGGGAATGAGGACAGCGTCACTTGCTACCAGGGCATTCAATGTCAGTAGGTCTAGGGCCGGGGGACAGTCCAGGATCATATACTCGTAGCTGGCCCTAACGGTGTCAAGAAGTGCCTGCAGATGATATTCCCTGCGCTCGGCGCTGACTAATTCCACTGCGGCTCCTACCAAATTCCTGTCGGCAGGCAAGAGATCTAGGCCAGAAACCTCTGTCTTCAAGATGATTCTGTTCAGGGGTTCCTTCATGACGATCGCATGGTATAGGTTTAGGCGGGATGGATCCTTTGAGAAGCCAAGGCCGGCCGTGGTATTGCTCTGGGGATCGCAATCAGCGACAAGCGTCTTTTGTTCGGCTACCGCGAGAGAGGCGGATAGATTGATTGCAGTTGTCGTCTTTCCGACGCCACCCTTTTGGTTGGCGATGGCAATGATGCGGCCCAAACTGCCCCCCGCAGTTCGGCGTGCAATCTACCAGAGATCGGAGGATGGAAGCAAGATGAATTGTTTCACGTGGAACATTTTAGGCTCACGGCCAAGTCCCGCAAAATGTTTCACGTGGAACATTTTGAACCCATCGCCAAGTTCACTCCTTTAGCCTTTGTCTCTCGAAGTCCCTAGTTCCCGCCTTCTTTTCGCCTACGAGAAGCACTCGCCGGGAGGAAACCGGTATGGGAATCGGATCCTGCCATCGCCATCCACCAGAAGTTCCCAGCCGCCTCGCATCCTCAGAACCCAGCCAAAGAATCAACCGGCCGTTCGGGCGCAAAATGCGCCTTGCGCTCCTGAGGAGCTTGTCGAAGTGGCCCACGGCCCTGGCGGTCACGAAATCATAGGAGTTGGCCTCTAAACCGACCTCCTCGGCTCGTCCCGATGCGATCCTGACGCCCTCGAGGTCGAGGTTTCGCACGACCTCACTTAAGAAGCTTGTTTTCTTTGTGTTAGACTCTATTAGTTGAACCTCGAGGTCGGGCAAGAGAAGCTTGATTGCCAGCCCTGGGAAGCCGGCACCAGAGCCAAAGTCGGCGAGCCGACCAGTACCGATGGGCACGGCACGTACAGCAAACATGCTTTCCCCAAAGTGGCGCACCAATAGTTCGACTGGATGAGTGAGGGATGTTAGGTTAACTACTTGATTCCAAAATAGTAATAGAACTATATAGTTTCGGACGGCCTGCACTTGCCCGGGCGATGGTTCGATCCCGAGCGGCCCGAGCGCCTCGCGCACGGCGCTATCGCCCAGGTCTTGCTCTATTCTCTTAGTTATATCTATGAGAGAGAGGTTTTCCCGTTCGCGCCGGGGGCGCATCAGGAGTCCTTCCCGGGCTCGGGCGGCGCTAGGGGTCCAGCTCGGTCGACAGCTTCGGGAGACGCGCGCCCGGCCAGCAATCGCGGAGCAGCGAGACCAGCAATCAGGTCGGCGACGAGGTGGGCGATGATCGATGGCCCGAGGCTCGCGGTCAGCGTGCGCGCGCCAGCGAACAGTAGCCCCACCACAAATGTGCTGACCAGACCCTGTCGGCCCTGGTACAGGTGGGCGAGAGAAAAAAGGGCTGCCGAACTCAGCGCGGCGAGCAGTAGAGAACCGCGGCTTGCGTCTTCGATCGCCGCGAAGCTAAAGCCGCGATAGAGAAATTCCTCGCAGGGGGCCACGGTACAAACCAGGGCGATGAAGACCAGGGTTTCAACCAGGCTCTGTGGCATCACCTTGCGAGCCATATGGTGCAGAAATCCCTGGCGTTCCGGAGGTAGGTGCGCCAGGCGGCGGAGACTATAGAGCTGTGTAATAAGGAGTAAGAGCGAGAGAGCAGCGGCTGTGGCTGCGGTCAGCTCCGGTTCCGGCAAAGCCAGTCCGAGATGCTCGGCGTTCAGGCCGCGAGCGTTCGCACGCCAGGCCACCACGCCGACCGCCAACCATTGAAATGCAATCGTGGAGGCATAGAGTGTGAGGCGGTCGGCACGGTCGAGTTTGGGCCGCGCGAGCAGCTCCTTGATGCGCATCGCACCGAGCCAGGGAACTACCACGCCAAGAAACAGAAGGATCATAGAAAAATCCCAGGGCACGGAGGCCTCCAGCTGGACGATAAACTATTCTTGCTGGGCAGGGAAGAAGCGAAATGCGTTTCCGCGGGGGAA
>DATFXF010000362.1:0-4126 GCA_035258565.1 Candidatus Acidiferrales bacterium
AATTCCGGCGAGAATTTCCGCCGCGCTGCCTCGGTGGCTGTCCGCTCGACCTTCGTGTCGAGCTTGTCGGCCGGCTTGTCTGTTGGCTGCACAAAGCCCAACCCGCCGGTCATCAGCTCGGTAATTTCGCCGCCTCCCAGATTCGAGGTCAGAAAGATCATCGTCTGCGAGAGATCTACCCGCCGGTTGTCGCCCAGCGTGAGGGTCGCTTTGTCGAGAATGCCCAGCAGCAACTGCCACAGCGCGTCCGATGCTTTCTCAATCTCATCGAACAGCAGAAAGCTCAGCTTGAGCTTTTCCGTGTGGTACTTCGCCAATTCCTCCTGCGTGATCAACGGATGCGTTTCCCGGTGGCCCAGGTAGCCAGGCGGCGAGCCGATCAGCTTGGCGATCTCGTGCGAGTGCTGAAACTCCGCGCAATCCATCTTGATCACAGCACGGGGGTCGCCAAAGAGGATTTCCGCCGCGGCCTCCACGATGCGCGTCTTCCCCGAACCGGTCGGCCCGAGGAACAACAGGTTGCCCACGGGACGTCCGGCAGAGCACATCCCGGCACAAAAAACCTGGTAGAGGTCCACGACCGCGCGGACCCCTTCCTCCTGACCGACAATCTTGCGCCGCAGGGCGGCCTCGAATTCCTGCGATTCGATGCTACGGCGCGTGGGATCGAGTGGTTGGGTGCGTGGTGTGCTCATTGGCCTGTTCTCCTACCTGAATCGCCGGTCGGCCAACACGCCACGGAGTGGAGACTGATCGAATTGATTGAGCTTCACCTGGACAGTTGAGTGCAGCAGCCGGAGTTGCGTAAGGATCTCCTGGCTCGTCTCGGGAGAGTGCGCGCTCCGGATCAGCGGCGGAAACAAGTCGGCCAAATCCAAGTTCAAGGTACGGAGGGCAGAGACGAGTTTCTGCACGTAGACAGATTTCGGGTCAACCAGCTCCACGCGATTATTCACTTGCTCACGGAGGTCAACCCAATCGAGGTCCAAGAGAGGGTAGGAGCGCGATACCTGGCGGACCACATCTTCGGTGATGCGCGGCCGCTCGCCCAGGCGGGCCAGGTGAAGCTGCTTCACTTTCCCCCGGCGGCGCACGTTGTGCACCAGGTAGTAGGCATTGCCTTTGCGGCGAACAAATGCCATCGACGGCTCCCTCGGGCCCCTTCGATGCGTAGTGTAACCAGCTTCCACTACGCCCGTCAAGTTCGATGCGCCAGCGCATTCCGGGTTGCTTCCTATCGGTAACTGCCAGCCAGCATCAGCCTCACCTACCGCCATCGGCTCCCGCCGGCCCCCATTGGCGCCGCACAGTTCGCCTTCCCGGCATCCCGTCTTGCGCTCTTGCCCTCCGTCTTATTAGATGCGGATTTTTGACCTGCGCACGTGGGCTCGCCCGGGCGCTGGCCTCAACAGGCCACACCGGGTAGGATGGTGTCTTACCGGAAAAAACATGTCCTGGAGCTCCGTCTACCGCCTGGTGAAACAGATTCCTCGCGGGCGTGTTCTCACCTACGGCCAACTCGCGAGAGCCGTCCGGCTGCGCGGTGGCGCGCGCGCCGCTGGCCGCGCGATGGCCGCCTGCCCCGCGAGTCACGGTGTCCCTTGGCACCG
This sequence comes from Candidatus Acidiferrales bacterium, assembly GCA_035258565.1. Classification (GTDB taxonomy): domain Bacteria; phylum Acidobacteriota; class Terriglobia; order Acidiferrales; family UBA7541; genus DATFXF01. Next base: position 1,611 of record DATFXF010000362.1, read on the forward strand.
CGTCGTGGGCGCCGGGGGCCATATCCTCGTACGCGAGCCGGAGGCGGCACTGCAGCGACGCCTGCTCGAAAGCGAAGGCACGCGGCTCATCGCGGGGCGAGTCGATCTCGCCCGGCACCAGTGGTCACCCCGCCACCGGGGGCCCACCCCTGGTCGGAGAAAGTCGATCCACGCGCATCGGTGCTGAGGCCAAACACGCCCGTGGTGCGTTCGGGCGCACGATTCGCTCCCGGCCAGTTGAATATGTTATAGATGGGCGTCCGCCGTGAGCGCCCCGGTCATCGAAGCCGAAAATCTGGCCAAACGCTATGGCACCGTGGAAGCCCTGCGCGGCGTCACCTTCCAGGTTCCGGAAGGCGAGGTCTTCGGACTGCTGGGTCCGAACGGGGCCGGCAAGACCAGCACGGTGGAGATCCTCGAAGGGCTGCGCACGCCGGACGGCGGCCGCGTGGCCGTCTGCGGTCTCGATCCCCGGTCGAGTGGGACCGCGTTCAAGCAGGAAATCGGCGCCGTGCTACAGTCCACCGCTCTGCCAGAAAAGTTGCGGGTGGGCGAGGCGCTGAAGCTCTTCTCCAGTTTCTACTCGCGGCGCCGCGATGCGGCGGAGCTGCTGCGGCGTTTCGGGCTTGAGGAGAAGCGCAACGCTTTTTACTCTGAGCTCTCCAACGGGCAGAAGCAGCGGCTGGCGCTGGCCTTGGCACTGGTGAACGAGCCGCGGGTCGTGTTCCTCGACGAACCCACTGCCGGGCTCGACCCACAGGTGCGCCGGGAAATCTACGACATCATCGAAGAGCTGCGGCAGGAGCGCAAGACCGTCCTGCTGACCACACACTACATTGAGGAGGCTGAGCGGCTGTGCGACCGTGTGGCCATCATTGACCACGGCCAGGTCATTGCCCTGGGGAGCCCGCGCGAGCTGAAGCAGCGCTCGGCGGGCACCACGCGCATCGAGGTGCGCCTGGCGCGCCCCGAGTCGGACGGCGCGCTGCGGCAGCTCGAGGGGGTGGTCGATTGCCGCGCGCTCGAAGGCAGCTACGTGTTGCACTCCACGCGTGCCCCGCAAACGATTGTCGCGCTGGTGAAGCATCTGGAAGCCGGCGGCAATGAGCTGGCCAGCCTGGAGATCTCGCCGCCCTCCCTCGAAGACGTTTTCCTGGAACTGACGGGACGGAGGCTTCGCGATTGAAACACATCTGGACGCTGACGGCGGCCCGCATGCGGCTCGCCGTGCGCAACCGCGCGTTCATCTTCTTCAGCCTGATGATGCCCCTGGCGTTTGAGTTTGTCTTCCTGGGCATCTTCGGCAAGGGGGATCCCGCAGCCGTCTCCTACCTGTTCGGCCCTGTGTTGGCGCTGACGGTAATGGGCAGCTTCTGGGGACTCAGCATCCAACTCGTGCTGTTTCGCGAGCAGGGCATCCTGCGGCGTTTTCGGCTCGCGCCGATCGGCGCGGCGGAGATGTTGGCCTCGAGTATAGTCTCGAACTATGTCCTCACTTTGCCGACCATCGTGATTGAGTTTGCGCTGGGGCGTGGAATCTTCCACCTGGCACACTGGGGCAATCTGTGGGGAGTGTGGGTCTTTGTGACCCTGGGCTCGATCACCTTTGCCGCGTTCGGCCTGATTGTCGCCAGCGTGACGAACACCATGCAGGAAACCCAGGTCATCAACAACGCCATCTGGTTTGCGTTTCTGTTTCTCTCCGGCGCGACCTTCCCGTTGCCGCTGCTGCCCAGCTGGGTCCAGCGCTTCTCCGTTTTCCTGCCTCCCACCTATCTCGTCACCGGCTTGCAGCGCGTGATGGTGCGCGATGCCGCGCTCTGGCAGGTAGGCGCGGAGCTTCTGGCCCTGGCCGGCGGCTCCGTGGCCGCGTTTCTGATTTCCACGCAACTATTCCGCTGGGAACCCGAAGAGAAGGTAACGCGCCGGGCCAAGGCCTGGGCTGCGGCGACGGTGATCCCCTTCGTTCTGCTCGGGGTTTGGGAGAGCGCGCACGGACAGCTCCGCAATGACGCGAAGACGATTCTCAATACCATTGAGCGACGCGAGGCGCCCCGCCCACCACAACCCTAGCGAGGCGGCTGCATGGCATCGCGGTGCGATACCCACCGTCCAAATTGGACTCTCGAGGCTCCCACTTTCCGTGGAGCGCGCCATTGACACCCAAAGGCGTGTGCTATAATTCTCGTGGGGCATCGCGGAGGGCGGCTCCCGAGAAAGGTTCCGCAACTCCGGCCCGGGAAGAGTGACGATCATCCGAGCCAGACGCAGGTCCTCTGACACGCCCGGACTCGATTCCCTCCCTTTCAAAACAGTCCCCCATACGGAAAAACCGCCGCTCGGAGAACGCCGATGACCGTCAAGAAAACCGATAAAATCTGGCACAACGGCAAGTTCATCCATTGGGACGACGCGAAGGTTCATGTGATCTCCCACGTGATTAGCTACGCCTCCGCCGTCTTCGAGGGCATCCGATGCTACAGCACCAAGCAGGGCCCGGCCATCTTTCGCCTGCG
>DATFXF010000363.1:0-3121 GCA_035258565.1 Candidatus Acidiferrales bacterium
CTTCCGCGCAGCTCCGCGCGGCGCGTGTTGGCCCCAGAGCGGAGCCGGAACCACAGTCGCTGCGCGCCATACAGGGGCAGCAGAATCAGCGCCGCTAGCACCACGCGGAACGACGCGAGGGTCAGCGGGCTCCAGTAGCGCAGCCCAACTTTGCCGATGAGGAAGTTGAACGACCAGGTCGCTACCTGCACCGCGATCATGCTGGCCAGCAGAGTCGGATGCGGGCGCTTGCTCACCGACTTAGGAGAGGACTTCCCTGCGCACCGTAAGCTGCTCGATGCGTTCGAGGCGCGGCGTATAGCCGATGCCCGGGCCGGTGGGCACGCGGATCGTGCCCTGGGGGGTCACTTCCACTGCGGGCTCGATGATGTCTTCTTCCCAATAGCGCCGACTAGCGGAAACGTCACCGGGCAGTGAAAAATTCGGAAGGGTCGAAAGCGCGATGTTGTGCGCCCGGCCGACGCCGGACTCGAGCATCCCACCGCACCAGACCGGAATCTGGTGCGCCGCCGAGAGGTCGTGGATGCGCCGCGCCGGCGTATAGCCCCCCACCCGGCCCAGCTTGAGGTTGATGATTCGGCAGGCGCCCAGCTCCATTGCCGCGCGCGCGTGCTCCTCGCTTTGGATGCATTCGTCGAGGCAGATCGGCGTCTCGAGCTTCCTCTGCAATTCCGCGTGCGCGTAGAAATCGTCCCAGCCGAGCGGCTGCTCGATCATCATCAGGTAGTAGGCTTCGAGCTGCTTTAGCCGCGGCCAATCCTCCAAGCGGTAGGCAGAGTTGGCGTCCACCATCAGGCGGATGTGCGGGAACTTCTCCCGCAAGCGCGCGACCGGCTGGACATCCCAGCCCGGCTTGATCTTGATCTTGATGCGCTGGTAGCCCGCTCGAAGTGCCCCCTCCACTGCGGCGGTCAGCTCCTCGAGTGTCGGCCGGATGCCGATGGAAACGCCGCAGGGAATCTCCTCACGCGTCCCACCCAGCAGCTTCCAGAGTGGCACAACCCGGCTGCGCGCCTCGGCGTCCCACAGGGCGGCTTCGAGCCCGGCCTTGGCCATATTGTGCCCGCGGATGCGCTCGAGCCTTCCCCAGACCTCGCCGGCACTCTGGATTTCCTGGCCCTGCAACATCGGCCAGATGAAATCGCGCAGGATATGCCAGGCCGTCTCGACCGTCTCCGGGTGATAGAAGGGTGTCTCGCCAGCCACGACTTCGCCCCAGCCCGAGATGCCTTCCAAGCCAGCCTCGAGCAGCAGGATGCGGCGCTCGCGGACGCTGCCGAAGCTGGTCTCAAATGGCGTCACGAGCGCCATGTGAATTTCGCGCAATGTGATTTGTCTGAGGCGCATGGATCGGCTCTTGGCGCGCCGCTTAGGAGGGAGACCAGGGCCCTAGTAGGTAATCGCCTCCGTCCCGAGTGCGTTCGAGCGCCATCGCGGCATAGCCCCGCGCGAAGCAGTCCTCGAATCGCTCCCGAATCTCGCGCTGCATGCGCGCCGCCCGCGCTCGATCGGTCCGTTTGAGGTCGTTAATCTCACCCGGAACATGAACCCGCTCCATCGGCATATCCTTTCCTGAGCCTACAGAGTCGGACACGCCTAGGGCTCTCTTCACTCTTTCTGACCCCACCCACCACTCGGCCATCAGGCGGTCGGTTGGCAGGCCGCCGTGCAACGGGCTGGTCGTGATGCCGTAGCAGTTGGGCAGAAATCGCCGCGCGATGGCACCGAGCCGCACCAGATTGAAGTAAGCGTTCTTGATTTCCAGGGGATCGAAAGTCCACTCGACCAGCTCGATTCCCCGCCCGAGCGCATCCTGTCTTTGAAACAGCTTCAGGCGCCGACCGATTCCCAGATTGCGATACTCCTCGAGCACGGCCGTCAAGTGCGAATGAAGAAGGGGCTTGCCTTCGCGCAGGCCCGCCAGGGCCAGCGTGAATCCGGCCATGGTCTCACCCGCGAATGCGCCCAACACTTGCCCGCCCGTCTCGGCTGCCACCACATAGAGTGGCAGGGGCACGACTTCAATATCCGCGCCGCCCCAAACGCCCTTCTGTAGCCGAGCGCAAGCCTCGAATTCATCGAGCGTCTGGCAGTGCCGGACGACGACTTCCGTCGTGCCGGGCCGGCTGTCCTTCCCTCCGCCCGCTTGCTTGCGCGTCATGATGGCTGCCGACCGCCCGCGCCGGCGCGAAGGCTCTTTCCCTTGGAGGCCTCCCACAAGGTCTCGAGCTCTTCTTTCGAGCTATCTGCCAGGCTGCGGCCCTCTCGCGCGGCCTGCTTCTCCATCTGCTCAAACCGCTCCATGAATTTTCGATTGGCCCGCTTGAGCGCAACCTCCGGGTCCACTGCGAGGAAGCGCGCCACATTCGCGGCCACGAACAGGAGATCGCCGACTTCCTCCTCGATGCGTCGCGGGTTGGATTCGCCAAGGGTCTCGCGCAACTCCGCGGTCTCTTCCTTCAGCTTTTCGAGCAGGCCTTCGATCTCCTCCCAGTCAAAGCCCACGCGCGCGGCTCGCCGCGTGAGCTGATAGGCCTCGAGGAGTGCCGGGAGCGTCCGGGGGATGCCGTCGAGCAACGAAACGCCAGCCGCGTGGCCCTCGGGCGCTTCCTGCTGCTCACGCCGCTCGTCAGATTTGATCTGCTCCCAGTTCCTCAGCACGTGGGTCGCGTTCTTGGCGCGGACCCTGCCGAACACATGCGGGTGCCGCCGGACCATCTTCGCGTGAATGCATTCGATGACGTCGCGAATGTCGAAGCGGCCCGCCTCGGCCGCCAGTTGTGCGTGAAAAACAATCTGCAGCAGCAGATCTCCCAACTCGCCGGCTAGATGGGTCGCGTCGCGGGAATCAAGCGCCTCAAGTACCTCGTACGTCTCTTCGAGCAGATAGGTTGCCAGCGACTGGTGAGTTTGCTCGCGGTCCCAGGGGCAGCCCCGCGGAGAGCGAAGTCTCGCCTGCAAGGCCACCAACTTTTCAAACCAGGCGCCCGCACGGCGGACAGAGCCCTTCGCGCGCGACTTGCCTAGCGGCTCTTTCCGCGCCCGCGTACGAGGGTTTGCCCGACGGGTAGTATCCGGCTTGCCGTCTTCTCCGCGGCGGGGCGACACTGTGGCTTGGCTT
>DATFXF010000364.1:0-11127 GCA_035258565.1 Candidatus Acidiferrales bacterium
TGACGGCAATCACCACGATGAGGCTGGTTTGCACCACTGCGCCACCACGCCAAGGTTCAGCACCAGCAGAAGGCCTTCAACATTCCGGACAGCGACCCGCCAGTCCGATAGCGTAATCGCTAGGGCAGGAGCCCATACACGGTGAGCTGGGCTTGTCCGCCGACGTAGACCCTGCCATTGGCAACGGTGGGCACGGTGAACTTCACCGCCGGCCCAGCCAGGTCGCGGTCACCTGCCTGAGTACTGTTGTACAGTTCCTGAGACACATTGATTGGGTCATACGCGTGCAGAACTGCCGGACCACTGATGTCGAAAGCGCTGGTGTCCAAGACCCACACGATCCCATTGGTCGAACCATTGGCTGAGACCGCCGGGGATACCGCCCCCGGGAAGCCGAAAACTGTGTTCGACTGTGAAGTGGGCGTGGTGGAAAGCAGCCCGCCACTGAGCTGAAATGCTTTGAGAAAATCATCTCTGGGCACGAAATAGACATTGTTTCGCCAAAAGGCAGGTGAGCCGAAGATGCCGTTGACGGACACGGGGATGGTTTGCACGATCCGATTGTTGTCGGTGGGGCTGAAATGTCCCATGTTGTCCCGGTCCACGAGATAGCCGTTTCCATCCTTCCCGGCGCCGAGGACTAGATGCGGATGAGCAGTTCCCGTTTGGTCCGGCAGAAGCAGCGGCCCGCTCGAGCCCAGGTCCAGATCATTATCACTGAGAAACACGTGATTGAACGGTGTAAAAAAATCGGCCAGGGTTAAGCCGCCGGCGTTCGCGCTCAATTTGAGGAAGCTATTGCCAAAATCCACGCCCCCGACATTGGCATCGAACGTGCCGTTGCCGGTCACCACGAAGATGTTGCCGCTGGAGTCCGCAGCAGGCCCGTTCGCGCTTTGCCAAATCCCTCCGCGCGAGCCGTTGGGTGTGGCATTGAATACGGCGACCTGCCGGAGTGTGGCCGCATCGTAACCGAGCACCCACCCATGGTACGGGTCATTGTCGCCATGGGACGCAAAAGCAAGGTAGACTACGCCATTTGCAAGGAGCAAAGCCGCGCGCTGGTTCTGGCGCAGAGGATTGAACGGCACATTCACGCCGTCACCTCCATCGCCGGTGCCTGGGACGGAAGCTTGGATGACGACCGGGCCCCCGAACTTCTCTGCGCCGGTGGTAATGTCCAAGGCATGCAGACGTTGGAGGTAACTTCCGTTCTCCTTCGTTCTCGCCACCACGTAGAGGGTACCTCTCTGAGGATCGATGACCGGCGTTCCGGTGATCCCGATTTCCGGGACAAGGTCGGCGCTCAGGACATCGTCGCTCGGAACGGTCGTGATCCCAGCATTCGGATCGATGAAGCTGGTCATCCAGACTTGCGAGCAGGCCGTATTATCTGCGTCGAAAGCAAAGACGCTGTCGTGCTCGGTGGCCACAAACACTAAGTTGTGAGTACCTTTACCGGGGATCGCGAGATTGGCGACGTAGAGCGGCTCGGCGTACACATAGCCATCGACCACGCACGAAAAGATCTTTCCAAATTGTCTCTGATTGACCGTCGTGGGGATGAGAGCAAGTTCCTGCAGGTTTTGCCCGGTCCGTGCGGTGTCGTTGTGATAGGTGAAGGTACCGGCGTAGTCAGTTACGGCAACCATCGCCGTTGCACTTTGGGTTGGATCGGCCACGCTGGTTGCCCTGATTGTGTGCGTGCCTGCGCCTGAAGGCGGCCTATACAGCCCTGAAGGAGAGATGGTCCCCACCGTTGAGTTTCCGCCCACGTTGCCGTCCGCCGACCAGGTCACACTAGTGTTGCTGGTGTTTTGGACTGTAGCCGTGAATTGCTGCGATTGACTGGTTGTCAAGGCAGCTAAGCGTGGACTGACCAACACCGAGACGTTAGAGGTAGGGGGTGGTGGATTCACGACCCTCCCACCGTTACAGCCGCTAGCGGCGATCAGCAGGCAGGCCACCCCGATAGGAATAAGCTGCCGAGAGGAACTACGAAGATTCAGAGAGTAATGCATAGGCATGAACAGGAAATCGCAAAACTCACTTTACCGAGTTTTTCCGGTTAGCCAGCCGGATGAGCAACGGTGGGCGTCACGAATGTCATGCTCCCGGTAATGATGATGGACAAAATGCCGCGAAATGTCATGTTAATTTAATCTGATGGCGTGGCATTTCTCGACGGATCTCTTCGCGGGCGCTTCGGAGGCAACCCGGTCTGGCGGATCTTGTAGAGAAGAGCGCGATAGCTGATCCTTAGGATCTGAGCTGCCTTCCGCCGGTTCCAGTTAGTGGCCTGGAGAACGCGAAGGATTAGGTTGCGTTCCACCGCACGGATGGCCTGCTTGGCGATGCGCTTCAGCGGCACCGAGCCGTCTTCGGCAACCTCGATGGTCGGAGTCGGAGGTTCCGGGTCAGTCAATTCGTTTCGAAAGGCTTCGACCGAGCCCAGCAGCACATATCGCGCGACACAATTCTCGAGCTCGCGGATGTTTCCAGGCCAGTCGCGTTGCTGAAGCAATTGCATCACTGACTTCGAGAACGGTGGCGTGTTGCGCTGGAAGCGCTCGTTGAAGCGAGTGAGGAAGTAGTCCAGCATCAGCGGGATATCTTCGCGGCGGTCGCGAAGCTGCGGCAGCTGGATGCTGATGACGTTGATGCGGTAGAAAAGATCCGGGCGGAAGCTTCCTGAGGTGATTTCCTGCTCCAGGTTGCGGTTTGTCGCGCAGATTACGCGCGCTTCGAGTTGATGGTCCTTCCGGTCACCAATCCGGCAGAACTGTCCATCCTGCAGTAACTGGAGCAGCTTGGCCTGCAAGCTCGAGTCGAGCTCGGCAATCTCATCGAGGAAGAGCGTGCCGCCGTGCGCAAGTTCAACGCGGCCGGGCTTATTCGTGTGGGCGCCGGTAAAGGCTCCGCGCTGGTACCCAAATAACTCGCTCTCAAGCAATGTCCCGGGGATGGCGGCGCAATTGACTTGGACGAAGGGTCCATCAGCCCAGCGTGAAAGCCGGTGGATGAGCTTGGCGAAGACCTCTTTCCCGGTACCACTTTCTCCCTGGATCAACACTGGGACGTTCGTGCCAGCTACCTTCTCAACCTTTTGACGGACCATGGCCATGCTTTCTGAGTGGCCAAAAATGACGTCCGCCGGGGGCAGATCGCCAATCTTTGCGAAGAGGGAATCTCGAGCCGCCCCTGTAGCTGCCATGGTTGCTAATCGCCTCCTGGTCCCCAGAAGGCAAATAATCCCTGAAAACTTAATAGGCACCCGAATCACCAAAGTCTTCCACTTCCTAACGGCGGCCAATTGGCAGGTTGATCGACTAGGTATCGCGGTAAACGTTTTATAGTCTTTATGTTGCAAGACTTGGCTTTAAGGGTTTTTGCCTGCTACGAGGAACATGCACCTTGGAACAGGAAAAGTATTTCACATCGTTGTAAGAGCGCTTCCCCATTCGGCGGATCGATAAAATCCGATGGCGTGCGCACTTTCCCCTGAGAGAGCAGGGACCCCCAGCATTGACTATGATCGTATCCCTCGGCTTCCCTCGACGTGCGAGCCGATCTCGGAGGTAAGGGATCAGAGGGCGCCCCCCCTTGGCTCCCCGGCGCAATCGAGCAGCGCGGGCGCTCCTCGATCGCGGTTCAGCGAGGAGTTGCGCCTCGGGACGGCAAGAAATCCCCAACGCATCGAGGCTGTTTCTGGCGCGGGTTCTTCGCTTACTCTACTCGAGGACTCTGCCTAATGAATCCAGCGGCTACTTCTCGAAAGTCATTTTGGGGTGCTATTGTACTTTTGGGTAAGCACCCCTTTCCGAGAGGCGAAATATTGATTAGCCTGGCTGGGCGCATGGGCTCGTGATTACCTCGCTCCGAAACCGGCGGTATCCGCGCATAGGCCTTCCCAAAGGAATGCTAGTGGCCTGGCAGGCCTCCGGTGCGCGCATGATCTCGCGGGTGGGGACGCTCGGCATGGGCGGCCTCTTCATCCGCACGGCCGATCCGCCCGGGGTGGGAGATATCGTCAAATTGTTTTTTGAGGTGCCGGGTGGCGAGGTACGCGCCCGCGCCGTGGTGCGGGATTGCCAGCCGGGCAGGGGGATGGGCGTGGAATTCACTGCCATGGGCCACGAGGACCGCGCGCGGCTGGACCGGCTCGTGAGACGCTTATTGGACTAGTGCTTCTTCGTGTGAACGATCGCGGCGGAAAGCCTAGCGCTGCGGAAAGAGGAACGCCTCCAGCATGTCGGCACGGGCTTTATGGTCGGAGGCGATCACCTGCAGCAAGTCCGTCACAGAAATCATCCCGCGAAATTTTTTGGATTCGTCCACGACCAACAGGTGGTAGATGCTGTGCTTTTCCATCAGGCGCAGGCATTCGTCGAGCGAGATCTCCGGCGCCACAGTAATCAGATTCGTGCTCATGATTTCATTGACACGCATCCACGCCGGGCATTTGTTCTCGGCCGCGACCTTGTCCGAGATGTCGCTCTGTGAGATCACGCCGACAAGCTTCCCGGCGGAATCCAGCACGCCCGCAGCGCGCACCTGGCGCTCGCGAAGATAGCCGGCAGCCTCGTGCACGGTCATCAACTCGCTGATGGAGAAAACATCCTTGCGAGATTTGATCAGGTCCGCGACTTTCATGTCGGGCCTCCTGGGGGGCGGTCCCGCGAACTGGCTCGATGGTAGGACGACTCTGCCGCCACGCGCAACCCCCAATCGCACCCGACCAAGTCGCCGAGAGCGCCGGCAAGCGAAGATTCTCCGCGATTGTGAGCTACGGGAGGACGCTGCCGACGTGCTTGGGTGAGCGAGTGATGTCGGTTCAGGAGCGGAGAGATTCGCCGCGGATGATGTCGTAGCGCTCGATCACCGCTGCGACGCCGACGCGTGGGATGTCGGTGTCGGGATGCTTCTCTACGCGAACTACCTTGCCCTGCGCGCGGACGAAGACTTCTGTACCACGAGTGATTTCGGCAGGCAGCGTAAGCGTGATGTCCAGCTCGGCACCGGCCGACAGATCCCTGTCGATGGTGAAGTAGACTCCGCGCGTGGAGATGTCGCGGGTCTTGCCATTGCGAGACTCTGCGTCTCTGTGGATGGGAACACGGATCATGACGGGTAAAGACAAATCGTATCGGCGAGCAGCCCGACGCTCAGTCATTCCCCCCGCCTCCATCCCAGAAGAATACAAGCATACTTTCCCCCGCGCTGATAGAGGGAGCAACTCGCGTTCCAAAGCGTCAACTCCAGCCCCCCTGCACCAACTTTGAGTTGACTGCGCGACAGCCGAATCAAGCCCCAGAGCCCCGGCGCCCGGGCTTGGGCAAGTCCTCTAGAAACAACACGAAAGTTCAATTGCTGCTGAGCCGCAATGCCTTCGAGCCAACCTCCCCGGCCCGAGTGAAACTCGAAACAAGTAGTGGAAATCCTCAACGACCAAGGGTCCCGAAGAGAAGCGGATTCCGATCTTGCTTTGCCGTGAATGTGCAATAGATTGCAAACCTTAGCCCGACGCCCGACCTAGGCGTTTCGATTGGCCGGCACAGTTGGAGCGGACCGCGAGCCGCGCCCTGCGTCCAGGTTAAACTGGCGCATCTTGTACAGCAGAGCTTTGTAACTGATGCCCAACATGCGCGCTGCGTCCTTGCGGCACCAATGGGTCTTTTCGAGCGCGTCGGCGATGGCTTCCATCTCCGCTTCATCTTTGAGGCTGCGGACTAGCGCCTTTAGGCCCTGTTCCTTGGGCGGGGCAACCTCCTCGCGCGGAGAGGTGCGCGGCCGGCTCGCCGCCATCTCCAGCAACTCGCGGAAGCTGCCTTCGTCATCCTCCAGAATGACGTAACGCTTGACGAAGTTTTCGAGTTCACGAAGGTTACCTGGCCACGGGTAGCGCAGGGCGGCTTCCATCAGGTGCAGCGAAGGTTCGGGGGCTTCTTTTTGGAATTGTTCGCTGTACTTGGTCAGGAAGTGGCGGAACAACATCGGAATTTCCGCGGGTCGTTCGCGCAGCGGCGGAATATTGAGCGAGAGAACATTCAACCGGTAGTAGAGGTCTTCGCGGAGGCGACCCGCGCGGATGGCCTCCTCAACCTTGACGTTGGTCGCGGCGAGCACGCGCACGTCCACCTGGATCAAGTGGCGGCCGCCGAGGCGCGAATACTGGTGGTCCTGCAGCACGTGCAGCAGCTTGGCTTGCAGGTGGGGACTCATCTCCGCGATTTCGTCGAGGAAGATCGTTCCTTTCGTGGCCAGCTCAAACTTGCCGGGCTTCGAGCGCACGGCTCCGGTGAACGCGCCTTGCTCGAAGCCGAACAGCTCCGACTCCAGCAGTTCGCCGGGCAGCGCGGCGCAGTTCACCTTGACAAAGGGCTGCGCGCGGCGCGGCGAACGCATATGGATCATGCGCGCCACGACTTCTTTGCCCACGCCACTTTCGCCGCAGATGAAGACCGGCACGTCCACCGGCGCAATCTGAAGGATCTGCTGGCGGATGCGGATCATCTGCGGGCTGGCGGCGAGGAAGCAGAGATCTTCGGTGAGTTGATCGCAGTACTTGCGCAGCGCCTGGTTCTCTGCGCGCAGCTGCTGCTTCTGGCGGCACTTCAGCATCGCCGCGTCGAGCTCGGTCTTCTCGAAGGGCTTGGTCAGGTAGTCGTACGCACCCAGACGAATGGCCTCGACGACCGTGCCTACCTCGTTCGAGCAAGAGAGCATCAGGACGTTGAGCGTGCGATCGATCTGCATCAACTGGCGGAGCGTGTCGAGCCCGTTCAGTTCCGGCATCAGCACGTCCAGGATGATGAAGTCCGGACGGACTCCCACGTTGATGCGCTCGAGGGCCTCTTTGCCGGAGCTCAGCGTCTCGACTTCAAAACCGTCCACTTCGAGCAGGGTCTGCAGGTATTTGCGGATGCTGGGCTCATCGTCCACCACTAGGATCTTTTCTTTCTCGGCCATTCCGTTTCATCCCTCCGAGCGAATTGTACTTCACTGACTGTCCGTGGGCAGCAAAAAAGTGAACGACGATCCTCGAAACAGCTCACTGTCCACCCAGATTTTACCGCGGTGCGCCTGCACCAAACGCTTGGCAATGGCCAGGCCCAGGCCCATCCCCGAGGAGGTACGGTCCACGCGCACGAAATCCTCGAAAATCTCCTGATGGTGCTCAGCGGCGATCCCGGGACCGGTGTCGGTGACCGACACCCCCACGCTGTTGGGCAACTGGGCGCGCTGGCGGCGCCGCTCGCTTGCCGTCGGCGCTTCGGCGAGCCGGCGCTCCCAGAAGTGCGGCGCCGCCTTGAGCGTCACTGCGCCGCCCTCAGGGGTGTGTTTGAGCGCGTTGTCGAGCAGGTTCGCCACTGTCTGCTGCACCTTCTGATAATCGAACTTGAACGTGGGCAGGCTCTGATCGAGCCGCGTCTCAAGCCGCACGTGCTTCCGCGCGAAGGCCTCCTGCCAGCGCGTGGCTAATTCGGCGAGGCAATCCCCCATGTCGTTCTCGCGGAGGTGCAGCACCAGCTTTCCACTTTCGAGCGCCGAGTAGTTCAGGAACATGGAGACCAGCCGTACCAACCGCTCGCAGCTTTCCCTGGATTCCTGCAGGATATCGCGCTGCGTCTCGGTGAGCTTGCCGAGCGAACTGGAGAGCAGAAGATCGTAGTAACCTTTGATCACCGCCAGTGGGGTCTTTAGCTCGTGGGCGGCCGAAGCCAGGAAAACTGTCTTCTGGCGATTGACTTCCTGCAAGCGCAGGTAAGCCGCGAGAAGGTTGCGGTAGGTGATCTCGCGCTCTTGCAGCAGCTCTTGTATCCGGTGTTCGACGGGAGAGTCTTCGGCGGCTGTCCTGGCTGTGCTCACGTCCAAGTGCACGACCAGCCAGTCGGGCCCGGGCAACCACTGAATGCGCGCGGGCACTTTCCCTTGGGGACCATTGACGAGCAGGTCGACTTCATGTTCGCCGCTCTCGATCTGGCCGAAGATCACCTTGGGTTCGATCTGCAGCAGCTCGGCAAATAGGTGGGGCAGAGTCCCCAGCGGCAGCCCCAGGCCGTGCAAGCACTGCTGCGCTCGATGATTGGCCAGGAGGATGCGACCCCCGCGTTCGGCGACAAGAAGTGGGCGATCCAGGGTGTCCAGCAGACTGGCCACCAGGGGCAAGGGAATCGGTCCACCTGCTTGCTGCTCCGCAACTCCGCCAGGCCGCAAACCTATCTCCCGAGACACTCTACCTTCGTTCGCCAAATCTTAGGAGTGCTTTGTACCTCTGGAAGTCAATTCCTCTGTGGGCGTACAAAATACTGGCAGGGGGGCCTTCGTGGTGTCAATGGTAAATGCGTTCTGTTTTCACATTTCGAGAAAAGAAGTGGAACGAATGGCCGCTGGGCCCTTTCGGAAAGGGAATTTCCCCTCCCAACAGCCCAGCCATCCTAATTAGAATGAGCGGGTTACAAGCGTGTACCTCGCCAGGGGCGTATGGCATTCGATCTGCAACCTCGATCGGCGTACTAGCTCTACCGTACCAGCGGGTGACTCGTGCCCAGGGCCATTTGCGAGCGAGAAAGCATGCGCTTTAACTCCGCAGAGCGTCGGCGTTCTCCGCGCATCCGGTTGCAGATCCCCATGTTTGTCAGGGGAGTGGATGCACAGGGCGGCGAATTTCTGGAGTTGACGAAGACGCTCGACGTCAGCGCTACAGGTGCATTTCTCGCGAGTCCGCGTCGGCTGAGCGCGGACCATACCGTTCACCTGACCATCCCCGCACCGCCGCCTACTTCCTCAGGTCGGGTGCCCCCGGAGACCCCGCCAATTCTTGCCCGGGTTCGACGGCAGGTGCAGGCTGACGACTTTCACCTGGTCGGGGTCGAATTCGTCCGACCGTTGGACTGACTCTCCTTGTCCTGGCTGGTGTCTTCCCCCACCTGCTGGCGCTTGAGAATCGATCAGGTCGAAATGTGCAACGCCTTGCTGATTTGCGCCCTGGGTGTGCCCACCTTCGAGCCTGAATTTCCGCTGTCGGTACACTCTGTTGAAAACCCAGTTCAGAGTGCTTTTCCGACGGCCGAATCCGGAAGATAATGTGCCGGACAGAATGGCACCTCGCTTGCTCTCAAGTTCGCAGATTCTAATGCCCTCCCAATTCCCCGTTGGGACAAGGTTGTGCTATACCGGACGGAGCTGATGCCCAGCCCGGGAGAGCCCACAAAGCAGCCTTTGCCCGCCGAGGATGCGTTCCTCGATCTGCTGATCGAAACTCTCGAGAATCTCGATCGGTCGGCGCGAGGTCAGTTTCTCCAGCGTTTCTTTCGGACGGTGGCGCAACTGGAACTCCCCGAGAAGGCGAGTCTCGACTATTGGGAGCGGATCCTCACACGGCGGCAGGAACTTTCGGAGAGCCTTGGCCGGCCGATCTCACTAAAAACCGCGATGGTGGATGTGCTGGGCTCGGCGAATGAATTGCGCGTGCCCATCTTGATGGAGTACGAGGCGCTCAAGAAACTCCAGTTAAACGCCGCCACCGATCCGCTGACCGGGCTCTACAATCGGCGGCTGTTCGAGGAGTACTTCGAGAAGGAACTGAACCGGTCGAAGCGCTACAACCAGCACCTCGCGCTGGTGATCATGGACTTGCACCAGTTCAAGGAGGTGAACGACCGCTTTGGGCACCCGCGCGGCGATCAGGTGATCCAGGCAGCGGCGAATACGCTGCGGAAGTCTTTGCGCACCTCGGACTATGCGTTTCGCATCGGCGGCGATGAATTCGCGCTGCTGCTGCCACAAGCCGACCCGGAGCAGGTCGCTGCGCTCAGCCGACGCTTGCGGGCTAATTTTGAAGCTGCCGTCCAGCCGATGCAGCTCGAGGTGCCCGTGGGCCTTGACTACGGCCTGGCCTTCTATCCCCAGGATGGGGACGAGAAAGAGATGTTGATCCGCCTGGCGGATGAGCGACTCTATGAGTTGAAGAATGCGACCCGCGCGCAACGCGCCGAAGCCCCTCCCGAGGGGACGCAGGCAAAGGAACAAGCACCGGCAGGCCCCAGCCCTCCCGCAAGCGGAGAAACGCCGCCAGCTTCGCCCGCGCCCGAGCCGCGGACAGCCGAGCGCAGGAAATGGGAGCGCGTCTCGCTGTCGGGCACGCGCGCCTATGCCCTTCTGGGAGAAGCTCCGGAGAAGACAGCGCGAGTGATTGATCTCGGTTATGGCGGCGTGGCCTTCGAGACGGATTTCCCGGAGGTGCTGGCCGGATCATTTCAAGCCGTGCTGCACGTGCCCATCCTTCCCCCGGTTCGCGTCAGCCTCCGCCGGATCTATCATCACCGCATCGACGGCCCCACGCGAGTCGGCTGCTCGTTCGTTTCCTGATCGTCCTGACTACCACCGGGCGCCCTGACTTGCGGGCCCTCCCTCCCGTGATTCCACTTGACAAGTCAAGCGATATATAGACGATGGTCTATGTATGAGAGCGGCGGGGAGCGTCGAGAATACGCTCGCGAAACAACTCGAGGCCTTGGCTGATCCCACGCGCCGGCACATCCTCGGTCTGCTCAAACGCAAGGGCTCGTGCTCGTGTGCGGAGGTGAACCCGGCCGATCCTGGCCTGTGCGTGTGTGATCTCGAATCAGCACTTTCGCTTCGCCAGCCCACCATCAGCCATCACATCCAGGTGCTGCGGGAGGTCGGATTGATCTCCACACGGAAGATAGGGCGCTGGCTCTACTGCCGTCGCAACGAAGAAGCGCTCGACAAACTAACTGCGTGGCTCAAGAAGCTGTAGCCGCAGCGAGATCGGCGGAGTCACACGAAGGAGACACGATGAGCACCGAAAAGCTGAACAAGGAACAGATTCACGCCGGGGTGACGGCTGCTTACGGGGCCGTGGCGCGGGCGCGAGAAGAGGGGACGCAGGCGGCCGCCTGCTGTGCGCCCGAGCAGAGAACGGCGAGCGACTATACGGCTGAAGAATTGGCCTCCGTGCCGAGGGGCGCCTACCTCGGGGAAGGGAGCGGCGCGCCGGTGCGTTATGCAAATCTCGAACCGGGCGAGGCCGTCGTGGACCTCGGAGCGGGCGCAGGGATGGACTCGGTTTTGGCCGCGAGTCAAGTGGGGCCTGCAGGGCGC
>DATFXF010000365.1:0-11435 GCA_035258565.1 Candidatus Acidiferrales bacterium
CTCCAGAAGCTCGGTCAACTCTCGCTTTTCGCTGCGTGCCATGATGCCTCGCGGCGTTCTTCAAGGGCGGCGTTATCGAGTTCCCTGGAAAAAGCAAGAATCAATGGCAGCAACTCTCGCTGCCTTCTTTTTGGGCGCGAACAAACGAGGAATGAGCGGTGCATGACCCAAACTATAGCCATAAAAGTAAATCACGACACTACCCTTTTGCGAGCTGTGCTCTTGAACGCGCTAAACTACAAGAGCGCGGATCGCTTGACCGCTTGACTTTACAAGGACGGAATGCACTGGACCGCGCAAAACTGCAAAAACGGGCTGGCCTCAAACTGCCGAAAAAGTTGGTTCCTTTTCGACCCCACGGGAAGAATTCTCCAACAGGAAAAGCAGGCGTCCGAGCCTCGGTCAGGCTTGGAATGGGGCGTTCACTGGGCGCCGGGGTGTGGCCTAAATCCTTACATTTCCTATATTTTTTGCTTGCACTCTATCTTTTCGGCGAGTAGATTTGGCCTACCCATAGGGTTGAGGCGGGCAGTTCCCCCATATATGGGCCAGGGGTTGCCCACCCGGAGGAGTAGGGTGCCCTGTCCCGGCGACCGGGGCGGGCTGCTATGACCGCGATCCTCGCCATCGCCAACCAGAAGGGCGGCGTGGGGAAAACCACCACAGCAATCAACCTTGCTGCCGCCATCGCCCAACGCAAGAAGAAAACCCTGCTCATTGACCTCGACCCTCAGGCGAATTCGACCATTGCCTTTTTCGATCCAAGCGAGGTGCAGGCCTCGATGTTTGAGGTCCTCGGCGACCACCGCGCGGAGATGGCCACGGTCATCAAGGAGACGAAACTGCCGCTGCTCTCGGTGTCACCCGCGAAGCTGGCCCTGGCCAAACTCGAGCAGCAGCTTGCTGGTCAGTTCGACGCGCCGTTCAAACTCAAGGACGCACTGGCACCGATCCAGAAGGACTACCAGTATGTAATCCTCGATACACCCCCGGCCCTCGGTATTTTGACCGTCAACGCGATGGTCGCGGCGACCCATCTAGTCGTGCCGATCCAGGCGGCGTACTTCGCCATCGAGGGCACCGACGATCTGCTCGAGACCTACGAGCGTATCCGCGCCCGCCCAAATCCCACGCTGAAGGTCCTTGGAGTGCTCATCACACTGTTTGACAAGCGCACCAACATCTCTCGAGATACACACGAGCAGATCCGCTCGGTCTTTGGCTCGGTGCTCTTCAAGACGCGCATCAGCAAGAACGTACGCCTTGAGGAAAGTCCCGCTTACAAGGAAACCATCATGACATTTGCGCCCAAATCCCCGGGCGCGCAGGAATACCGCAAGCTTGCTCTGGAGGTCATCCAACGTGTCCAAGAGGATCGGATTGCCCGTCACACTGAAGATGCGGCATGACGCCCACTACGTCGAGTCGCTGACCAGCTACAGCGGCGCGGCAGTGGGGCGCATGATCCCGGCGGATAAGATCCGCCCGAACCCCGAACAACCACGGAAGTCTCTAGGGGATCTCCGCGAATTGGCCGACTCCATCAAAGAAAAGGGCGTGCTCGAGCCGTTGCTGGTTCGGTTTGTGCCTCGCGAGGATTGCTATTACATCATCTCGGGCGAACGCCGCTATCATGCCGCGCGAGCCGCGGGTGTCCGTGAGCTTCCCTGCATTGAGAAGATCGCCGACGATGCCGAGACGCTCGAGCTGGCGCTCATCGAAAACCTCCAGCGCAAAGACCTGACGCCGTTCGAGGAGGCCGAAGGATTGCATCGGCTGGCGGCACAGTTTGACTATACGCACGATGACATTGCGAGAAAAATCGGTAAGGCGCGCTCGTCGGTGACCGAAACGCTATCCCTCCGCAACATTCCCGAACCGGTGCGGCGTCGCTGCGCCGAGAAGGGAATTGCCTCCAAGTCGTTGCTGCTCCAGGTGGCCCGCCAGCCCAATGAAAAGAAGATGTTCGAGGCGATCCACCGCATCGCTATGGGCGGACTGACGCGCGATGAGGCGCGCCGCGAGCGCCGCAACGAAAAAACCGCCGGTCCGCGACCGCAGCCTTTCCTCTACAATTTCCAGCCGGAGAATGATGCCTTCCGCCTGCGCATTCAGTTCCGCAGGACCCACGTCTCGCGCGAAGAGATCATCGCCACCTTGCGGTCCGTCCTGGCATCGCTCGAGCGGGACGAAGCCAGCTCCGACCCAGCCGTTGCGTAGCGCTGGCGACCCAGGATCCTTCTGGAGAGAAATCAGTCTGGCAGGAGGCGACCAGCTCGCCCCGAGGACTGGACTTGTGGTCGGGGACCACCGTGGTCGATTTGACGCCCGAACAGGTCGCTTTGCTCGAGCAACTCGTGGCGCAAGGCTTCCAGGTGGTGGCGTTTCCCCTCTATGCCAGCGCGGTGGGCGTGCGGAAAGGGAATTGCGCGGCGCTGCTCGTGCCCGCCGAGGGCGGTCGGTTTCGCTTGCTTGGCGAGCCGAGCTATTTGCTCGAAGGGAATCTCTCGGTCCGCGTGAACCGCGAGGGACGGAAGTGGTTTGTGTGGAAGAAAAAGCAGCTCGAAGTCACGCTCGAACGACAGGCCGAGCTCGAACGCTTCGTCGAGGGATTGACACAGGCGCTCGGGGTTCGAACCTAAGGAGCGCATGGTCTCTCCCGCAGCAGGGGACGTGGCACCGGATCGGAGAGCAGCCTGCGAGTCACATTCAGCGGCGATGAACTGATTCTGGCGTTGGTCAGCCTGGTCTCGGCGACGAATCCAGCCCTGCTGCGCCGGGGTGCGGATGGCTTCACCGTGGATTTTGAGAGCCTCGAGAAGAAGCAGGGACTGAATGCCGACGAACAACTGCTGCTCAAGTTCCGCTCGGCACTCGAAGGTGCGGCTGCGGCAAGCTCCTATGACCTGGAACTCCTTGGCGGAGAAGGCCTGCGGCTGGCCGGAATCCTTGAACGGGTGGAAGCTCTTCAGCCATGGTCGCTCGATGTTCTCGAGATGAGCCGCCAGCTTCGCGCGCGCCTCGCGACAGTCAAATGAGCTGCATGTTTCGCCTCGCCACGCGATTGGGGGGATCGGAGATGCGGGTGGAAGCGGCTCACCCGGGTTTGTGTGCGACGGAAGTTTTTCCTTTCTAACTCTGCGCCTGCCTGGCTACTCTTCGAGTGTTTCCATCTTTCGGGAAGGCAGGCGAGTTGAAAACTTGCGACCGGACCAGGCAAACTGGTTTGATGAATTCAACCTACGATCTGATCTGTATTGGCGGGGGGCCGACGGGACTCGCGTGTGCAATTGAAGCCAAGCGTGCTGGCCTGCGTCCGCTCGTTGTCGAGAAGGGTTGCCTGTGCAACTCGCTCTTCCACTATCCGACGAACATGGTGTTCTTCACCACCGCGGAGCGGCTTGAGATCGGCGACCTGCCTTTGACTTCGGCGACCGACAAACCGACACGCACCGAGGCGTTGAAGTATTACCGCAAGGCAGCCGAACACTACCATCTCGAAGTTCGCCTCTACGAAAACGTCGAACGCGTGGAGGGAAGCAAGGACCGCTTTGTGGTGCACACGCAAGCGGAGGGCGGGGCTACCGATCGTCACACAACCAGGAACATCGTCATCGCGACCGGCTACTACGACCTGCCGAATCGGTTGGGTGTGCCGGGAGAGGACCTGCCGCACGTCTCGCACTATTACACCGAGGCGCACCCGTTTTGGGGCCAGGGTGTGGTCGTGATCGGCGGCAAGAACTCAGCGGCAGAAGCTGCTCTCGATCTGTTTCGTGCCGGCGCGCAGGTCACGCTGGTCCATCGCGGCAGCGAACTAGGTGCGAGGATCAAGTACTGGGTGCGCCCGGACATCGAGAATCGCATCCGGGCAGGTGAAATCCGAGCGCTCTTCGAGACGCGGGTAACGCGCATCACGCCTAAGGCGGTTTGGGTCGAGGGCCGTGACGGAGCGCGCGCCCTTCCCGCCATACAGGTCTTCGCTCTGACCGGATACCATCCGGACTTCGAGTTCCTGCGCGGGCAGGGAATCGCGCTCGACCCTCAAACGAACAAGCCGGAGACGAATCCCGAAACCTTCGAGAGCAATGTGCCTGGCATTTACCTGGCCGGCGTCGTCATCGGTGGCAACGCCACCGGTGAGATCTTCATCGAGAACGGTCGCTTTCACGGCAAGCAGATCATCACCGCTCTGGCCGCCACGTAGGCCACGTCGGCGGGTAGTGGGCTAGTCTTGTGTTGCTGGTAGGTAAACTCCGTGCTGCGCACTTTCCGTTTCCAGCTTCGACCGACGGGTCGCTAAGCCCGCCTCCTGGGCCACTGGCTCGCCGTTCGGAAGCGGCTGAATTTTTGCCATCGTGTCTCTAAGTTCCTTGTTACGACCTACAGCCTCATTGCTTTCGAGGCGCTGAACATTTGCGGCATGGGGAATCCTACTAAGGCAGGCAGCGTACAAAGCGGAAGAGGCTGGGCGCTACGCTGTCGGGGTCGATCCCCCCAGCACGACCCAACTTTGCAGCGGTTGTAGCACTACGGTTCGGAGGGAACTGTGGCAACAGGAGCACCGCTGCTCTGGCTGCGGGCTGTTTCTCAGTCGTGACCATAACGCCGCGCTGAACATTCTCAGGCTCGGTATGAGCCTTGCGGGGCTTGTCTCCCTGAAATTAGCCCACTAACCCAAAGAGATGCCACCACGTTCCGAACCAGCCGGCGCGGTCGTTTGCCCGACCTCTGCGCGTCTGCTAGACTCGTTCGAAATGGCTTCCCTACTCAAAGAGGCCGCAGAGACCGTTCGCACCCTGGCGAAGGGTTTTGGCGTTACCTTCCGCAACATGCTGCGCAAGCCCACGACGGAAAACTACCCCGATGAGCCGGTCCACTTCCAGCCGCGTTACCGGGGCATTCACGTTCTGCACCGGGATGAGAACGGCCTCGAGAAGTGCGTAGGCTGTTTTCTCTGCGCCGCAGCCTGTCCGGCGAACTGCATCTATATCGAGGCAGCAGAGGATACCGGCGTCGAACGGGTCTCAGCCGGCGAACGCTACGCCAAGGTCTACAACATTGACTATTCGCGGTGTATTTTTTGTGGCTACTGCGTGGAGGCGTGTCCTACCGACGCCATCACCCACGGCCACGGGTTTGAGCTCGCCACGTATGACATCCACGCGCTCATTTATAGGAAGGAGCAGCTCCTCGAGCCTTGGCCGCCGAAGAAACCCGCCATCCCCTAGTGCCCCGTCTCCCTCGGCGCCGCTCGAAGGAATCGCATGGGACGGCACACCCGCGCCCGGGCGACAGTTCAAACCAGGTTGGACAGAAGGGTTCTAGCTGGCAGCTTTCCCGGCCTTCTTGCGCGCTTCTTCGATCGGCGGCGCAGGTTCCGTCATGCGGTAGGGATCCAGGATCTCGCGCATTAGTTTCTCATCCAGTAGCTTGCGCTCGAGCGCGATTTCCGTGACCGTGCGCCCCGTCTTCACGCTCTCCTTGGCGATTTCTGCGGCGGCCGCGTAGCCGATATACGGATTTAGCGCTGCGGCAATGGAAATCGTCGCGTTTGCGTAGAAGCGGCAGCGCTCTTCCTTTACGGTGATTCCGTCCACACATTTTTCGGCCAATACACGCATCGTGTTCTTCAAGATCTCGGCGGCATGAAGAACGTTCCAGGCCATCGCCGGCATCATCACGTTCAGCTCAAGCTGGCCGGCTTGGACGGCCACGGCTGTGGCGATGTCCGCACCTAGGACTTGAAAGCCGACCATGGCGGTGAGTTCGCCCATCACCGGGTTGATTTTCCCCGGCATGATCGAAGAGCCCGGTTGAAGCGCGGGCAGAAGGATTTCCGCGAGACCTGTGTTGGGGCCGCTGGAGAGCAGGCGCAGGTCGTTCGTGATGCGAATCAATTCCAGCGCAAGGTTTCGCAGGGCGGCGGAGGCCACCGACATGGCCAAGTTTGACTGCATCGTGTACCGCAGGTCGTCGGTCGGGACGAGCTTCTGGCCAGAAATCTTGCTGAGGTGCTGGGTCACGAGTTTCTGATACTTCGGGTGCGTGTTGACCCCGGTACCCACCGCCGACCCTCCCAACCCCAACTCGCGCAGATGATTCTGCGCTTCCCGAAGCACCGCAGCTGCCCGGCGCATGGCGGTGGCGTAGGCGGCGAACTCCTGGCCAAGGCGGATCGGCACGGCGTCCATCAGGTGCGTCCGCCCGGACTTCAAGATATGATCGAAGGCTTTGCCTTTGCGTGCAAACGAACGCTCGAGCTCGCCCAGCGATTCGAAAAGCTCTTCCAAGAGCAGGATGGCGGCGAGCCGCATCGCTGTCGGATAGACATCGTTGGTCGACTGTCCGAAATTTACATGGTCATTCGGATGGCAGACCTCGTAGTCCCCACGACGCCCCCCGAGAATCTCGATCGCACGGTTGGCGATCACCTCGTTCGCATTCATGTGGAAAGATACGCCCGCACCCGCCTGATAAACGTCCACTACAAATTGGTCGTCGAACTTGCCGGCAATAACCTCCTCCGCGGCCCGGACGATCGCCGTAGCGCGCTTCGCATCAAGCAAGTTCAGTTCGCGGTTGGCGATTGCCGCCGCTTTCTTGATCATCCCCATGGCGCGGACCATTTGGGGGTGCGCCCGATAGCCGCTGATGGGGTAGTTTTCGACCGCGCGCTGTGTCTGAATACCATAGTAGACTTCCGCCGGGACCTGCTTTTCGCCCAGCGAATCTTTTTCTGTGCGCGTCTTCATGGCTGTACTCCGAATGGCGCTCAACTCCGGGGCAGAAGGCCCGAGAATACCATAGACACCCGCCGCACCGCAGAGCTGAGCATCTCGGGCATCGCCGTCCCGGGTCCGAAAGGCGCGCTCCTAACCCGCGAACCGTCGAGGCCGCCTGCTGAGGGCAGCCGAAGCTGGCTCCCGCACTTCCCAACGGGAGGACCCTCACGCGGGGTGCATGAAAGGGTGCGCGAAGGGCTATTCCGGTCCCAGCTGGATTAATATTTGGATATGGCATCGCCGGCGATCGAAATCGAAAATCTGACCAAGGACTACCGGGTCGGCTTCTGGCGCAAGCAGCGGCGGCGCGCGGTCGACGGCCTGAGCTTCACGGTCGAGAGCGCCGAAGTATTCGGCTTCCTGGGGCCAAACGGCGCGGGGAAAACGACGACGCTGAAGCTGTTGATGGGTTTGATTTTCCCCACCGCGGGCACAGCGCGCATTCTGGGCCGCTCGATCGAAGACGTGCGCATGCACCGCGCCATCGGTTACCTGCCGGAGCAGCCGTATTTCTACGATTACCTGACGGCGCGCGAGCTACTCGACTACTTTGCGCGCTTTTTCGGCTACGGCGCCGCCGAGCGAC
Organism: Candidatus Acidiferrales bacterium; assembly: GCA_035258565.1. Taxonomy (GTDB): domain Bacteria; phylum Acidobacteriota; class Terriglobia; order Acidiferrales; family UBA7541; genus DATFXF01. Next base: position 7,372 of record DATFXF010000365.1, read on the forward strand.
GCGAGCGCATTGCGCGCTGTCTCAAGCGCGTGGGCCTCACCGCCGCCGCCGAAGTGCAGCTTCGCAAATACTCGAAAGGCATGCTGCAGCGCGTTGGCATCGCGCAGGCCATCCTGCACGATCCCGAAGTCGTCTTCCTCGACGAGCCCATGTCCGGCCTGGATCCGATCGGGAGGCGCGAGGTGCGCGACATCATCCTCGAGCTCAAGAAGCAGGGCCGCACGGTTTTCTTTTCGACCCACATCCTTGCCGACGCCGAAATGCTTTGCGACCGCGTGGCCGTGCTGCTGGCTGGCAAGCTCAAAGGCGTGGGCACCCCCAGTGAAATCGTTTCGATCGCGGTCGAGGGCCTGGAGGTGCTCGTCGAGATGCCCGACGGCCGCGCGCTGCCACCGGCGCTTGCCGCGCGCGCGACGCGCACCGGCAGCCGCTACCGGCTCGAAGTGGCGGAGAAGGAGCTCTACGCAGCGCTCGAGCAATTGCGCGGATCCGACGCGCGCGTGCTTTCGGTGGCGCAGCTCAAGCCTACGCTCGAGGACTACTTCTTCGAGCTCGTGGGTCGCGAGCGCGCCCGCGCATTCGCCGTGGACGTCTCGGAAAAATGACCATGTCGTTGGCGGTGGCCATCAACACGTTTCGCGAAGCGGTCCGCGACCGCGTGCTCTACAACCTGATCTTCTTTGCGCTGCTCATGATCGCCGCCGCCGTACTCGTTGGGCAGATCTCCATCGGGATTGAAAGGCTGGTCATCATCAACCTTGGGCTGACGGCGATTTCTGTGGTCGGCCTGGCGATGGCCGTATTCATCGGCGTCGGCCTCGTCTATAAGGAAATGGACAAGCGCACGCTCGATGCGCTCCTGTCGAAGCCCATCCGCCGGTGGGAATTTCTTTTTGGAAAATATGCGGGGCTGCTGCTGACGCTGGCGGTGAATACGACGCTGATGACGCTGGGGCTGGGTACGGCGCTGTGCTACGTCGGGCGCACGTTTTCGCGGGCGGACGCGAGCATTCTCGTGGCCGTCTATTTCATCGGGCTCGAGCTCGCGCTCGTGACGGCGCTGGCGCTGCTTTTCTCGTGTTTTTCGACGCCGATGCTTTCGGCCGTGTTCACGCTAGGGCTCTACGTCGGCGGTGTGTTTACCGCGGATATTCGCTCGCTCGGCGCGATGACCGGCAGCCCCGCACTCGGCGCCATGGGCAAGGTGCTGTATTATCTGCTGCCGAATTTCCATAATTTCAATGCGATCGCGCTGGCGGCGCACGGCCGCGCGGTCCCCATGTCGCTCATCGCGGCGAACACGGCATACGCCACGGCCTATATCGCCGTGGTGTTGCTCGCCGCCGCGGCCATTTTGTCAAACCGCGATTTGAAGTGAACGGCGCACTCTTGCCCTGTCCTCCCGAGGGCCCACCGCGGCGGGCCCGGGATAACAGAGGAACAAACGGCAGGAAATGATGCGAGGGCGACAAATGCAAATCTGGCTGAGGGCGCTGGCGGTGCCGGTGCTGTTCGCCGGCGGGGTCGCGCCGCTTCAAACGCGCATCGATGCGCAGACGCAAAGCGTGGCGCGGGAAGAGGAAGAACTGCTGCTGCGCTCGGGCCGGCTGCTCAGGAAGTTGAGCCTCGGCTACGAGAGCCTGCTCGCAGACGTCTATTGGACGCGTGCGGTGCAGTATTACGGCAGGAAGAGGGTGGGCCACGATCCGCACTTCGACCTGCTTGCGTCGCTGCTTGACCTGACCACGACGCTGGACCCACACCTGGTGGTGGCGTATCGCTTCGGGGCGATTTTCTTGGCTGAACCGCCGCCGAGGGGTGCCGGGCGCCCCGATCTCGCGGCGGAGTTCATCCACCGTGGCATCGCGGCGAATCCCGACCAGTGGCGCCTGTGGGCCGACCTCGGCTTTCTCTATTATTGGGACCTGAAGGACTATGCCAAGGCTGCCGATGCGTACCTCGAAGGCTCGCGGCAGCCTGGTGCGCACCCCTGGATGAAGGCCATGGCGGCACGCATCGCCCAGCAGGGCGGTTCCCGCCAAACCTCGCAACTGCTCTGGTCGGAACTTTACGACTCCACCGCGGACCCCAATATCCGCCGCAACGCTTTCGAGCACCTGCAGACGCTCAAGGCCGAAGAAGACGCTGAGCAGCTCGAGAAGATTGTGCACGAATACCAAGTGCGCTTTGCTGCGACACCCACATCGGTTGGCGATCTCGTCCGCGCGGGGCTGCTCCCGAGCTCGCCAGTAGATCCTGCAGGCTACCCCTATCTTTTGGGTCCGGGCGGCAATGTGCTGCTTCACCCCTCGAGCCCCATTGCGTCTGACATCCTTGGGTCCCGCCCGCGATAACCCAGGAGTATTGGCAAAACTCGTGCTGAACGTGGCTGGAATGGATTTGCTGCCCAAGTTCAAGCAGCTCATCCTGGACCAGGTTGGACAAGTTCAGAGCGGACTTCCGGACGCGCCGAGGTACGCGTGGCGGACGTGCTCGTTCGAGCGCAGCGTGGCGCTCGGGCCCTCGAGGGCGACGCGGCCGGTCTCCATTACGTAGCCGTAGCTGGACACCTGCAAGGCGTAGTTGGCGTTCTGCGCGGCCAGCAGAATTGTGACACCTTGTTCCGCAATCTTGCGCACCAGGCGAAACACGTCCTCGACCAGCATCGGCGCGAGGCCGAGCGATGGCTCGTCGAGCATCAGGAGCTCGGGCTCCGCCATCAGTCCGCGGCCGATGGCGCACATCTGCTGCTCGCCACCCGAGAGCGTGCCGGCGGCCTGGTGGCGGCGTTCCTGGAGGAGAGGGAACATGGCGTATATTTTTTCGAGCCTCTCTCGCGCGTTACCGCGCAGATTGCCCGGAAACGCGCCCAGCAGCAAATTTTCTTCGACTTGCATGCGCGGCCAGAGCTGTCGCTCCTCGGGGATGAGGCAGAGGCGCCGACGAACGCGCTCGTGCGCGGGAAGGGAGGTAACCTCTTCGCCGCGAAACGTGATTGCACCTCTGCGCGGCACCAGCACGCCTGCGATGGCGTTGAGCGTCGTCGTCTTGCCTGCTCCGTTCGGCCCGATCAGGCAGACGACGCTCCCGACCTCCACCTCGAGCGAAAGGTCCCACACCACCTGGACCGCGCCGTAGGCCACGTCAAGGTTCTTGATCTGGAGCAGCGGCTGCGCCATGGCGCCGGCAGTCTACCAGAGAGATCCCTCGCGGCGCTCAGGAAGAGACAGGGAGAAGGCCACGGGTGGGCTGCGCTACGTTCGGAGAGGGTAGAGACCGATGTAAGCTTCGATGACCGCAGGATCATTCTGCATGGCCAGGGGAGTGCCCTCGGCGAGCTTGTGGCCGAAATTGAGCACGAGCACACGGTCGCACACGCTCATGATGGCACGCAGGTTGTGCTCGACGTAGAGGATGGTGGTGCCGAGCTCGCGAATGCGCCGCAGCAGATCGAGCACAGCCTGCATCTCGGCTTCGGTGAGCCCGCCGCAAACTTCGTCGCAGAGCAGGAGCGCGGGCTGCGCGGCGAGCGCGCGGGCGAGCTCGAGTCGCCTGTGATCGCCGACCGAGAGCGTGGACGCCGGCGCGCGCGCCACACGTGCCAGGCCCACGAGTTCGAGGAAACGCTCGGCCTCCCGAGCGACATCGCTCACGCCCCGACGCGCGCCGAAGCGGATGCTCACCTCGACGTTTTCGAGTACGGAGAGTGAACGGAACGGCCGCGCGACTTGGTGTGTGCGCGCGATGCCCGCGCGCACGGCTTGGTACGCTTTCATGCCGGTGAGGTCACGCCCGCGGAAAACGACGTGGCCGGCGCTGGGCTCGAGCGACCCGGAGATAATTTTGAAGAGCGTTGTCTTGCCCGCGCCGTTGGGCCCGATCACGCCGTAGATCTGGGCTTCGCTGACCTCGAAGCTGACGTCTCGGAGCGCGGCGAGACCAGCAAACTGCCGCGTCAGATGGTCCACTTTCAGGATGACGCCCACGTTCCCTCCGCGGACCTCAGCAGAAGCCGCCGCGCTTGGTCGAGCAATCCAACCACGCCGAGTGGCTCGAACAGAATG
>DATFXF010000366.1:0-3041 GCA_035258565.1 Candidatus Acidiferrales bacterium
ACAACCGGGAGACCGGCCGCCAGGTACTCGCGCAGCTTGAGCGGGTTGGCCGCCAGGGTCAGCTCGTTTCTCACAAACGGCAGAATGGCGACGTCGAAGACTTTGCAGTAGGCAGGCAGAGATTGGTAATCGCGCCTGCCGAGTAAATGGATATTGGGCAGTCTGCGGAGAGCCGAGGTATCCGTTTGCACTTTCCCAATCAGCAGGAACGACCACTGCGGCCTGACGCCGGCGAGATGGCGAATCGTCTCGAGATCGACCCAATCGGCGATCAAGCCGAAAAAACCGATCACCGGATGCCGGAGTCCGGCGCAGTCCGCGGGCTCGCCAGCGGCGCCCACGCAGGCCTTCCGGAAATGAGCTACGTCGACGCCATGTCGCACCAGAAACGTATGGGGGTTCGATCTCCGCTTGGTCTCGTAGAGCCGTTGGGAGGAAACGATGACGACATCGGCCCTTTCCATCAGCCGGCGCTCCATTTCGAGGATGGCGGCGGAGTTGGCGCCGCTGAACTCGGAGAATTCATCCACGCAGTGATACACGACGAGCTGCTCGCCCAGGGATCCAGCGATATCCGCGGAGGTTGGAAGGAAAGTCCACGTGATGGGATCGCGAAAGCCAAGCTTGCGGCACGTCCGCAGCAGGCTCGAGCGGAGCAGCCAGCGATTGAGCCATCGCGCGACGCGGCTGCCGTGAAACGGGATGGCCAGCGGCGAGTAAACGAAAATGTTTTCCGCCACGCGGCGGGTGCCGCGGCCGGATTGCCAGAGCCTTTTCAGTATCCGGCGGAAGTCGTGGGCCGAGACGGTGGGGTTGCGATTGCCGAGCGAATTGACCCACAGCACGCGGTTCTTCCTGGCGAGCCGCAGGACGATGTGCTTCTTGCTTAGAGGATCGCCGTCCCAGTCGTTGCTGAAACAGATGATGTCGTTTCCTTGGATCATGGTGCCGGTCACCTACCGTGGCGCACTCTGAAGCGTGCGCCACGTCTCAACTTCCAACCTCATGCGGCCACTGCGGTCATGCGAGACCTCCCCGCCGCGGCGGGCTGCAGGCGCCTGTCGATGAACAGGCGGTGCCAGAACTCGAAGATCAAGAGCGTCCAGATTTCCTGCCAGCGGTCCAATTGACGCTGCTCGTTGTCCTCCACGATTTGGCGAAGCGCTCTCCGATCGAGATACTGGCCGCAGGCGGAGTCCGGATCGAGCAGCGCTTCGCGGGCGAAAACCCGCAAGGGCGATCGGAGCCAGGAAGCGATGGGGGTCGGAAAGCCTTTTTTGGAGCGATCGAGAATCGCCGGAGGCAGGACGTGACGCATAGCCTGTCGCAACAGCGCTTTTCCTCCCTGGCGGCCCAGTTTCAAACCGTCGGGCAGCGTGGCGGCAAATTCCACGAGCCTGTGATCCAGAAAGGGCACGCGCAGCTCGAGGCCGGTCGCCATCGTCATTTTGTCGGCCTTGATCAGCAGGTCGTCGGGCAGCCATACTTTGGTGTCGACATAGAGCATGCGATTCAGAGGCGAAGCCTTCTGCGCGGCCTGGAAATACCCGGCGAATACGTCGTCCAGCAACTGGTCGGAACGCGCGTGGCCGTCGAAACCTAAAAGCTGCGGTTTCAGCGGCGCCGTGACGCCGCGACATACACCCCGATAGCGGGCCTCGAGCGGCAGGCCGGAGAGCCGCGCATATTGAGCCAGCGCAGCGAGCGGCATCAACCGCGCGGCCCAAGGCGCCAGCCGGGCCATCACGGAGGGCGCGCGCCGATACAGTCCATCGAGGACCAGCATGCGGCGGTAAATGTTGTAGCCCCCAAGAATCTCGTCCGCCCCTTCACCGGAAAGCACGACGGTGATGTGTTCGCGCGCGAGCTTGGAGATGAAATACAGCGGGATGGAACTCGGATCGGCGAGTGGCTCATCGAGATACCACACCAACTCCGGCACGAAGTCGCCGAAGCCGGCTGCGTCCAGCCTGTACTCGTGATGCTCGGCGGAGAATGTCTTGGCGGCCAGACGCGCATATTCGAATTCGTTGGCTTCCTGTTCCTTGCTGCTGCTCGCGTCGTACCCGATGCTGAAGCTCTTTACCGGGGCGCCGTCCGCCAAAGTGGTCATGGTCGCCAGAACGGAGCTGGAATCAATGCCACCGCTTAGGAACACGCCCAAGGGCACTTCGGCGATTAGCCGCAGACGGACGCTCTCTTCCAGGAGTTCCAGAAACCTTCCGAGAAGGTAATTCTCCGGCTGTGGCTCGGGCTCGGAATAGTGGAGGTCCCAATATTTCTTGGCGCGGACGCCCGTCTTATCGACGACGAGAATGTGGCCAGGCTGGAGGCGGAATATGTTTTTGAACATCGTCCGAGGACCGGGCACGTACCGCAGCGATAGATAAAGGTCGAGTGCCTCGGGATCGACCTCGCGCGGGACATCGGGAATCTCGAGCAACGCCTTGATCTCGGAAGCGAAGGCCAGGAAGTCGCCGTTAGCGTAGTAATAGAGTGGTTTGACGCCCAGACGATCTCGCGCGAGCAGCAAGCGGCGGGTGCGGCGGTCCCAGACGGCGAAGGCAAACATGCCCCGAAGATGCTGCACGCAGTCGTCGCCATATTCTTCGTAGGCGTGGAGGATCGCTTCGGTGTCCGAGCGCGTCCCGAAGATGTGCCCGGCGGCCTTCAATTGGGCCATGAGGTCACGATAATTGTAGATCTCGCCATTAAAAATGATGACGGCCGAGCCATCCTCGTTGAGTATGGGTTGCTGGCCGCCGCTCAAGTCGATGATGCTGAGGCGGCGGTGGCCAAGCCCCACCGGCCCTTCGACGAAATAACCTTCGTCATCCGGGCCGCGATGGGCCAGGGTGCCGTTCATTTTTTCGACGATCGCGCCGTCGACGCGATCAGCGAGGTTGAAGTTTACGATGCCGCAGATGGCACACATGTTGTCGCCTCAAGACCAGCCCGAGCCGGTCCCCTGGCCGGCTCTCTCTTCTGAGGGGCCCCCAAGCCGGCCAGGGGGCCGGCTGCGGCCCGGGGGGGCCGCCCCA
>DATFXF010000367.1:0-4656 GCA_035258565.1 Candidatus Acidiferrales bacterium
CTTGATGTGTGCCTCTTCCAGCAGAGACTCTAGTCGGTTCTGCAGCTGTACACGGTTGCGGGTCAGCTGGTACTTTCGCCGCATCACCGTCCGCCACAGACGCTGCTCGGCATCGGGCACAAAGCTCAGGGTCAGCTCATTCGCCACCAGCCGCTTCACTAAACGTTCGGCATCGGGGAAATCCCTCTTGCGCCCCCGCCGCCCGCGATTGGATTGCGCCTGCGCCAGATGCAACGTTCCCGACTTCGGATGCGCGCCTTCCCGCTTCTGGCAGATCGGTTTCCAGTACCTCTCCAGCGCTCCCCAGACGGGTTTCCAATACTGAGCCGTCGATTCCATCACTACTTCCTCGACTCGCTGCTCGATCAACCACTCGGAAAGCAGTTGTAGTTGCTCGGGGTTGCTACCAAACCTTCGCCGCTCGAATTCGTATTCGCCGGCACACTCAACGTCGGCCACCACTACAGCCAGCACCTTCTTATGCACGTCAATTCCCGCTATCCTATAAGCCATTGCTTTCTCCTTGGCGGGAAGCGGAGAGCATGCCGCGCGTTGCATATCCAGGCTCACGTGGCTATTGCCGCCCCCGCCAGGGGGACAGCAACGCCCATTCATTCGCTCAAGTACGCATGCTCCGGATCAAGCAGGGTCGCAGCCTCAACAGCGCCACTGTTTCACCGACCTCGCCGCTCCCGAGTATTCCTCATTGTGCCTTGGCTCTGACCGATTTTCATAAAGTTTCGCGGGCCGTAGGCCCTAATTGGCAGGGTCGAAAACCCTGCTCTATGCATTGCTAGCTTGAACGCTTATCGGTTCAATCCGGTAGCCGAGGCTTCGGAGTTCGCGGATCATTTTGGCAGTGCGCCGTTGCTTAGAACGTTGGCTCACAGCTGGGCCGCGTTCCTCGTAACGGACCCTCTGGTGCAGAATCAGCCAGATGAGCCGACAAAGCCGATGGGCGATCGCCCCGATAGTTTGATTGTGCCCCAAGCGTGGCACCAGACGGCGATACACGATCTCGAAGATGCTTCCTTTGTGCATGACCGCAGCGTTGGCGGCTTGGTTGAGAATCCGCCGCATGTGGCGGCTGCCCTTCGGAGAGCGGTGGTTCGGGTTTACTCCCGCGCTCTCTTCGTCGCCAGAACATACGCCTACCCACGAGGAGAGGTTCTTCGCCGTCGGAAAGGTTGCTGCGCTGGCACCCACTTCGGCAATGATCTGCTGTGCCGAATCCGGTCCCAGTCCGGGTATCTCTGCCAGCCGCCGCACTGCGTCCTGATGCTGGCTGAGCAAACTCGCCATTTCTTGGTCCAGTTTGCCGATCTGCTGCTCGATCAGTTGTAACTGTTCCAGCGCCATCTTCAGCAACCGACGGTAAACAGGGTTCAACTCAGTACAGGCGCCGAGTGCATCGCATAACTGCGCCGACGTGGCGCGCAACTGCTTATCCGCCAAGATAGCCAGAGCTGTCGGATTGGTTTCGCCCTCGGCGAGCGCCTTCAGCATACGCCGGGCACTGACACCCAGCAGATCTGAGACCACGCTGGATAATTTAATGTGGGCCTCTTCCAGCAGAGCTTCCAGTCGGTTCTGCAACCGCACATGATTGCGGGTTAACTGGCACTTTGCGCGCATCACCGTGCGCCAGAGACGCTGTTCAGTATCGGGCACAAAGCTCAGGATCAGCTCCTCGGCCACCAGTCGCTTTACCAAGCGCTCGGCATCGCGAAAGTCGTTCTTGCGCCCCCGTCGCCCGCGATTGGACAGCGCCTGCGCCAGATGGAGCGCCCCCGACATCGGGCCTGTACCTTCCCGCTGCTTGCAGCCCAGCGTCCAGTACCGTTCCAGCGCTCCCCAAACCGGCTTCCAGTATTGCGCCGTCGATTCCATTACTACTTCCTCGACCTGCTTGTCGATCAGCCACTCGGCCAGCAATCGCAGGTGCTCCGGGCTGGTGCTAAACCGGCATCGCTCAAACACATACTCGCCTTCTACTTCGACGTCAGCCACAACCACCGCTAGCATCTTCTTGTGAACGTCAATTCCCGCAATCCTGTAAGGCATACGCTCCTCCCGGCGGGGAGCGGAGAACGTGCTGCGCGTTACATTAAGCAGGGTCGCAGGCTATCGCCGCCTCCACCGGAGGGAGTGACAACGCCCATTTATTTGCTCAACCAGTGCACGCTCCGGATCAGACAGATAGACAGCCTCAACTTCTCCACTGTTTCTGCAATCTCGCCGCTCCGGGCCTTCACCTATTCTGACTTCGACTCGGAGTAGTTTTCATGAGATTTTGCGGGCCGCAGGCCCTACCCCACAGATAGGCCGAGCCGGAAACGAGGACGGAAGGCCCGAACGGTTCCCCGTGAGGGGAATAAAGGAAAGGCAAGTAAGTGGCGCGACTCACAAGCGGACAGCGGCAGAAAAACCAGCCCGAACAAGGGGTGCTGGCCTTTCCGGTGGAGGGTAGGAGGGATGCTCCGATGGCCGCCGTGCAAGGGACCGAGACGCTGGTGGCGAAACGCAAGACCGAAAGCCTGGCTGGAACCGAACGACTCATGGAAGAAGTCTGCGAGCTGGAAAACTGGCAGCAGGCACTACAACGAGTCAAGGCCAACAAAGGAAGTCCGGGGGTGGACGGCATGACCATCGACGAACTTCCGGAATACCTGAAACAACACGGACCAGAAGGTGGGGAACAGCTGCGACAGGGAACCTATCAACCGCAACCGGTACGGCGTGTGGAAATACCGCAGCCGGACGGTCAAGGGGTGCGCAAGCTTGGTATTCCTTGCGTGCTGGACCGCTTTGTCCAGCAGGCGGTGTTGCAGGTTCTGCAGAAGCGCTGGGACTCGACATTCTCCCAGCACAGCCACGGCTTTCGACCGGGGCACAGTGCGCGGCAAGCGGTGCACGAGGCACAACAGTACATTGCCAAAGGGTTCCGCTGGGTGGTGGATCTCGACCTCGAAAAGTTTTTCGACCGAGTCAACCACGACCGCCTGATGGCGGCAATCGCCGAGCGTGTGGCCGACAAGAGAATGCTCAAGTTAATTCGAGCATTCCTACAGGCCGGTGTGATGGAGGACGGATTGGTGAGTCCGCTGGATGAGGGTACGCCTCAGGGCGGCCGGCTTTCACCGCTGCTCAGTAATCTTGTACTGGACGAACTGGACCGAGAGTTGGAGCGGCGTGGTCACCACTTCGTACGCTACGCCGACGACTGTAACATCTACGTCGGCAGCGAACGAGCGGGATTACGAGTGATGGAGAGCGTTACCGGTTTCATCACTCAACGACTCAAACTCAAAGTAAATCAGGCGAAGAGCGCCGTTGCCCAACCGGGGCAGCGGAAGTTCCTGGGATTCAGCTTCACTTACAAACGAGAACCTCGGCGGCGACTTGCCCCCAAGGCTATCGCTCGTTTCCAAGAGCGGATCCGGGAGCTGACCCGTCGAACTCGGGGCATCAGCCTACCGCAGATGGTCAATGAGATTACGATCTACCTGCGTGGCTGGCTCGCATATTTCGGCGATTGTCAAACGCCTTCGGTGTTGCAGAGCCTTGAACAGTGGCTACGCCGTCGACTCCGGTCGATGGTGTGGAAGCAGTGGAAGCGAGGACGAAGGCGATTTCGCGAACTCCGCAAGCGGGGCGTGGGTGAGGATCTGGCGGCGCAAACTGCCGGCAGCCCTCACGGTCCGTGGCGGCTCGCGAACTCACCCGCCCTGAAGATTGCTTTGCCTAATGCCTACTTTGCTACGCTCGGGCTTCCGCCCATGATCGTGTGTTCTTAGCTTGATCCGCCGAACCGCCGGATGCGGACCCGCATGTCCTGGTGGTGTGGCAGGGGAGGCGGGGTGACCCGTCCCCCTATGCCGATTCTGCCTCTTCGGCTTCTAACTTACCAGACAGCCTCCGCTACGCTCCGGCGATGATGCTGACCGGACTCCATTCTGGTACCGGCGTCCGTTCAAAAAACCGCGCCTTCTGATGCGCAGCGACACCGTGACCATTTCAGCAAGAATGGCCCAATCATGGGTAATTGGGCCATTAAACCCCTGAGAGGGAATGAACCGGGCGAGTGTAGCCACGATATCTGAAGAACGCGTTACATGTTTTCCTTAGGCCAAATCAAAACCTGTATTGGGTATTGTGAACTTGAGTTAACAGATTTTTGGGTGAGAGAGAGGAATGGCCCCTAACCCGGAGTAAGGGGCCATTTTCTTTTGGAGAAAAAGAAAAGCCCCGGGCTCACCTGCACCTAGGGCTTTGCCTGGTTGTGAAACTGTGCTGGCGAAATAATGTGGTAGTGCCAGGAGGTCCTTCAATAGAGCGAAGACCTGAACCCAGACCAAAAAAGGGGGGAGTCGATCAGAGGCGCCAGCAGACTCGCTTTGGGTTGTGAGGCTTACCGATGTATTTCTGAAACCGCATCGCTTAACGGCCAACTACCGAATGTACCGGAGCTGAGTGCAAATTGCTCTAGCCTGCTCTGTGAGTAACCCTGTCAACAACAACAGGTGACGCGCCTCGATGTGGGCCAATAGTGTTCCGTGTCGTAGGCAGCGACTGACCGAGCCGTCCGCCAAGGGCCGGGGGTTCGAAAACGGTGGACGGCTTCTCTCTTGCCTCGAAATCAGGCTGTCAATTCTT
>DATFXF010000368.1:0-7001 GCA_035258565.1 Candidatus Acidiferrales bacterium
GACCTGCTGGCTCCCATCCCCCGGGCGGTCATAGAAGCTTGAACCGGGCACCACCGCCACACCAATCTCCTCGACCAGGTAGCGCGCAAACGCGACGTCGTCTGAGAAACCGAACGGCGAGATATCGGTCATGATGTAGTAAGCGCCCTGGGGCTTGAAACATCGGAAGCCCGCCTGGCCGAGGATCGCGAGCGTGCGATCGCGTCGCGCCAGATAGTCCTGGCCGAGCTTCTGGTAATAGCTTGCCGGCAGGCCGAGCGCCAAGGCCCCAGCCTCCTGGAGCGGCGCCGCAGCGCCCACGGTCAGGAAGTCGTGCACCTTACGGACAGCTGCGGTGATCTCTGGCCGAGCGATGGCCCAGCCTACGCGCCAGCCGGTCACCGCGTACGTCTTGGACATGCCATTGATGGTGATGGTGCGGTCGCGCATCCCTTCGACCCGCGCAATCGAAATGTGCTCGGCGTCGTCGTAGAGAATGTGCTCGTAAATCTCATCGGTGATCGCCAAGGCATTCCAGCGCACGCAGAGATCGCGGATAAATTCCAGTTCCTCGCGACGGAAGACCTTCCCGGTGGGATTGTTTGGGGTGTTCAAGATGACGGCCTTGGTCTGGGTACCGAAGGCCGCCGCCAGCTCTTCACGGTCGAAGCTCCAATCCGGCGGGCGCAGCTTGACGAAGCGTGGCGCCGCGCCGGAGAGGATTGCGTCTGGCCCGTAGTTCTCATAGTAGGGCTCGAAGATAACGATCTCATCCCCCGGATTGATGACGGCCATCATGGCCGCCATCATCGCTTCGGTTGAGCCGCAACAGACAGTGATTTCGCGGTCGGGATCGACTTGGACCGCTTGCGTGCGCGCAAATTTCTCCGCAATCGCATCGCGCAGCGACTTCGCGCCCCAGGTGATGGCGTATTGATTGATGTCCTGAGCGATGGCCTGCTGCGCCGCCTGCTTGATCTCCGCCGGGGCGGGAAAGTCGGGAAAGCCCTGCGCCAGATTCACCGCGCCGTGCTCGAGCGCCAGCCGGGTCATCTCGCGAATCACCGATTCGGTGAAGCGCTCAGCCTTGACGGAGAGCATCTGCTTGCGGGCCCGGAAGCGTTCTGGATCGGGCGCACCGGCCGAGAGCGGTGAGGCAGCCGGGTTCATCTCCGTTCCTCATAGAGCTGGCGATAGAGCTGGGCGTTGCGCATCACGATCTGCACATAGTCCCGTGTTTCGGTGAACGGGATGGACTCCACGAATTCGGCCGGCTCTTCAAATTTGCGCTCCGCTTGCCAGGCGGCCACGCGTTCCTCACCGGCGTTGAACGCTGCCAGCGCGGATTCCGGCGTGCCTTGCGTGCTCAGCAAGTCAGCCAGATATCGCGTCCCCAGTTGCAAATTGTACTCCGGATCGACCAGCCTGGCGGGCGCATAGCGCACTCGGAGTTGGCGCGCCACCTTACGCCCGGTCTTCGGCAGCACCTGCATCAAGCCCACCGCGCCCGCCCGCGAGACGGCATCGGCCTGGAACGCAGACTCCTGCCGGATGATTCCCGCGACGAGCATGGGATCCACCCTCTGCCGGGCCGCCGCACGTTTCAGGCTCGCCTGGTATGGCAACGGACACATCGTGCGCCATACCTCCAGCGGCATTTCCTCAATCCGGCGGGCCTCGAGCTGCGGAATCACCTGGCGCGCAAGTGTGATAGCGACGGAGTAGTGGCCCGCGTCGAGCGCCGCTTCCGCTGCCGCCCAAAGCAGTCGCGGCGCTGCGGCCGATGCGTACGCCGAGCGCAGCTCGAGCTCGGCGGAGGCATCAAAAGCGATCGTGCGCAAAGCCTGCGCACGTGTCCAGTTCGCTTCCACCCGAGGGGGAATGGGCGCGTCGAACTGCGGCAAAGGCGGGGGGGCGGGAATCAGTGCGAGGAAGTCAGCGGCGTTCACAGGTGCTTCGCCGAGTGCACGCAGGCGTTCTGCTGCGCGAGTGCCAAAGTAAGTCTGCGGGAAACGCTCGCGAGCCTTCAAGTAGAAGCTGCGCGCATGGGCATCCTTGCCCGCGCGCTCGGCAGTGCGGCCCAGCCAGTAGAGCGCATCGGGCGTCAAGGAAGCGTTCGGGAAGGTTCGCACATGCTGTTCGAGCAGGCTGGCCGCTTCCGGGCGCCGCTCGAGGTACGCTACCCAGGCCAGGCGCCAGTGTGCGGCCTGCCCGTTCTTGCCCGCCGCAAACTGTTGCCAGACACGCTGGTAGAATTGCGCGGCCTTGTCTCGCTCAAGGTTCACCCAGAAGTAATTCCCGGCACTGAAGAGCCCTTCCTCGGTCCAGCGGCTTTGCGGGTAGTGCGCGGCGAGTTGCTCGACGACCGAGCGCATCTCCTCTACCTGCTTCAGCGTGCGAAAGGCCTGAGAAAGGACGTATAGCCGCTCGGCATCGAGTTCAGGATCGGAAACTGCCAGCGAGGCCAGCTTGCTGGGCGAGGCACCAAGCTGAACATCGCTCTCCGCGATGCGAAGCTCGGCCCGCTGCCGCTCGAAACCCGAAACCTTTGGCAGGAGGTCTTCGTACGCTGAGCGGGCCTCGTGCCAGCGGTGAGCGTCGAAGAGCGCCGCGGCCCGGCCAAGTTGCTGCTCCGTCGGAACGCCGGGGAATTGTTCTCCCAGGCTGGCCTTGAGCTCGGGAATCTTCGCGCCCGCCGCCTTCGCCTCGTCGCTCAATGGAAAGCCATAGTAAAGCCCAAGATAATCGTTGGCGGCCGATTCAGTCTGGCCGGCCTGCAGGTGCGCCTGCGCCCGCAGCAGGAGCAGGGCAGGCTTCGAACCCACCCTGTCATATGCCTCGAGTACGGTCACCGCACGGTCCGCCTGTCCCAGGGCCAGCCGGGCCATTGCTTCCATCTCCACCGCTTGGTCGGTGAGAACGCTGGCCGGAAATTCGCGGCGAAGGGAGTCGAGGTCCTGAAGAGCGTCGGCGTGGTTCCCCGCTGCTTCGCGTGCCTGCGCTCGCCAGAAGAGCGCGTACTCGCGCAGGAGCCACTGTCGCGGCGACCGCGCAAGCGCGCGGTCGAGCCATCGCTGCGCCTGGGTATAGAGGTCCTTGGTAAAGTCGTAGTAGCCGAGCGCCAGCGCCGCTCGCGCGCCTACTTCGTCCTTGGGGTGGCGCGAAGCAAACTCGCTTAAACGCACGTAAGCCCCCGAGGCACCTTCGCGGAGCGCCCGAGCGAGCTGTGCGAGCTGCTTTTCGGTTGTTGGGGACGCCGGAGCGCGGGATGCAACCGGCGCCCGACGCGAAGACTGCGCCTGTAGGGATGGGCTCAGGACGGCGAGCAGAAGACCGAGGGCAGCCAGAATCTTCAAGAGCAGATGCGGCACGGCCAGTGGTCCCGCAGGGAGGATGCGGGACGTCTCGCTGCTGCTAGCGCCGCAGGACCGGAGAGGAATAAGGATATTCGCCCAGGGCCTCCGGGTCGCCATCGGCCAGAATCTCAACCATCCAGTGATAAAAGTAGTCCATGGGATGGTCCAAGATGGGCCGAAATCGCCGGCTGTACTCTTTATGGGCCTTTTCAATCTCATCGCGTAGCCGTACGCAAAGATCCTTGTGCTCGCGGCCGAGCCGCACCTGCTCGGGCCTTAACATTTTGATGTCTTGCATGGACACCTTGGCTACCCGGTTCGCCCGGCGGTGCAGCTCCTGTTCCTCCACGGGGAGATTCGAAACATCGAAGACGCGGCGCGGTTCACGAACCGCTTTGGTCACTGGCCGCTCGAGCGGCGGAGTCTCCACGACCGGCTCGGGCTCGACCGCCTGCTCGGCGGCGCTGTCGATCATCTCCGGAGCCACTTCCGTCGCGCTTTCGCCAACCATTTCCGCTTCCTGCCAAACCTCCACTGGAGCAGGGACTTCTGGCGAGGACTCGACTTCTGCTGTTGGCGCAACCTCTTCTACTTCTACTGGCGCAACCTCTGAAGCGGCCGGCGAGGGCTCATCCACGACCGCCATCGGCGTCGGGATGCGCGACGGCGGCGGCGCGCTTGGCGGCGGCTCTGGCGCAGGGATACTCACCAGGCGCAAGAGTTCCTTTTCTGCGGGAGTGCGCTCTGCAGGCTGGAGTGCCGCGGTGATAAACCGTGTGAGCACTTCGAGCGACGCGGCGAGCGACGCGGCGGCCGTCTGCGCGCGCAGCATGGGCGGCAGCGCGTTCGTCGGCCGGCTGCTCGAGCAGGCGGCGACGAAGTCCGCCACCGCCTCGTGCAACTCTTCAGCCGTGCGCTGGATTCGGTTCAGGTTGTCACGCAGCGCACGGGCCACAGCCTGTTCCACAGTCGACGGATGGGAAGGCATCTGCTTGAATCCCCCAGCCTTTCAGGCGGAATAGATCTCCCTCGCGATTATTGAGACCCAGCCGAAGAGTTGTCAACAGGCAATGCGCAAGCGCGTGCTAACGCCATGCACAGGGCCTGCCTGCACCCTCTCGGCCCTCCGCCGATAGACGCCAAGCCGGGGAGATGTTAGAGTAACAAAAGAAGGGGGCGACACGGTTTCGACGGAAGCTGTCGCGACCCGAAGGCATGCCGGGCGCCACCTGCCCGCAATCGGGTGGAAAAACAAAACTGCCAACTCAGAGTTGGCTCTGGCTGCCTAATTAACTTAGCGTAGCCCGTCTCCTCGAGCTTCGCCCGCGGGCTCGATCCGAGGCGTCACACGGCGGGCTGGCCGGCGCCTCTCGGCCCGTGATGCGTCGGCGAGAACCACCGGGCTAGCCGGCGGCATTTCTTGCCCGCTCTGAGCGCCGTCGGCGAACCAAATGGAACGGGCTAAGCATGTAGGCTTCGGGCCGTTGCGCTTTTCGGACGGGGGTTCGACTCCCCCCGCCTCCACGCTATTTCTCTCTTTATTTTCAACGGTACAAATGCGCTGCAGGGAGAGAGAAAACGGGGGATGCTGTAGGTCGACCGAGTCCGGAATCGTCGCTCCTAGGCATCCTGACGCGAAATTTTCCTGTGGAAAACGGGGAACACGCACAAAAAGAGAAAAAACGGCCAAACAACGAATCCTGAGTAGGACGAAGCCCTTGTGCTTCGTCGGTCACAATTCTGGTGAGCCGTCCGCGGCATCAAGGGTCTTGCGATGAACGCTCCCGCTGTGCGGGGCGCGCCCTTGACCCCGCCCCCGGCTCACAAAACGAGGGCGGAACAAGGTTGAATCTCTGTCGGAGGAATGGGGAATATCTCCAAGAAAAATACGTTCCGGGCCAAGTCCGTTGGCCGGTTTTGAAGTGACCACCGAGGTTGGAGTTAGGATTGTGGAATTTTTCGATTGTTCTCGTCTTGTAATCGGAAAGCACAGCTTTCCACCCGGAACCAGCGAGTCTCCAAATCACTCTCTGGTCCTTAGCGTCATGCAAAGATTCGCCGACTCGTTTGATAACCTCTTTGGGAAAGTGATCCGGCTTCTGACAACGCTTCAAGGCAGTATCGAAGGCAAAAGAAGCGACGTCTTCCAAATACGCCTCCCAACATGCAATTAGCAGAACGACCGCACTCTTGTTGAGCACCTCCGTACCCCATCGTCTTCCGGGGCCGGGGCCACCTAATTGTCCGTGAATTTGGAGAAGACGTCTTACCTCCGCCATATTCTCCAAGAACGTCCTGAACGCTGGGGTCCGACTCGTTTTGACCATCTTCTACCTGCCTCGCCTTCAAGTATACAGACGAAGAACGTGGCTTGAGTTCTGCCGGTGGGGATTTACGGGTGAAATGGGATTACGGCTAGGGGCGGGGTCGGCGGGCGGAAGGAGCCCGCTGCAAGGAATTTCCGTCTTACTGCGTTTGCTTGCGGGCATTGCGCATTTCGAGATAGACCAGCGCAAACTCGAGACCCTTGCCTTCGTCTTTCGGCCCAATGGCCACGATGTGGCGCCTTTCTTTCGTACCCGCCCGCAGCTCCACGCCGCCTGCTTGCGACTTGGCGTCGCTGCAGTCGAGTTCGTTGGAGCGCTCATCTTTTGCGGCAGCCTTCTTTTCTGCTCCCGTGCACGTCAACACCTTCCCGTATTTCGCCAGCGCCTTTCGGTAGAACTCCGAGACTTCCTCTACGGTATCGTCGGATTCGAACTTCACCGCGACCAGCTTGATTCCGAGCGACTCTGTCCAGAAGGAAAGTTTGGCTTCGGGACCGTTAGAAGTGGTTTCTTTGCGGGGGCGCGCGCCGGGGTAGCCGGGCAGGCCAACCTCTTTGAGTGTCGCTTGGTCGCTGGCCGAAAATCCTCCCCAGGGCGTGTTGACCTCGAATTTCTTCTCCTTGCTCTTCGATGCTTGTCCCGCAGCCGGCAGCGCCCCATTCAAGGAAAATGTCAGAAACGCTACGAGGATCAAGAGTGGTCGCGCCAACGCTGTCGAAAACGTAGGCCGGGTGTGATAGTTCATAACAGACCTCCATTGTTGAGATACGCAAACCACCATGCCCATGTTCACGTGCTGAACGGCGCGCCCGGGGCATCTGAGCCGAACCGTCGCGTCCCTACCCCTGCTTTACAGTTCGAGCAGCGGGGCGGGCCGGATGATGGGTTTTATTGGGGATTGTGAAGTGTGTGCTGTGTGCTATGAAGTGTGTGCTTGTGGGGCGCGCGGCTGAACTCAGGATCCGTTCGTTCGGCCTCCAGCAGTACGAGACTGACGCCTCAATCGTTCATTGGAAGGAAAGGAGACCTATGCCGATCACTGCATTCAACAGTTTCACTGACGGCCTCGATTCGAATCAACGGAACCGAGGGCACTTCATTGCCAACATTAACGTCGATGACGACCGCCGCTGGGTTCCGTACGCCGAAGGTGTCTGGATCCAGCCCTGCTGCTTCAACGTCACGTCTGGAGGATTCAGCGTCGTTCTGAAAGCCCTGCCCGGCGCCAAGCTGGGCACTCACTACGCACGTTGGCACTGTTCGTGGGTATACGATGCGTGGTCGCTGGCGGTACCTCGAGCATGACTGGGTTGCCGAGCCTGGAACGTTTATCTACGAA
>DATFXF010000369.1:0-3468 GCA_035258565.1 Candidatus Acidiferrales bacterium
GATCCCCACCCCGAGTCCGAGCAAAAGCACTTCAATGATCACGAACCTGCTCCGCACGCTGCGAGATCGGCCGACCATCTTCCTCGAAACGAAACGTGCGAGCAACTGGATTTCGGCCGCGTGACCGGCTCAAGGCACACTTTTTCGATACCGCGATTCTTGCTATAGTCGTGCGTCTTCTTGGCGGCGTTCTCTTCGCTCTTGGCGCGACCACTGGGGTACGGCGAACCACGATGGCTGCCGATCGCAAACCCGAATCCTTCAAGGGCTCCCAGCTCCGGGTGGGCATTATCGGCTGCGGATACGTTGGGTTGCCGCTGGCCCTGCGTTTTGCCGAGGTCGGCCATCGCGTGCTGGGATTCGACACCGACCCGGTGAAGGTCGAGGCGCTCAATGCCGGCCGGAGCTACATCGGACACATCCCCACGACGAAGATTCAACAGTACGTCCTTTCCAAGAATTTTGCTGCCACCACCGACTTCGGGCGACTGCGCGAAATGGATGCGGTGCTGATTTGCGTTCCCACGCCGCTCGACGAGCGCCGCGAGCCAGACCTGAGGTACGTCGAGCAGACGGCTCGCTCGATCGCCCCGAACCTCGAACGCGGCCAGCTCATCGTGCTTGAATCGACGACCTACCCCGGCACGACCGAAGAGTTGGTGCTGCCCATCCTGGAAGAAAGCGGCCTGCGCTGCCCGGTCGCCCGCGGCCCGGCAGCGGAAAATATGGCGACCGACTTCTTCCTGGCCTTCTCTCCCGAGCGCGAAGACCCCGGCAACAAGCAGCACGGCCTGGCCCAGATCCCCAAGGTGGTGGGCGGCGTCAACCCACCCAGCAGCCGCGCCGCGCAGTCGCTCTACGCACAGATCGTGAGTCGCGTCATCCCGGTCAGCTCGACCCGCGCGGCGGAAATGAGCAAGCTGCTTGAAAACATTTTTCGCTGCGTGAACATCGCTCTGGTGAACGAGTTGAAGCTCCTCTGCCAGCGGATGGGCGTGGATATCTGGGAGGTGATCGACAGCGCCTCGACGAAGCCTTTCGGATTCATGCCCTTCTATCCGGGTCCGGGCCTGGGCGGCCACTGCATCCCGGTGGATCCGTACTACCTCTCCTGGAAGGCACGCGAATATGACTTCGCGACCCGCTTCATCGAGCTGGCAGGCGAGATCAACACCTCCATGCCGTACCACGTCGTGGACGCCATCGCCAGAGCACTCAACGAGCGCCAGAAGAGCTGCAAGGGTTCACGCATCCTGGTGCTCGGAGTGGCCTATAAAAAGGATGTGGACGACCTGCGCGAATCGCCCTCCCTAAAGATCCTGCAGTTACTCGGGGAACGCGGCGCCCAAGTGGACTACAACGATCCCCATTTCCCCCGGCTTCACAAGACGCGCCACTACGACTTCTCCGACAAACAATCCGTGCACCTCGACTCCAAGACGCTTGCCTCCTATGACTGCGTGGTGATCTCGACCGACCATTCCAGCTACGACTACGGCGCCATCGTCGAATCCGCCCAGCTCGTCGTGGATACCCGAAACGCCACCCGTCGTGTCCTTCGCCACCGTGAGAAAATCGTCCTCTGCTGAGGCCTCCCGGGGAGGCGGCCCTGGCTCTTTCACTGTCTGAGTAGCTATCGAAGAATGTATTTGTCAACCGCGCGCTGCGCGCCTAGATTTAGCCTCAGTCGCATGGCTGGGGAGCAACCCGAACGCAAATCGGAAGCCCGGCGCAGCCAGAGAATCGTTCTGTCCCTGCCGGTTGTGGTCCAAGCAGATTCTGCCGACCAGCAGCCCTTGAGGGAGCTCACGGACACGCTGGTCGTCAATGCCCACGGGGCGTTGATTGCCCTGACGATGCGCGTCGCCATCGGGCACAGACTGCTGCTCGAGAACCAGCAGACTCAAGAGACACAGCCCTCGAAGGTGGTTTACCTAGGCCCCGTGCGCGAGGGGAAGACGCTTGTCCATGAAGCGCACCAACATCGGAGGTTTCGTGACCAGCGCGGTTTTGAATGTTGGTGGGGTGAGTGTGCTCGAATGGAGCAAAAATAGAGGAAAAAGAAAGGAAAAAACCTTGATGCGGCCGGCGTCCTTAGAGATAGACCGCTACTGCGCTCGAGTCAGTTCCACACGAGCGGTTCCGAAGGGAATTTCCGCTTCCAGCAGGACCGGAGTGCGGCGCGCATCCTGCGCCAGCCAGACCCAGAAGTGGGTCTGCGGCACCTCGCGACCGCGCTCGTAAACGCGCACTTCGATCCGGGATGCGGCATAGTTGCCGGCCGGCACGGTCACCTCCGCACGGTCCACCTCGAGCCGGGCGCGTGCCTCGTAGAGTTTCTTGCCGTCGAACACGGGCGCACGTGTTTCGCGCGCCTGCTGCCAGTCTACCGCTCGCAGGTAATAGAGGTAGCCCAGAGCGTCGCGCGTGCCGGGAAGCACTCGCACCGCGGGGCCGGTGCCCGCCGCGGGGTCACCCTCGGCGCTCATCGGGAGAATAACATCCTCGCGCTTTCCTTGCTCGCGCAGATACATCTCAAATTGCAGGCTCGTCAAGGTGGCAAGCTCGGCATAGGAATCGAACTGGTCGTCGAGCACAAACAGGTAGCGCATCGGGTCGATCGTGCGCGCCTGGGCGCGAAAATGCCAGGCCTCGCGGCCATTGAAGGGCCGGCGTTCAGTAACGGCAAGCTGCACGCTGGCGGCATTGACCAACTTGGACCACTGGACGCGATACTCGAACACCTCTGCCGCATGGAACGGCACGAAGAGCTCGACCGACTTCGGGGGAGCGGGGCGTCTCGGCTGGGGCTTGTGCTGGGCCGGCGCCGCCAGCAACATCGCTCCCAGCGTGGGGCCGGCGAAGGCGGCGAGCAGGCGCGTCTGGGCGAGATTCAGCATGACTCTAACTTGGAGGCGACGCTGCGCACGAGCGTTGCCCTGCGGGCGCACAGCAAACCTTGCATCGGTGCCGCCGCAGGCTATAGTTAAGCGTACTCAAAATGCGAGTGGCGCGCCAGAGTTCGATTGGCACGCACTCCAGAAGAGCACCGACCGGCTTCGGAACGACCGCCTGGCAATTCCTGTCCGGTGGAACCTTCGCTAGGCGAGTAGGTCGCAATTGAAGGAGGACTTTCTTCTGATGCGCTACCTCGTGACAGGCGGTGCCGGATTCATCGGCTCCCATGCGGTGGACGAGCTCGTGCAGCGCGGGCAGGAGGTCGCGGTGCTGGACGATCTCTCTACGGGCAAGGAGCAGAACCTTTCCCAGGTGGCTGGACAGATTGAATTCGTGCGGGGCGGGATCACCGACCCCGAGGCGCTTCGCACCGCCTGCCGCGGCGTGGACTACGTGTTGCACCTGGCCGCGCGCACCTCGGTGCCGCTTTCGGTAAAAGACCCACTCGAAACCAACCGCATCAACGTGGACGGTACGTTGAACGTGCTCCTGGCTGCCCGCGACGCTCGG
>DATFXF010000370.1:0-4664 GCA_035258565.1 Candidatus Acidiferrales bacterium
AAGTTCCACGTCTCGAACCTGCTGAACAAGTTTGGCGTGCGACGCCGGGCCGACCTGATCCTGCTCTGTTATCAGCGCCAGAGCAGCCGACCCTGAACCCTGCGAGGCCGCCATTGGTATAATTCGATTCGAGCCTCTTCCACTGGGTGCCTTCTACATCGAGAATTTTGGCTGCCGGGCCACACAGGCGGATGCCGCGGCCATCGAGCGGCAATTGCTGGACCGCGGATACATTGCCTCGCGAACAGCTAGGGGTGCCGACGTTGTCGTCGTCAATACCTGCACGGTCACAGCGTCGGCCGATGCGCAGGCGCGGCAGGCCATCCGCGCGACTCATCGCGCAAATCCACGTGCACGCATCCTCGTTACCGGCTGCTACGCCCAACGTGCGCCCGAGGAATTGGTCGAGCTCGAAGGTGTCTGCTGGGTGGTGGGCAACTCGCACAAGCCCCAGATTCCCGACCTCGTGGAGCAGATGTGCAAGCGGGATACGGATTTGACAGCCGCAGCTTTCGTCCCGCTCGCTGAGCTCGAGGCGGACCCGCTGTCGCTCGCGCGTGCCCCCGCCAAGATTCTGACCGGCGACATTCTCGCGCTGACCGCTATGCCGCTCACGCCCGTGGCGGGTGGTGAGGGCGCCCATTCTCGACCCACGCTCAAGATTCAGGATGGCTGCAACAGCCGCTGCGCGTACTGTGTGATCCCGTACGTGCGCGGGCGCAGCCGCAGCCTGCCTCCCGATGACGTGCTCCGTGAGATCCGCAGGCTCTCCGCCGCAGGCTACCGCGAAGTGGTGCTGAGCGGGATCAATCTCGGCAGCTACGGTCGCGACCTCGCGCCGCGTATCGAGTTCGGCGACCTCCTGCGGCATATCCTCGACGAAACGCCGCTCGAGAGGCTGCGCATCAGCTCGATCGAGCCCATGGACGTAACGCGAGACCTGATTGAGCTCGTCGCCTCGACCGATCGGGTCGCACAACATTTTCACATTCCCCTGCAATCAGGCTCGGACCGCATCCTGGCTGCGATGCATCGTCGGTACCGCGCGGCGCAATACGCCCGCCGGATTGAGCTGATCCGCGAGCTACTTCCCGAGGCCGGCATTGGTGCCGATGTCATCGTTGCCTTCCCTGGCGAAACCGACGCCGATCATCGTGCCACCGTCGAGCTTGTGCGGAAACTGCCGTTCACCTACCTCCATGTATTTCCGTTCTCCAAACGGCCCGGCACCGAGGCTGCGAAGTTGTCGGATGAGGTGTCCCCAGAGGTCACGAAGCGGCGTAGCAAGGAGGTACGCGCGCTGGCCAGTGAGAAATCCGCCGCCTTCCGCGCCGCACAGCTCGGCGGCAAGCTACGCGTGCTGACGCTCAATCGGAATGGCAACGGCCCCTCGGGGCCATGGACCGCCGCGCTTTCGAGCAACTATCTCGAAGCGCGCGTCCGAGGCTGCTGGCCGGCGAATCAAATGCTCGACGTCCGCATCACCGCCAGCGACCCGTTCGACCTGCTGGGTGAAGTGCTCGACTCCGAGAGCGAAGGAACCTGCCCGGAACCCTGACTCTTGCTTAACCGCCTCTCTGAGCCTTTGTGGCGCCTCTCAACCTTTTAGCCTTCGAAGATGACCTGGGCCAGCGCCATATTCCCGCTGTGGGTGATGGTCAGAGAGATGTTTTTCACTTCGAGGCGCTCGGCAAATTCTCTGGCGCGGCCGTGGAGCTCGAGGCTGGGCTTCCCGCTCGGCAAGCGCACGATCTCAATGTCAAGCCAGCGCACGCCGCGGCGCCAGCCCGTGCCTAGCGCCTTCATTGCCGCCTCCTTAGCGGCAAATCGCCCTGCGTAACGCTCGTAGCAGTTGCGGTGAGTCTGGCAGTAGGCGATTTCGCGGGGCGTGAACAGGCGTTTCAAGAACGCCTGGCCGCGGCGCTCGATAGCCGCGCGAACGCGTTCCACTTCGGTGATGTCCACACCCAGCCCGACGATCACACGCGTCCTCGGCCGCTCCAGCGGCACTATGGCGACATCCCGACGGCTTGCTAGGCCGCACCGCCCTGCCCAAATGCAAGCAGTGTGCGCCGCAGCCGGATTATAACCCCGTGCGCCGTTAGACGCGGATGACACCAAGACCGGGAATACGCTAGAGTGCAAACCCGATTGCGCCACAGACGAGAATGAGCCACAAGAAAAGGAAAAAGGCCGCGGTGGGGCGAACGGTGGGCAGCCCGAATCAGGGCGACCACTCGTGGACGACGCTCCGCTCCGGCGGATTACAGATTCTCGAGTGTCGCTCGCTTGCGCGGTTCACGTGGCTCGCGCACGGCTTTTCAACACGTCTGGGCGGTTCAAGCGTACTCGAAGGGCCGCCCGAGGACCGGCAGGCCCTCAATCTGGGCTTCACCGAGTGGGACATCCCTCGGAATGTCGTCACCAACCGCGCCAAGCTGCTCGCGGCACTGGGCACGAAGGACATGAAGCTGGTCACCCTCGAGCAGTTTCACTCTGACGTCATTCATGTCCTCAATCGAGCCCCCGACCAGACGCTGCGCGGCGATGCGGCGATCACGCATACGCCGGGGCTTCTGCTTGCCGTGCAAACGGCCGATTGCATCCCGGTCCTTCTGGTGGACCCGCAGCATCGAGTTGTGGCCGCA
The DNA here is from genome assembly GCA_035258565.1 of Candidatus Acidiferrales bacterium. Taxonomy (GTDB): domain Bacteria; phylum Acidobacteriota; class Terriglobia; order Acidiferrales; family UBA7541; genus DATFXF01. The sequence goes on from DATFXF010000370.1 coordinate 2,649, forward strand.
GTGCACGCCGGCTGGCGCGGCACCCTGGGGCGGATCGTCGCGAAAACGCTCGGGCGGATGCAGGCCAGCTTTGACACACGTCCCCCGCACGTCGTGGCCGCGCTCGGGCCGGGAATCGGCGGCGATTGCTACGTGGTGGGACCCGAAGTCGCACAGGCTTATGCGAGCCAGTTTCGGGAGGCGCGGAAGTGGTTCGCCGGGCCGTTTGACCAGCTGGCGACCGGAGAAGAGCCGAATCCGCTCGCGTGGCTCAAGAGGTTGCCGCCAGGCCACCACCCGCCCCCGTCTCGCGTCCGGCTCGACCTGATTGCCGCGAACCGCTGGCAGTTGCTCCAGGCTGGCGTCCGCGCGCCAAACATTGTTTCGAGCCCGCTGTGCACCGCGTGCCGCACCGACCTGCTCTTCAGCTATCGCAAGGAAGGGGGCCGCACCGGCCGGCTGATGGCGGTTGTCGGCCTGCGTGAAGACTGACGCGCGTCCCAGTTGGCGCTCCGCGTTTAGCGAAATCAGCCAATGCCTAGCGAGCGAGGTCTTGTGGCCCTAGGGAGAGGTTTTGGGCGTCCAATTCGGAGTTTCCACCAGCGCAAGCTGGCCGCAGGCGGCCATCACATCCTGCCCGCGCGAATGGCGGACAAACGCCAGCACGCCCTTTTCGGTGAGGATTCGGCGGAACTCTCGAACGCGCTCGGGCTCAGGCGGCCGGTAGGGCAGATCGCCCGGATTCCACGGGATCAGGTTCACTTTTGCTCGCAGGTTGGCCAATAGCTTGACCAGGCGCCGCGCATCCTCGGGCTGGTCGTTGAACCCACCGAGCAGGACATATTCGAACGTGAGCCGTTCCCACGGCCGCAGTGGATACCTCCGGCAGGCTTCGAGCAGCGCGGTGAGCGTGTACTTGCGGTTGATGGGCATGATGGCGCTGCGTTGCTCTTCCGAGGAGGCATTGAGCGAGACGGCCAGCTTGGGCCGCACCTTTTCCTGCGCCAGGCGCTCGATGCCCGGAACGATGCCGCTGGTCGAGAGGGTCACATGTTTCGCTGAAAGGGCCGCGCCGTTCGGGTCGAGCAACAGCCGCACCGCAGCCATTACCGCGTCAAAGTTGAGCAAGGGCTCGCCCTGGCCCATCAGCACGACATTGGTCTGCGGCGCGAGCTTTTCGCGGTTGTCCTCGAGCACGACCAAGACCTGCCCGACGATCTCGCCCGGGGTGAGATTGCGGATCAACCCGAGCTGCGCCGTCAGGCAGAAGCGGCAATTGACCGGGCAGCCCGCTTGCGTCGAAAGGCAGAGCGTCTGGCGGTTGGCCTCGGGCATGAATACGGTTTCAATTTTCGTGGCGGGTGCTGAGCCGTCCTCAAGCGCGAGCAGGTAGCGCACCGACCCGTCCGCCGAGCGGTAGCGCTTGAGGATTCGCGGCAGGCCGACGCGGGTTTCCGCGGTGAGGCGGGCGCGCAATGCCGCGGGGAGGTTGGTCATCTCCACAAAATCAAAGCGCCGCTCGGCATAAATCGCATGGTAGAGCTGCGCGCCGCGATAGGAAGGCTCTCCGAACGACACGACGAGTGCGCGCAACTCTTCCGCCGTTTGTCCGAGCAATTCGGGTGGCATCCGCTGGTCCCAGGTTCCCTTTCATCATAGCACGGGGCAAAATTTTGGATCCTGAGCCGGTGGGAAGCTATAATTGCCGGAGACTATTCACTTGACGGACGTTGAGACAATCCGGCTGTTTCCGAAGGAGCGGGCTGGAGTGCTCGCCTATCTGGAGCGGTTCAACACCGCCTGCGATTGGTTGTCCGCTATTGCTTTCCGGGAAGGATTGTGGCACTGGTTGCCCCTTCAGCGGCGTACCTACCCGGAGCTACGGGGGAAAGTTCCGACTCTCATCCGCCGCCGCGCTGGTGGCCATCCGCAAGGTGGCCTCCGCTTACAAGAACAAGAGCCGACGCACAACGGAAGCTCGCTTCCACCCCCGCGGAGCCATCCCGGTGTACAGGCATAGTTACAAACGCGACGGGA
>DATFXF010000371.1:0-9776 GCA_035258565.1 Candidatus Acidiferrales bacterium
ATCGCCTACTGCCGCATTGGCGAGCGCAGCTCGCACACCTGGTTTGTGTTGAGATACCTGCTCGGTTACCCGAAGGTGCGCAACTACGACGGCTCGTGGACCGAATGGGGCAACCTGGTCGGCGCGCCGATCGAAAAGGAACTTGCCGCTGTGGCCCGGTAAGCCCGGGGAAATCAGGAAGCAGGAAGCCCCCGCTCTTCGCCATTCAAGCACGCGCGCAGCGGGGCTTTCTATTTCTGGGAGCCGTCGAGACGCTTGGCGAAAATCAGGGGTCAGAGCGCGCTGGGGTTCCGCTCGAGAGTTCGTGGCGCAGCGCAGCGAGGACCTCCTTAGCACGCCCCACGCGGCGATAGCGGTTCACGTGAATCCGCTGGTGCAGTTCGGCGCTGAAGAGGAACTTGCGCCCTGAGAGATTGGAGTCGTAGAGCGTGGGCAGCCAGATGCCCGGCGCGACCTCCGTTTGTTCTAGTATAAAACGGCCGCCACGATACACCTTGCCTACGACGCCGCCGCCGAAGGAAATATCGCGGAAGATTTCTGCGTCTAGGCGCGCCAGTTGCGCGGCCGCCTCGTCCACCCAGACCGTCGCCCGCACATTCGCGAAAAGGCTAGTGTTCCGCGACGTGGGCTTGTAGTCGGGGTTGGGCTCAAAATGGATCTTCGCCAGCACGCGGCCGTTGTATTTCTCGCGACCCAGCCAGGTCAGGCGGTAGGCGTCGCGCAGGGCATTGATCATTTCTTCGCGATCCTGAGTCTTCTTGGCGTACTTCTCCGCCGCCTGTCTTTGCCGCGCTTGTCCCCCGGGGCTCAAATCTACGGCGAGCGTCTGTTCGAGGGTTTGGAGTTGCCTACGGTAGAGCGCCGGATCGACCGCCCGGCCGTAGCTCTCGATTTCGATGCGCGCCACGCCGGCACCCGTGGGAAGCACCCGAAAAGTATTGTCCTCGCTTAGGGAGGTGTCCTTCTCGTGGCGGCGGATCTGGCGGCGCTCTACGCGCTCGTATTCCTCGAGCGCAGCGTCGTCGCGGTGCTGGTTGGCGATCACGCGATCGATCAGTTCGCGAAACTCTTCAGGAGTGAGCGGGCGATCGTCTGGAGGAGCGCCCTGGGGCCAGGCCGCGCCGCCTATTGTGAGCGCCAGCGCGAAGACTGCTAGGCCCCGGGGTCGCCTCATCGCTGTGCGTTCGCGCGCCATGTTTGTCACACCTTTTTCTGATTCGCCCCCGACGCGCGCGGTTGCAATCCCCAGCTATTCTATCCGTTATGCCAGGAAAGGCATGCGTGCGCTGCGGCTGGAGCGGCGAAGTATGAAACCACGTCTTGCTTTCTCGCCAGCGCGGTGGGCCGAATTCCACGCACGCTTCTGCGATGACAGATCCGCCCGCCTGCGGTACCTTAGTGGACGTGAAATGGACCACGCAGCAATTCGATCGGCTCTACCGCGGCTTCCAGCGCAGCAATCCGTCGCTCGACGGCCGCGTCTTGGTGGCGGTGAGGACGACCGGCATTTATTGCCTGCCGTCGTGCCGCGCGCGCAAGCCGAAGCGCGAGAACGTTCGATTCTACCTCTCGCGTGACGCGGCCGAACGAGATGGCTTCCGGGCGTGCCGTCGCTGCCGCCCGGAAGTGCACGGCGGGAGTCGCGCACTGGAGCGGGCTGCCGTGCGCCGGTGGCTCGACGCGCTGGCCACGAGCGAATCTGGCATCGAGTTTCTGGCCCGAGCAAACGGCAGCAGCCCTTCGAGGCTGTATCGGATGTTTTACCGGCAGCTGGGCCACGGTCCGCGGCGGGCACGCGGCGAGGTGAGGCTGCGCCGCGCGTGCGAACTGCTCTACGCGAATCGCGCCAGCATCACTCGAGTGGCCTACGACGCGGGTTTCGGGAGTCTGGCGACGTTTTACCGCTGGTTTCGGCGCGCGACCGGGCGCACGCCCACCGAATGGCGGCGGCTCGTCAGGCGGGCGCGCGGCCCGAGACCAGCGTTGGCGCTGAACCCGCAGGAAATTTCCACACTGGGGAGAAAAAGATGAAGCCATTTGAGACCGAGGAAATTGCTTTCACCACGCTCCGGACGCCGATCGGACGTCTGCTGGTTATCGCTTCGCCGCGCGGCCTGCTGCGGATCAATTTTGCGGGCCGGGAGGATCGCCGCGGAAACTTACCCAAGGGCGTCCGCTCAACGCGGGCAAATCAAGAGGCGCGGCAGCACTTGGCTGCCGCGGTGCGCCAGCTGCGGGACTATTTTGCCGGCCGGCGCAGCACCTTCAACCTCCCCCTCGATCTGACGGGGACGCCCTATCAGCTGCGTGTCTGGCGAGCCTTGCAGCATGTGCCCTTTGGCCGCACGCTCAGCTACGGCCAGCTGGCGACGCGGCTTGGCACACCGCGCTCCGCGCGCGCCGTCGGCCGAGCCTGCGCGACGAATCCGGTGCCGGTGGTCGTGCCCTGCCACCGCGTCGTGGGTGGAGATGGCGCGCTCCACGGCTACGACGGTGGGCTGTGGCGCAAGCAGCGATTGCTCGAACTCGAACTCGCCCTCCCGCACGAGAGCACGAACAAGCAGGCGCGCCGCTGACGCCGCCCACGGCTCAAAGCGGAAAACGAGCGAGGGGAACGCGGGGAATCCAGGTGGGTTCCCCGCGATGCTTTTGGGGCGATTAGTGCTTCTGCGGGTGCTGCTGCGCCTGGCGCGCGGCGGTCCACGGCGGAACCACTCCATTCGTGCGCGCGTAGGCGATGGTCAGCCCAAAGTGCTCGTGCTGGTGCGTGCCCAAAACATAGAGTACGTTGCGAACCGTGGTCTCCTGCCCGAAAAGCTTCGCGGGCTTGTCCAGGTCTTGATCCGAGGTATTCAGCACCGCCTGCCGCACGTGATCGAAAGACTGCTTCAGGATTTCGACCACCTTGGCCTTATCGGTCGTGGACTTCTCGAGCGTGCGGAGGTCCATTCCGGCGGGCGGCTGAATTCCCATGCCACGCAGCAGGCCATAGTTGCCGCCGGCAATGTGCAGGTAGATTTCGCTGATCGAGCGCGCCCCCTCCGGCCGCCAGGTATATTTCTCAGCGGGTATGGCCTGGGCCAGGCTGACCGCTTTCTCGGCCATATCGTTCCAGTCGGCCAGAAAATCGGCGCGGAACCCGCTGGTGGGTGCCGCCGGCGCTTGCGGAGCTGCGCTCTGCGCGCCGGCCGCCGTTAAGCCACTGAGCAGCAGAGCGAGCATGAGTGCGTTAGTCAGGCTTCTCTTCATTGCCGTCCTCCTCTCCGCTGCCTGCCTCGTCGGTCTGAGCACCTCAGGAGCAGGGCGGCGGTGGTTGTCCCTGGTTCTGGGACCGCAGCGGTGGCCACCTTATCCCAAAGCGGTACCGCACACAACCCCACCGGTGTGGGCTTGAAGATCGACCGGGTCTGTGCTGATTGCCGAAACCTGCAAGGCCCCTATTTCGTACTACACTAGGGTCTCCCCCGGCTGAGGAGATGATCAAGGACGCCAAGTCGGCCAGCGTGGCGCTGGGTGAAACCATGCGCATGGCGCTCGACACCCTGCGTGCCCATAAGCTGCGCAGCTTCCTAACTCTACTGGGGGTCATCCTGGCCGTGGCCACGCTCGTAGCGGTGGTCTCGGTTGTAGAGGGCCTCAACCGCTATGTCTCCGACCGCGTCGCCAACCTGGGTGCCAATGTCTTCCTGTTGGACCGCTTCGGCATCATCACCAGCTTCGAGGACTTTGTGAAAGCACAGCGCCGCCCTGTGCTGACCCCAGAGGACTATGAAGGGCTGAAAGACCGCTTGCAACTGGCCCAGCAAGTCGCCGCGCTTGATGGCACGGATCTCGACGTGCGCTACGGCAATGAGCTTTTTGAAAACGCCCGTGTGCAGGGCGTGACGCCCAACTTCGCCGAGGTGCGCAGCCTGGGCGTGGCCGCCGGCCGCTTCCTGACCGAGGCGGACGACCTCCATCGTTCGCCGGTTTGCTTCCTCGGCAACGACCTGGTGGAAAAGTTCTTCCCCCACGTGGACCCCATCGGAAAATCCATCCGCGCGGGCACCCACGTCTTCGAGGTCGTGGGCGTGGCCACACCGGTCGGCAGCATCTTTGGAGTGACGCAGGACAACTTCGTACTCGTCCCGTTCGGCACCTTTGAGAAGACCTGGCACACCCCGCGTAGCTCGCTCACGATTTTCGTGCAGGCACACGGTGCGGAATTAATGGAGGCTGCGCAGGATGAGGCGCGTCTGGTGATGCGCGCCCGGCGCCATGTGCCCTATGACGCGTCCGACAATTTCGGCATCATTGCGCCAAGCTCAATCACGGGCCTGTGGCAGGAGCTCACCGGCAACATCTTCGCGCTCGCGGTCTGGCTGACGGCAGTGTTTTTGGTCGTGGGCGGGGTGGTGATCATGAACATCATGCTGGCCAGCGTCACCGAACGCACGCGTGAGATCGGCATTCGCAAGTCGCTTGGCGCGCGCCGCAGGCACATCATCATGCAGTTCCTGGTAGAGGCAGCGGCTCTGGCCGCCCTGGGAGGATTCGTGGGCATCTTGCTGGCGCTGGGGATCGAGCAGGTCGTTCGCGCGCTCACGCCCATGCCCATCTCCACCCCGGCGCGAGCCATCATCCTTGGTTTGCTGCTTTCGACCAGCGTGGGGTTGTTCTTCGGCATTTATCCCGCAGTGCGGGCGTCGCGGCTGGACCCCATCGAGGCCCTGCGCACGGAAGTCTAGCGGAGGAGAGACCATGGCCCAGGATTATCGCGAGAACGTGATCTTGGCGATGGATACCCTCCGCGCGCACAAGTTGCGCAGCTTCCTCACGGTGCTAGGCGTGGTGATGGGCGTGGCCGTATTGATGCTCGTGGCCGCGCTGCTGAGCGGTTTCGATCAGAATGTCACCTCGGCCATCACGGGATATGGGGTGGACACCGCTTTCATCAGCCGGTTTCAGGTCGGACCGCTCACGGGCAGACCTCGTCCCAAGGAAGAGCGAGAGCGCAAGCCGCTCACCCTCGAGGACGGGCAAGCGATCCTGGAATCATGTCCCACGGTGAAAAATCTCACCGTGTGGATCGCCCAATGGGAACAGCCGCACCAAGTTCGCTACCAGCGGAATGAGGTGACGGGCATCGATTTCCGCGGCGCCTTCTCTACCTTTCCCTTGGTCTACGCGAACGCAACCATGAGGAAGGGCCGGTTCTTCACCGAGGCAGAAAATCTGCATCGCGAAAAGGTGGTGGTGATCGGTGAAAACGTGGCTGACGCGCTCTTCCCGAACCTGTACCCCATCGGCAAGGACATCCTGGTGGATGGCTCGACCTTTCGGGTGGTCGGGGTCATTGAAAAAGCGAAGACCTTTAGCGCGAGCGACGAGGACCGCCGGGTCATCATCCCCTACTACTCCTTCCGCAAGATCTATCCGGCTGCCTACGAGCAGAACATCCGCATCCAGGCCCAGCAAGGGCAGCTCGAACGGGCCGTGGATGAGGCGCGCGAAGTCCTGCGCCGACGTCGCAACGTGGGCTATACCAAGCCGGACAACTTCTCGATCCAGACCTCCCAGCAGGCGGTCGAGCAGTTTCACGCCATCGTCGGCATGGTGGCGCTGGCCATGGTCGTGCTCAGCTCGATCGGTCTGCTGATTGGGGGCGTGGGCGTGATGAATATCATGCTCGTGAGCGTCACCGAGCGCACGCGCGAGATCGGCGTGCGCAAGGCCATTGGCGCACGCAGCCGCGATATCACCTGGCAGTTTCTCTTCGAGGCCATGGCCCTGACCGGCTCCGGGGGCGTGATCGGCATCCTGCTGACGAGCGGGCTGGTCCTGCTCATCCGGCGCATGACGGAGATGAATGCGACCGTCCCGTTCTGGGCCATTCTCGTCGGACTGGCTGTTTCTGTGACGGTCGGATTGATCTTTGGCGTCTGGCCCGCGGTGAAAGCGGCCAAGCTCGACCCGGTCGAGGCCCTGCGCTACGAGTAAACAAGCCCCGCCATCGCTGTGCACACCGCCGCGGCATCCTTCTCCACATCCGTTTGACGGTGCGGCCTTAGCCACGACCAAAGCTGTGTGGCGGACGAAGGGGTTCTTGTGCACCTCGGAACAGTTGCGCTATGGGTAGACGGTTTGCGCAGGTGCACCGGCACATTTTGTACTTCTAGCGCTGTTTTTTTCTTGACAACTTTTCTACAGCTCTTATACTCGCCGCCTAGATTCGGGGGAACGTGGCTAGCCCTATCGCGGTCGCGAGGCTTCGGGAGGGCCGGTCGCTAAAGCCACGCTGCCATCCCGGGTTTCGCCGACACAACGACCATGACCGTTCCGGGCCGGCGCTCGGATGCTGGCGCGGAAGTGACCCCGGAATATCGGGTGAAATCAGGGGAGCGAGAACTATCCCCCCTTTAGAGTTGCTCGGTCCCACCCGGAAAACTTCCGCCGGATTGAGCGGTGCCTGCCGGAGAATCAGGCACTGCGGCCCACCAGGCCCGTCCTTGGGGGTAAAATAGAAGGGTTCCCCAAATCAGTGGGGATCCGCCTGCGCGGAGGCGCACATGTCGGAATCGAAAATGGCGGTGAACGGCAAAATCGAAGCGGCCCCGGAGATGCGGACGAAGACCGGTTTGGAATTCCCGCGCTTCTTCACCACCGGCAAGCTCTCTCCCTTCGAGGCCGTGGAGTGGGAACGCCGCACCGCTCAGATCGCCAACGAGAAGGGTCAGACGATCTTCCGCCAGGAAAACGTCGAGGTGCCGAAGTCCTGGTCGCAAACGGCCACCAATATCGTGGCTTCGAAGTACTTTCACGGCAAGATTAACACCCCGGAGCGCGAAATCTCGGTGCGGCAACTGATCGGCCGCGTCGTGGACACGATCGTGGGCTGGGGAGAGCAGGGTGGCTATTTCGCCTCCACCTCGGCGCGCGACACCTTCCGCGACGAGCTAACCCACCTGCTCGTCGAGCAGAAGATGAGCTTTAACTCGCCGGTCTGGTTCAACGTCGGCATACAGGCTAAACCCCAGTGCTCGGCCTGCTTCATCAACTCGGTCGAAGACAACATGGAGTCCATCATGAACCTGGCCAAGACCGAGGGCATGCTCTTCAAGTGGGGCTCGGGAACCGGCACGAACTTCTCCACGCTGCGCGGCAGCCACGAGACCCTTTCCGGCGGTGGCATCGCCTCTGGTCCGGTGAGCTTCATGAAAGGCTTCGATGCTTTCGCCGGCGTGATCAAGAGCGGCGGTAAGACGCGTCGCGCCGCGAAAATGGTGATCCTCAACATCGATCACCCGGACATCGTCGAGTTCATTGATTCCAAGATGAGGGAGGAACGAAAGGCGCAGGTGCTGATCGGGGAGGGCTACGACCGCTCGATCGACGGCGAAGCCTACAGTTCAATCTTCTTCCAGAATGCCAATCACTCCGTGCGCGTCACTGACGAATTCATGCAGGCGGTCGAAGAAGACCGCGACTGGTGGACGCGGAACGTGACCGACGGCTCCCCGGCGGCGAGCTACCGCGGCCGCGACCTGCTCCGCCGCATTGCCGAGTCCGCCTGGCGCTGCGGCGACCCTGGCCTCCAGTACGACACCACCATCAATCGCTGGAACACCTCGAAGAACACGGCGCGGATCAATGCCTCGAATCCCTGCTCCGAGTACATGTTCCTGGACGACACGGCCTGCAACCTAGCCTCACTCAACCTGATGAAGTTTCTCGGGCCGAACGGCACGATTGACGTGGAAGCCTTCCGCCATGCGGTGGACCTCACCATCACGGCGCAGGAAATCCTGGTGGACAACGCCAGCTACCCGACCGAAAAGATCGCGCGGAACTCGCACGACTTCCGCCCCCTGGGCCTGGGCTATGCAAACCTGGGTGCCCTGCTGTTGTCGCTCGCGCTGCCCTATGACTCCGACGCCGGGCGCGACATGGGCGCCGCCGTAACCGCGCTGATGAGTGGCGAGGCCTATGCGCAGTCGGCTCGCCTGGCCGAGTGCCTGGGACCGTTCCCGGGATTTGCCACGAACCGCGAGACGATGCTGGACGTCGTCTGCATGCACCGCGACTCGCTCCGGCCGATCAAGCCCGAGAATGTGCCGCCGCAACTCCTGCGTGCGGCGCAGGACGCTTGGAACGCGGCCTTTGAGCTCGGTGAGAAGCACGGCTACAAGAACTCGCAGGTCACCGTGCTGGCCCCGACCGGTACGATCGGCTTCATGATGGATTGCGATACCACCGGGATCGAGCCGGATCTGGCACCGGTGAAGTACAAGAAGCTCGTGGGCGGTGGCCTGATCAAGATCGTCAACAACACGGTGCCCCAGGCCCTGATGCGCCTCGGCTACACGCCTGAGGAGACCAACCACATCGTTTCCTACATCGATAAGACGGGCACGATCGAGGGCGCGCCGGGGCTTAAGCCCGAGCACTTGCCGGTCTTCGATTGCTCGCTGGCGCCGCCGGGCGGTGGCCGGTCCATCTCTTGGCGCGGGCACTTGCGCATGATGGCCGCGACCCAGCCGTTTCTCTCCGGGGCCATCAGCAAGACGATTAATATGCCGGAAGAGTCCACCGTCGAAGACATCATGCAGGCCTACATCGAATCTTGGAAGCTGGGCTTGAAGGCGGTCGCGATCTACCGCGATAATTCGAAGCGTTCGCAGCCGCTCTCCGCCGCTGGTGCGAAAAAGGAAGAGAAGAAGGCCATGGAGCCGGCAAAGCCTGCCGAGCCCGAGCAGCAGGAACTTTTCCTGCGTGCGCAGCGCCGCAAGCTGCCCGTCGAGCGCAACTCCATCACGCACAAGTTCAATATCGGCGGCCACGAGGGTTACATCACCGTGGGGATGTACGAGGACGGTGCGCCGGGTGAGATCTTCATCAAGATGGCCAAGGAAGGCTCGACGCTTTCCGGCATCATGGATGGCTTTGCGCTGTCGGTCTCCATCGCCCTGCAATACGGTGTGCCGCTCAAAGCCCTGGTGGACAAGCTCACCAATACGCGCTTCGAGCCCTCGGGCTACACGGGCCACCCGGCCATTCCCTACGCCAAGTCGGTGCTCGACTACATCGCGCGGTGGCTTGGCGGGCACTTCATCTCAGCCGATTACCTGACGCAAAGCACGATGCGAGAAGGGGAGACGGTGGCACCGCAGTCGGTCCTGCCGGCGGCCATGGCTGCGGCAGAGGAAACGCCGACAGCACGCCCGAGCGAGCCGCTTCCCCCCGCGCGGGTCCGCGCTGTTTTCGACGGTGCGCCCACTTGCTCGGAGTGCGGCATGCTGATGCTGCCCAACGGCAACTGCTACAAGTGCGAGAACTGCGGCAGCACCTCCGGCTGCAGCTAAGACCCGTCGGGCACACCTAGAAGATGTCCAGGCTCCGAGCGTGGTGGGGTTGGGAGTCTGTTTCGCTGGCTTGCTCGGAGCCTCCGCCTTCGGGCGGTCTCAGGAGGGCGCGTCCGGCCAGGGCAGCAAGCCGGGCTCGCTCGATATCGGCGGCCGCACGCGCACCTATCTCCTCCATGTCCCGCCGGCGTACCACGGAAAGAAACCCCTAGCCCTTGTGCTCGTGCTCCATGGGGGTGGCCAGAGCCCCGCAAGCGCCGAGCGGATGTCCGGCATGAGTGGCAAGGCAGACCGCGAGAATTTTCTTGTCGCCTATCCGAGCGGCACGGGCCGCTCGAGCCGCATGCCCACTTGGAACTCCGGAAACTGCTGCGGCTACGCGATGGAGAACAAGGTGGACGACGTGGCCTTTATCCGCGCGTTGATTGACAACCT
>DATFXF010000372.1:0-8855 GCA_035258565.1 Candidatus Acidiferrales bacterium
AATTCTGGACCCAAATGGACCCAAGAACGAAACAGCCGGAGCCAGCGTTCGAGCTAGCTCCGGCTATCTCAATTGATTGCTGGTTGCGGGGGGCCGATTTGAACGGCCGACCTTCGGGTTATGAGCCCGACGAGCTACCAGACTGCTCCACCCCGCGCAATGATCATAGACGAATCGTTCACAATCGTCAAACGGACCCAAGAGCAAGAAAGAGGAGGCAAAGTGCAAGCGCGCTGAGCGCGATCGAGAGCTGGAGTCTATGCGATTCGAGGGAAGCAAACAGCTTTGTCAGACTCTGTCTTCAGAGGGATTTTCGTCCGCTTGGGCCCTACTTAGAAGGGCATGTGCGTAGGGATGCCCATATGCGTCACCAGGAGCTGTAGGGTGTCTTCTCGAACGGGGACACGCGCTCGGAAGTGGAGTGCACGTCGGTGATTCCAGTGCCCGTTTGGTCAGGGCTGAGCACGACGTTCTCGTAGTCCACACGCCAGTCCTTTTGCCGCGTCATGGGGTCCATCGGAATCTCGCGCAAATAGCCGGCCGAGACCAACTCGTCGAGCGATTGCGGCGCGGCTTGCTTATCGAGTGTGTACTGTTCGATGGCCTGGCGCATCACGAAGAGATCCTGCTTTAGCGCCGCTTCTTTCGAGCGCGCCACCGATTGTTCGTATCGACCTGCGCCGAGCGCGATAAGGATGAGAATGATCGTGATGACGATCATCAGCTCGAGCAGTGTGAAGCCGGCCGGAGCGCACCAACGCCGGGCAAAACCAGCAACGGGTACTGCCTTGCTGACCCGCCGACGCTTGGCCATTTGTCTACCAGTCTGCATAGCGGGTGCCGTCCAGTGCGGTGCCGGTTGAATGCGAGTACACGTCAAAGACGTTCTTGCCGCCCCAACTCCTGGAATCAGGATCGTCCTGCACGGCCCGCAGTCCCCAGTCCGCACGGCCTGTCATCGGGTCAACGGGAATGCGGCGGAGGAAGCGGATGCGGCGGTCGCTCGAAGGCCCGATTTGTACGCCGCGGACCAGGGTTTCGAGATCGGGCGGATAGCCCTCAGTGCCCACCTCGACGCGGATCAGATTGCGATCGGCGATGTCCTTGTAGCGGTCAATCGCCGTGCGGATTTCGCGTAGGTCCCGCCGCAGCTCGGCCTCCCTCTGCCGCTTGACGGTCATCCGCGCCACCGGTAGCGCCGCCGAGGAAAGCACGAGCAAAATGGAGCAGGCGATGACCAGCTCGAGCAGAGTCAAGCCGGCCTGGGTGCCGGCGGGCAGAAGCGACTGTCGAATCCTAGGCTTCATGGAAGCGGACTTCTCGAGCTATTGCACCCGGACAGTGGCTTCCCCTGCGAGCAGGGGGATGGGCTTCTGCTGGGAGTCGCGCGCGTTTACCTGCAAAATGGAGATCGAGGATGTGCCCGGCGAGACGCCGCGCACAACGATGCCCAGCAGCGTCCCGCTGCCGTTGACGCCCGGCGTATTCGGCTGGCGCGTGGCGGAGATGATGGCCTGGCCACGTTCCTTATCCACTCGCTGAACGATAGCCACCTCCTGCGTCCCGCCGGAGAGGAAGCCGCCGTGGCGCACCTCTTCGACGGAGATGACGGCGGGGCTGTATTGCAAGAGCATGGGGATGGAGAAGAGGTCGCGGACGTCTTGGACAACGATGCCGATCGTGGCTGTCTCGCCAGGTTTCAGGTTGACGCTCTGCGGCTCAAAGCGCAGCCGGGTGGTGCCTGCAGCCCCGACTCCGGGGGTCGGGGTCGGCTGCGGGGCGGCAGCCGGAGGCGCTTGCGCCTGCCCGGGGGCAGGCAACTGCGGCACGGGCAACTGCGGCGCCTGGCCATCGCTTTCCTTGCGCACCTGCACGTTCGTTTCGGTTCCCGCAGCCAGGGAGCGCAGGTTGGCCGCAGCGATGCTCGGCAGGCGGACGATGTGCGGAACCAACACAATGAGAATCTCGCTCTCCTCTTTCTCTACGTTCTCGCCGGAGAAAAAGTACCGCAGCAAGGGGACCCGCGCGAGACCTGGCCAGCCGGTCAGCGATTTTGTTTCAGTGCGCTCGATTAGCCCGCCGAGAATATTGACTTCACCCTCTTGCATCCGAACATCGTGGTCAATCACGCGCTGGCTGATAATGGGCTGCTCGATCCCGCCGATGTTCACGCGCCCAGTCACCGACGAGACTTCCACCTTCACCTTCAAGCTGATTTCGTGGCTCGGGTGGATGCGCGGGGTGATGTCCACGTTCACGCCCACATCGATGTATTGGAACTGCGTGTTCACAAGCGGGTTCACGATCCCTGCGCCGCCGCCTACGCCCGTTGTGCCTACGCCAACGCCCGCCTGGAAACTGCCTGTGGCTACCGGGACGCGATCACCGACGCGCAGCTTGGCCGACTGTCCGTCCACCATGCGGATCTCTGGATTCTGGATGATTTTTGTGGTGCTGTCGGTCAGCAGCGCGGTAGCGGTCGCACCCGGCAGCCTAACGCTATAGTCCGCGGTCGAAAGGTGCTGCAGCTGGTTGAGGGGAATGGTGTTCGGGGTTGAGGTCGTTGTGCTGCTCGACGAAGAAGAGGGGGTGTTGGAGAAGCTGCGCGGTGTGAACGTGAGCGTGCTCGAGGTGTCCGGCTGGATGCCGAGGTCACGAATGCGGTCGCGTCGGGCTTGCAGCACCGCCACCTGGACCACGACTTCAGGCTTGGCCTTGTCGATATCGCGGATCAACTTGTCGGCCAGCAGCAGCTTGTCGGGTGTATCGCGAACGATGATGGCATTCTGCGAATTCACCTGCTGCACGCGCCGCAAATCGAGCAACTGGCGCAGCCCGGTGACGATTTCCGTCAAGTCCTGCGGCTGCAGCGTGTTGGAGAGATAGAAAGTGCGGACAATCTGCTCTTCGTAGTCCTTGCGCTTTTGTGCGCCTTCGGGGACCACCATGATGATGTTGCTGGTGACCGGCTTCCAGAAGGCCTTACTTTGCAGCGCCACGATGTCGAGGGCCTGCTCGAGCGTGACGTTGGCCAGCTCGGTCGAGATTCGTCGTGCCGTTAAGTCCGGGTCGAAAATCACCGTCAGGCCCGCCAGCTTGCCCACGGTCTCAAACACAATCCGCGCATCATTGGTCATCTTCAGGTTGATCGGAGCACGCGAGAGCGGGGTCAGCTCCGGCGGCTTCTCCATCAGCTTGGATTCTTCGGGAGGCGCAGGCGGTTTGGCGGCGCTTTCTTCGGCGGCCTTCGTCGAAGCTAGCATCTCCATCGTGCGTCGCGTTTCCTGCTCGGCGATGGGGCTTGCGGGATCAATGGCCATGGCCTTCTGGAACTCGGCGAGCGCCAACTGGAGGTCTCCCTTTTCGCGCAGCTTCTGACCCTGCCGGACGTGAAACTGTGCGGCCTCGAAGCGTAGACGCTCCGTCTTGAGCTTGTATTCGGTATTGAGGGGATCGGCCCTCAGCGCCCGTTCGTAATGGACCAGCGCGGTGTCGTAGTCCTTGAGCGCCTCGGCCTGCCTGCCGGCCTTGATTTCTTGGCTGCCTTTAGGACAACCGGTGAGCAGCAGGACGAGCCCGAAAAGGGCGCCCGTCGCCCAATAGCGATCAGTCATACCCACTCCACGCCCGGAAAGGGAAAAAACCGCTTCGAGTCTAGCACCCGATGGGGGGAGGAGCAAGACGTCGGCTTGCTTCTAGTTACTACCGGCGGCTATGATAGCCCTTCGTGAAAAGCAAGCCGAAGAAGATTGAAAAGCCAACTGAACGAGTGGTTGCCCAGAATCGCGCGGCCTCCTACCACTACCATTTGCTCGAGAAATATGAGGCGGGGATGGTCTTGCTCGGAACGGAAGTAAAAGCCCTGCGCGAGGGGAAGGCGAACCTACGAGACGCCTATGCGACCGTTCGCGGCGACGGCGTGTGGCTGATCAATTGCCACATCTCGCCCTACCTGCCCGGAGGGCCGTTCAACCATGCGCCGCTGCGGCCCCGCAAGCTGCTTCTGAACGAGCACGAGATCTCCAAACTTGCCGGCAAGACGCAGCAGAAGGGCCTCACAGTAATTCCTTTGCGAATCTATTTTCGCGACGGTATCGCCAAGTGCGAAGTCGCTCTGGCACGCGGCAAGAAGCAGCATGATCGTCGGCAGGCCGAGCGCGAGAAAGAGGCGCGGCGCGAGGCCGACGAAGCCATCTACCGTTACCGACGACGTGGATAAGGAGCCATGGAGATCAGCATTGAAATCCGACCGGTTACCACGATTGATACCGAAGCGCTGGTGACCTACGCGTTCGAGGAGGACGATCCCATCCACGGCCAGCTTGCCGAGCTCGACCAGGCCGCGGGCGGCGCCTTGCGCAAGCTCGTGGCCAGCGGCGAACTGACCGGCAAGGCGCTCGAGATGACGTTGCTGCACTATGTCTCGGGCCTGGGGGCGCAACGTCTGCTCGTGGTCGGGGCGGGGAAGCGGGAAAAATTCTCGGGCGTGGAGCTGCGCAGGCTGGCAGGAGCAGGATTGCGCTACTTGAAGGCGAGAAAGGTCACGCGCCTGGCCTTTCTCCCGCGGGAGAACGACCGCAGCGCGGCCGCGGCCCAGGCTATCACCGAGGGATTGTTGCTCGCCGACTTCGAATCCGACAAGTACAAGACCGAGAAGAAAAATGGCAGAGAGATCGAAGCGATCCTTCTTGTGGGGTGGACAGTGGCGAACCGCGCGGAGGGTGATCAGGGTCTGGCGCGTGGCCGAACGATCGCCGAATCGCAGAACTTCACCCGTGAGTTGGTGAACGAGCCTGCGAATCGTTTGACACCCCGGATGCTGGCAGAGCGTGCCGAGGCCATGGCGCGTGAGGTGGGGCTAGGTGTCCAGATTCTCGACGAGCGGCGCATTGCCGAATTGAAGATGGGCGCGCTGCTCGGGGTGGCGCAGGGTAGCGCCGAGCCTCCGCGCGTGATCGTGCTGACGTACGCGCCAGCTGAGACGCGGCCTGGTGCGCCGGTGATTGGCCTAGTGGGCAAAGCCATCACCTTTGACAGCGGTGGCATCTCCATTAAGCCCGCCGAGGGCATGGAGAAAATGAAATACGACATGGCGGGCGGTGCCGCGATGCTGGGCGTGATGCGAGCGCTGGCGCAATTGAAGCCGGCGGTGAAGGTCATCGCCATTGTGCCGGCCACCGAAAATATGCCCGGCGGCCGTGCGCAGAAGCCTGGGGACATCCAGATCGCGCTCTCCGGGAAGTCCATCGAAGTCGTCAACACCGATGCCGAGGGCCGCCTGATCCTGGCCGATGGCCTCGCCTACGCCAGGAAGCTCGGTTGCACGCACCTGGTGGATGCGGCAACCTTGACGGGCGCGATCGTCGTGGCCCTGGCGAACGTCAATGCGGGTGTCTTCGGCTCTGACTCCGCCTTCACCGACCGACTCCTTCGAAGCGCGCGCGCCGCGGGCGAAAAGATGTGGCTGATGCCGCTCGACGACGAGTACCGCGAGATGATCAAGAGCACGATCGCCGATATGCAGAACGTTGGCAGCGGCAAGGGCGGCGGGGCCGTTACCGCCGCGATGTTCTTGAAGGAGTTCGTCGAGGAGACGCCGTGGATTCACTTGGATATTGCCGGAACGGCCTGGCTCGACGAGGCCAAGCCCTGGGCGGCGAAGGGCGCTTCGGGCGTAGCCGTACGCACGCTGGTAGACCTGGTGATGAATCTCAATTCTGCATCGCAGGCTACGAAATGAGTGCGAAGCAACCGCAGGTCGGCCGGGGCCAAAGCCAGGGGCTGCCCACCTACATTTTTTGAGGGGCTTCGATTCCCAATAATTGAAGCGCGCTTACGAGCTGGCGCTCGACGAGCCTGGTGAGTAGTAAGAGGAAAGCCCTCTTCTGTTCATCCTCTTCCGAAAGAACATGATGCTGGTGATAGAAATTGTTGAAGGCCTGGGCGAGCTGGAAGACAAACTTGGCGACGAACGCGGGCTCCTGGGCCGCCACGGCGGCCTCGACTGCGGTGCCCAGTGACCCGGCCAAAAGGATCAGTTCCCAGAGGTCGTTTCCGCTTGGAGCTGCGAGGAAGCGATTCACGCTCGGCAGTGCGCGGCGTCTCTCCCTCTCCTCGCTATCCGTGGAAGTGCCTTCCGCCTTTCCGAGCGACTGCTCTTCTTGTTCCGCCCATTTGCGGAGGATGTTCCGCGCGCGGACGGCGGCATACTGGCAATAGGGACCAGCCTCGCCCTCGAAGCTGAGGGCGTCCTTGAAGTCGAAGGCGATCACCGTGGTGCGCGTGTACTTGAGCAGGAAGTAGCGCAGCGCGCCAATGGCAATGTCGTGAGAGATGGCTGCCCGCTCGGACTCCGGTGCTTGCGCGTGCCGCTGGTCCACTTCCGCGCGGGCCGCGGCTTCGAGCTTGTCGAGTAGGTCGTCCGCCTTCACGCCCAGTCCTTTGCGACCGCTGACTTCGACGTAGCTTCGTTGAGCCTCTTCGGCGGAGAGCGTGTAGCCCATTTCGCCGGCGCAGCGCGGCGTGAGCGCAACGACCTCGTAGCTGAAGTGAATTGAGCGATCCGCCTGGGCGCCGAAGCCCAGCGCGCGTAGGCCCATCACAACAACGTTTTGCAAATAGGCCTGGCGCGTATCGATGACGTTGTAGACTTGCTCACCCTTGCCGAAGGCGGGCGCGTTCGGTACCCCGCCGTTCGTGCAGGTGGCCCAGACCGTGTGCCCGCTCGGATGCGTGTGGAATGGTGCGTAGCGAAAATCGCGGCCCAACAGGCCGAATTTCCAGAGCTGGTACGCGATATCTTTGCCGACGTATGTGACCGTGCCATTCGAGCGCACAATAATCTTCGCGTCCTCCTCATCGGCCGCTTCTTCGCTGGCTTGCTCGGCTGCACCTGCGGCCGCCACGTGCATGACCCAGCAGCCTGCATTCTTGCCCGCGGTGGCCCTGCGGATCGCGCCGCGCTCGCGCAACAACCGGAACGCGGCATCCCAGAATTGGAGCCCAAGGATCTCGCTTTCGCGCGGCAGCAGGTCGTACTCGACGCCCAGCCGCTCCATGGTGCGCAGGTGGCAGCGCACAATCGCGGTGGAGACCACTTCGGCGATCTCCGATGCGGCGCCCTGGTGCTCTTCGATGGCTTTCAGCGTCTCGGCGCGGAGAGCCGGCCGGGACGGGTCTTCTTCGAAAAACTGCGTCACGCGCACGTAGAGGTCCCAACAGAAGTAGTCGAATCGCGGCTGGTCCGCCCGCGCGCGCACGGCGGCGGGTGAGCTCTTCTCCAGCTGCTGGAAGCCCACCACGACGTCCGCCACCTGGACACCGGTGTTGTCAATGTAGTTCTGCACCTCGACACGGTGGCCGGTATGGCGCAACAACCGCACGAACGTGTCGCCCAGCGCAGCATTGCGCAGGTGGCCAATGTGGGCTGCCTTGTTTGGATTGATGTTCGTGTGCTCGACGATGTTCTTGGGCGCGTCGGGTGGCGCGGTGGCGCCTTCGTGGCCTGCGCGCCCGATGGCGGCCTCGAAAAATGCGGCCCGGTCCAGGAAGGCATTGATATACCCGCCCCCAGCCACTTCGAACCGCTGGACGCCTTCTATCTGACCCAGCTCGCCGACGATTTCCTGCGCGATTTGTCGCGGCGCGCGCCGCAGGCGCCTCGCCAGTTCGAAGCACACCGGTGAGGCCATTTCGCCCAGCTCGATGCGCGGGGGTCGCTCGGTGGCCACGTGCGTATCCAAGTTGTAGCGCCGGCGGATGAACTCGCGGAGGGCTTCGCGAAGGCGGGCTTCCAGAATGTTGTACAAGACTCTCCTTGCGCGATTCGGAAACGTCGGATTCTAGCGAATCTGTTGGAGCCAGTCAAAGAACCCGACAAACTCACCAGCCGACGCCATTTGACACCACCGGGCAGCGCGACTAGTATCAGTTTTTTGAGTCGACCATCGTCCCAACAACTCCTGAGTCTGGTTGCTCAGGCCAGAGCATGGGTCGCGGAGGCTCGGGCCGTGGCGGTGTTAACCGGAGCGGGAGTCTCGGCCGAGAGCGGTGTGCCGACGTTCCGCGGCGCTGACGGGCTGTGGAACAACCATCGAGCTGAGGAGCTGGCCACGCCGGCGGCCTTCGCGCGCGACCCGAAGCTGGTCTGGGAATGGTATGACTGGCGGCGCACGGTCGTGGCTGGCGCCCAACCCAATACCGGGCACCGGGCGCTCGCCGAGCTCGAGCGGCGCAAGCTGAATTTCTGGCTGATCACCCAAAACGTTGATGGCCTGCACGAGCGCGCTGGGAGTCGCCGACTCATCCACTTGCACGGCGATATCTGGCGTTTGCGCTGTGTGGGATGCGGGAGGGAGGAGCAGAACGTTCAAGTGCCGATGGAGCCGCTGCCGCCGGGGTGCCCGTGCGGCGGCTTGATGCGGCCCGGGGTGGTGTGGTTCGGCGAACCGCTGCCGGCCGAGGCGCTGGAGGCCGCGCTCCGGGCGTCCCGCCGCGCTGATCTTTTCCTGGTGCTGGGTACCTCTGCGGTGGTTTACCCTGCGGCGGCCCTGCCGCGGATGGCCCTGGAGCACGGTGCGCGGCTTATCGAAGTGAATCTGGAGCCCACAGAACTGAGTTCGGCGGCGGACATCTCTTTGCACGGCAAGATCGGGGAGTTGCTCCCGCAAATCGTCGAGGGGGCCTGGTGAAAGTCGCCTATTTCGACTGCTTCTCCGGAATCAGTGGTGACATGGTGCTGGGCGCGCTGGTGGATGCCGGTTGCGACCTGGCTCGCCTCGAAGCCGAGCTGCGTCGGTTGGCGGTCACCGGGTGGAGTATTTCTGCTGAGAAGGTGAGGCGTGGCGGGCTCGCGG
>DATFXF010000373.1:0-5075 GCA_035258565.1 Candidatus Acidiferrales bacterium
CGGAAGGGATCGAAGTGAACGATGCGCTGGTCGGAGAGCGTTGGGAGATCGGGACCACTGTTCTTGAGGTTTCTGAGCCACGGATACCTTGCTGGCGGCTTGGAGTTCGGATGAACGATAAAATGTTTCCGCGCCGCTTCACCGAGGCGTTGCGGCCCGGGGCTTACCTGCGAATAGTCGTCGAGGGTAATGTGGGCGCCGGAGATGAGATCCGGGTAGTCGAGAGACCCGATCATGCTCTCACGATCCGAGATGTATTTCGCATCTACACCCGTGATCGTGATGAGGCCGGGCAGTTGCTTGTGGTTCCCCGGATGTCCGAGAGCTGGAGGAGGTGGGCAAATGATTGGGTTCAAAAGGCCAAAGGCCGGCCCATGGATGCGGCCGAACCTGGATGTTGCTAGAATACAAAACTACAGTCACAGCTCGTGGCGCGTGGCTCCCGCTCGGACTCACATCGAGCCTGCGGACGCGAGCCCGTGCAGGTGTTGATCACATTTGGGTTCCACCATGCGTCTATTCATTCTAGGAGCCACGGGCAGTACTGGCAGCGAACTGCTTCAGCAAGGTTTCGCCCGTGGCCACAACGTAACAGCTTTCGTCTGATGGTCGAGATTGCACTAGGGTCGGAAGAGAAATCAGAACGCTACATCAAGGATTTTCTTAAGCTGACTCAGCCAAGAACCACACCGCAGGTAAACTGAAGGGCGGGGAGCCGCCCGGCTCTATCCCGTAAACGTGCCCTGAATCTGCTGCAAGAGTGTTGCCTGCGGCGCAGTCGGGGTCGGTGGGAGAGCCGCCAGCATCAACTGTGCAATGTATGTCCGAACCGCCGCAAGCCCACCGCTTATTGAGTTGTTGTAAGTGGGCGTGGGGCCGTAGGCGACTCGGCTGGTTCAACAAGTGAACAAAACAAAAACAGCGGGTAAACCCGCCTGTGGGAGTTGGGCACAGGAAGGTCTACCCGCGAATTGGCATTCGGTGCTGGATTCTTTGGCGGAGTTAACTCACCAAGAAGGAGTGAACACAAGAATGCCCCAGGCTCACTCACAACCAAATCAATTGTGCAGCCAAAAAATTTTTGCGACCACGGAGGAGTTGGCTACGCTCATAACCGATTGGGCACCGCGGACCCACGGTTATAGGTACACGGGCTGGTACGCGGACCTCCGTGGGCTCTTCTTGGTACACGGGCTTTGGAAGCGTTGCTCGGTCACAAGAACCTCGATGTGACCCACGTGGAAAAGCTGCGTGTGAAGATTGACAAGGTGTTTGGGGACTAAAACATCAGGAGCCACGAATGGGGTCAGTCTTGAGGCCAGGCAGTCTTGCTCACCATTGTCTGAGAGCATCTGAAACAGGGTTTCCGTAGATGGAGGGATGTCGTCGCGACGCGCCTGGAGGTCCGCGATTACGAGCTAGGGGTTTTCGGTTCAGCAGCTAACTCGGCCGCAGTGGGGGCACCGCCAAACTGAAACAAACAGAGTCGGTCCGGCGTATTCCCGGATTTCGGCCAAGCTCGGTTCGATGGCATGCCCACAACAAACTCGAATCGCCCCGGGATCGACGCGGATTTTCTTATCGAGGTCGTCTTCTTTTGTAAGTTTGATGCTTTCCATAGCTAAGAGCCTCTCCCTGCATTTTCCTTTCCTGTTCTATATCGCGAGAAGATCGACATCCACACGACGTGGCTACCGAAATCGTTAAGAATCGTGGCAGCGAACTCCTGCGCTCGTATTCCGATTCACGTCCTCCCAACAAAGTAGCGGCATAGCGTACTCGTCTGAATGTGCGGCATGCGGAACGAAAGCCGTAGGCCGTAGCTCGCGGCTGGGCGTAGCGTCAGGCTTCCCGGGCTAGCCCACCAGACGCCGCTGGATTGCGGAAGGCCACGGAACACGCTGTCGGCGGAGATCTCACGGTAGAAAGCATCGAACTGCAGCCGCCCACACCAGAGATCGGCGACGGGCATGCGCACCTGGGTCGAGAACGGTGTGTCCTCCTGGTAGAGCGCGGGGAGGCGCTGCAAACGCTCGGATTCAGCTGGGGCCACGTGCGCAACCTCGAAGCGGCCCGCAGCCGATGGTGTCAATGACCCCTCCATCTGCATTGGTCTGGTGGGCCCGAGATTCCCAAGGGCAGCGTTTGCTGGTCCGGTGGTGTCGGGCATGGCAAAAGGTTCGTGGGTCAGCTTGGCCTTACCGCTCGGCAGGAATTTCATCTCCGCGTAGGGCTGGCCGCGCCTAGTCCCTGGGGTCAAAGAGAGATTGTTACTCCTCGAGGAAGGCGGGTGAATATCCACGAACAGTAGACTGAGCGTTGGGCCGAGGTTCACTGTCGCCGGGGTGTGCCCGAGCTGTTGCGCGATGGTAGATGTTGGCCATATCAGCAGGGCGAGCTGGGCCAGGAAAAGCGCTCCCGTTCTTGCTTTCATCACCCACCTCCGGGAACTCAAGGCTCACCTGGCGAATGGATGGTTTGGTCCACATCCACCGCGAAAAGTTGGAAGTCGCTGAAGCTGTGGCGGCGGTGATAGCGGTGACCCTTGAAGTCAAGATAGAGTTCCGCGCTCTCTGGCAGCCAGAGCTCCACATGTCGCTTCTGAAACTGCACGGGCCGATACTCAATCGCCAGGTGTTCGCTACGCAGCCGGATCGCGGGGATTTCCTCGGCGAGGTCGGTCTCTAGCCGCACGACCTGATACGTGTCCGCAGCAATCCAGGCGCGGCCCTTCAGCTTCACCGGATACCCGAGGTGATTCACGTGATAGCTGCGCATGCGGCTCGGCCGGTCATCGCGCTGCCGGAAATGAAGCTGCCAGGCTGGCAGGCCGCGCCATTGCCCGAGTCCTTCGCAACTCATCTCGAAGTCCGTGACGTAGTAGGGATGGAAGATCAGGGCGAGGGCCGCCAGACCCGTGGTCGCCAGACGCGCGGGAAACGCCTCGAGCGACGTCGCCCCGTTGCGGTATTCATCGACGGATAGCATTCCCGGCCGGGTCTGTTCGATCGCGGCCAGGTAGGTGAAGGTGCGCGTCTCTTTCTGGCGCGCGTTTCCGGAAGCGTCCACCTGCTCGTGCTCGAGCCATTCGGTGGCTGTGAATTGCTGGAGATTGGTCACCAACTCCTTCACGCGCTGACTGGTGGCTGACAAGACGTCCGGCAGAGAACACCTCTTATCCGGAAAGACCGCCGGCAGGACAGTGTCCACGTCAGCCGGCGCCCAGCGGGCCGGCGGCGAAGAGAGCTCGACCGGAGTCATGGGCGGCGCCAGCGCCGCTGGATCCGGTTGGACCGGGAACGCGGCCACGTTCACCAGCTCTGCAGCCCCTTGCCGCAGGGCCTCCAGCAACCGGCGCGCGTGTTCGGCCGCTGGGTGGGTGGGATAAGCGTTGAGGAAGGACTCCAGAGCCCGCCAGGCTTTTTCCTTTTCCCCCAGCGCCGCCAGCGCCTGGCCCAGGACGAGTTGCGCTTCGCCAGCTTTCTCCTTGCCTGATTTCAGCGCGAGTTCCGCGTGCTCTCGAGCTTTTGCAAACTCGCTCAGCCGCAGATAAGCGCTGGCGAGCAACCAGTGCACTCGCCAGGAAGAGGGGTCTAACTCCAACGCCCTTTTCAGAAGGCCGATGGCCTCGGCGTACTCGTGCTGGCGGTAGTGCAGCCGGCTCAAGGCCACCAGCCCAAAGCGGTGCTTGGAATCGAGCGACACCGACTTCTCCAGGAACACTTTGGCCTGAGCCCAGTTGTTCTCCTCGAGCCAAAGGATGCCCCACAGGTAGTTCACGTCCGGGTGATTGGGGGCAAGGTGCAACGCGACTTCCAGATGTTTTCTGGCCTTGGCCAGATTATTATTGGCCTGCAGGGCCTGCAGCCCTTTTTCGGCTTCCTGGCGCGCCTTGGGTGCCAAGACCGGAGGGCCCGGAGGTCCGGCAGTCACTCCCCGCGGCGGCTCCGGCCGCATGTACAGGAGCACAACGAAGTTCCCCTCGGACAGGATCTCGACCGTTTCTCGGGTGGTCACATAGCCGGGCGCCTCCGCTTCCACCGTGTACCGGCCGGGGCGGAGACCCGGGAAAACCACTTCTCCGGAGAATGCGCTGCCCGGGATGTTCATGGAAAGACTCAGCGAACGGAACCACACCACGGCTGGCACGTCGAGCCGTGACCCGTTCAGGTCTAGCAGGCGCACGAGGACCCCGGGCGGGGAGACAACCGCGGGCCTCGGGGATGGCGGCTTCTGCGCAGTTGTATCCACCGGGAGAAAAACGAGCAGGGCCAGAATTGCTGCGGCTACGCGCCAGCTGCGAGGGTTGGATTCCGCAGCAGATTGTTTCTGCTCCCGAGATAGCACGGTAGCTTTCATGGTGACCTCCCCTCGATGGCCCGGTTGGTGAGTGGAGAGTCCACCGGAGTTTTTCCCAGCTCTGGCTCGAAGATTTCGGTCAGCACACGTCCTTTCATCTGCTCCGGTGCGGCGACGCCGTAGATGTGCAGGATCGTGGGGGCAACGTCGTAAACGCTCATCGGCAGCGCGAACACGCGCACGCCCTTCCTGATTCCCGGCCCCATGGCCACGAACAGGCCGGGCACATCGTCGCCATCCTCGAAATCGTGCTTGGCGATAATCGGTGTGGTGCCAGCGTGGTCGCGGTGCGCCAGATGCGATTCCACCTCGCGCAGCGGCTTGATGCCGTGATCGGAGATGATGAGCAGCGTGGTTTTTTCGTCCACATACTTCAGAATGACGCCGAGCACTTTGTCCAAGGCGCGATACTGGTCGGGGAAGGCGTCCACCCTCAGGGTGTGCACTTTCGGGTTGTAACCCACGTTGTAGGGCTGGATGGGATAGAGCCAGTGGCCCACGCGATCTTCGCAAGATTGCACGAGAAACGTGAAATCAGTCTTGTGGCTGGAGAGCAGATAGTCGAAGAGCTTCGTCTGTTGTTCGCGGATCGTGGAGACCTGCTCCAGCCAATCGCGCACCACGGCTTCTTCTTTTCCTTGCAGATCTCGTGCCGCGGGCATACGGGCGCAGTCGATCCAAAAATCGCCCACGTTAGCTTCGAGCTCCTCCCTCAG
>DATFXF010000374.1:0-3775 GCA_035258565.1 Candidatus Acidiferrales bacterium
ACCAATCGGCCATGGAACTCGATTACGCGCTCGACAGAATCCGACACCTCACCGGGTCGCGGTTCGACGGGACAGTGGTCGACGCGCTTGAGTCAGCAATTCGCTCGGGCAGCCTGCGTTTGAGCGCCGCGCTGGTCGAGGTTTAGACACCCTCTCGGATGAGGCTCCCCTTCCCCGCCCGAGCGACCCCAGTGCGGCTCTGCTAGAATGGCTTTCGGCGCACTCGGCCGGCCGCTTTCGATGATCACCCTGTTTGGAAAACCCGAACCCACGCTGCTCGAGCGGCTTAAGGAATCGGTCGCCAGGACGCGGTCGGAACTCGCGGCTCACGTCGAAGAGATCCTCTCCGGGGAGCGGCGCATTGACCCGGCGCTTCTCGAGGAGCTCGAGACTGCCCTGTTGGCCGCCGACCTGGGCCTGCCCACGACGCGGCAGGTGTTGGATGCCGTTCGTGACAAGGTGGCGCGGCGGGCCCTCTCCGACGGCGCGCAGCTCAAGACGGAACTCAAGTCGCAGCTGTTGGCGATTCTGGGAGATGTTTCCGGCAACCACGGGGAGCCCCAACAAGCGGCGCCCGACAGTGAAGGCGATGGCCAGGCCCTCAGGGAGAGCACTCCGAGGCAACCTCGAGTCATTTTCATCGTCGGCGTGAATGGCACGGGCAAGACCACCACGATCGGCAAATTGGCCTATCGCTTGCGACAGGAAGGTCGTAGCGTGCTGCTCTGCGCTGCCGACACCTTTCGCGCGGCAGCAACCGAGCAGCTCGACGTTTGGGCAGGGCGCGTGGGCGTGGACGTGATCAAGCAGAAGCCCGGCGCCGATCCAGCGGCGGTGGTGTATGACGCGTTGGCGGCCGCACGCGCCCGCTCGGCCGACGCTGTCATCGTGGACACCGCCGGGCGGTTGCACACGAAGTCGAACCTGATGGCCGAGCTCGACAAGATGAAGCGCACCGCCGGAAAACTCGTCCCCGGGGCACCGCACGACGTGCTGCTCGTCATGGACGCCACCACCGGGCAGAACGGCTTGGCACAGGCGCGCGAATTCACCGCTGCCATTGGCGTCACCGGCATCGTGCTGACCAAACTCGACGGCACGGCCAAGGGCGGCATAATCGTGGCCATCCGACGCGAGCTTGGCCTCCCGATTCGCTTTGTCGGCACTGGCGAAAAAATGAACGACCTCGTGCCGTTTGATCCCAAGACCTTCGTCAATGCACTGTTCGAGTGAGCCACCCGTGAGAGTCGCCGATTCGGTTGGGGAGCGTTGGATGGACCGAGCACTGGAGTTGGCCCGTCTCGGCGAAGCTCAGACGAGCCCCAATCCGATGGTGGGCGCGGTTCTCGTGCAGGATGGGCGCACGGTCGGCGAGGGTTTCCACACCTATGCCGGACAGCGCCATGGGGAGATCATCGCGCTCCATGCCGCCGGGCGAGCTGCACGCGGGGCCACGCTCTACCTGAACCTCGAGCCCTGCTGCCACCGGGGCCGCACCGGCCCGTGCACCGACGCGATTCTGAAAGCGGGAGTCCGCCGGGTCGTGGCGGCCATGAAGGATCCGAATCCGGCGGTGGCTGGGCGGGGGTTCGAACAACTCCAAGCCGAAGGCGTGCAGGTCGAAGTCGGCGTTCGGGAAGGCGAGGCGCGCCGCCTGAACGAGGCCTTCGCAAGATGGATCCGGACCAGGCTTCCGCTGGTCACGCTCAAATCGGCGCTGACGCTTGACGGCCAGATGGCGGCGCCCACGCCGCGGAAACAGCAGCATCGCCCCGCCGGCGAACGCTGGATCACCTCTCGAGAATCGCGCGCTGAGGTCCAGCGCCTGCGTCATGCTGCCGATGCGGTGCTGACCGGCATCGGTACCGTGCTGGCCGATGATCCTTTGCTCACCGATCGAACGGGCCGCGCCCGGCGGCGCGCGCTTCTGCGCGTCATTGTGGAC
Organism: Candidatus Acidiferrales bacterium; assembly: GCA_035258565.1. Classification (GTDB taxonomy): domain Bacteria; phylum Acidobacteriota; class Terriglobia; order Acidiferrales; family UBA7541; genus DATFXF01. The sequence continues at coordinate 1,946 of DATFXF010000374.1, forward strand.
TCCCGGCTTCGCCTGCCGCAAAATACAAAGCTGGTGAAATCAGCCGACGGCGACGTGCTGGTCTTCACCACCGAGTCTCCTGATTCGCCCCGCGCGCGCACCTTGCGCCGCGCCGGAGTCGAGATCGCGCGCGTGCCGGGCCGTGGCCGGCCCGATCTTCGCGCCGTAGCCGAGGAACTTGGCCGACGGCAGATCCTGAGCGTCTTGCTCGAAGCTGGCCCGAGGCTCAATTGGGCTGCGCTCGAAGCGGGCCTGGTAGACAAGATGTTCTTGTTTTACTCGCCAAGAATCCTGGGCGGAGGGCACGCCCCGCTAGTGCGTGGAGGATATTCCGCGCTGGGCGCTGCGCCCGCGCTCCGTGACACGACGCTCCATCGCTTCGGGCCCGACTTTGCAGTGGAAGGATACCTGCGCGATGTTTACCGGAATCGTTGAAGCGGTAGGCGTACTGGAGTCGGTGGATCGCCGGGCAGACGGTGGCCGAATCGAGATTCGCTCACCCCAACAAGCCCAGCGCCTCGGGATCGGCAACAGCATCGCCGTGAACGGCTGCTGCCTGACGATCGCCGGGGCCCGTGGCGATGTCTTTAGCGCCGACTTGTCCCGGGAGACGCTCCGCAGAACCTCGTTCGGGGAGTTGAAGGTGGGGACGAGCGTTAACCTTGAGCGTCCGCTCACGGCTGGCAGCGAGCTCGGCGGCCACTTCCTCCAAGGGCACGTGGACGGCGTGGGACGCATCGCGAGGCTTCAACCCGAGGGCGCAAACTGGTGGCTGTCGGTGCGCGTGCCGCAGGAGCTCGGCCGCTACCTGGCCTCCAAAGGCTCCCTGGCCTTGGACGGGATCAGCCTGACGGTGGCTGGCTGGCAGGACGGCATCGCAGAGGTCGCCATCATCCCGTTTACCTACGCGCACACCAACTTGCGAGGGCTCACGGTCGGCGATCCGGTCAACATCGAATGTGACGTTGTGGCCAAGTACCTCGAGCGCCTGCTCGAAGCGAGGCGGCAACCCGCGCCTTCTCGCCTGACCGTCGAGGAATTGATACGCCAGGGCTTTTAGTCGAGAGAGGAGCGGCCGTGCCCGAAATGACCGGAGTAATCGAGACGTGCCTCTATGTGAGCGACCTTGAGCGCGCTGTTCAGTTCTACGAGGAACGACTGCAGCTCAGAAAGTTGAGCGCGGACGATCGCTTCTGCGCTTTGAGTGTCGCCGAGCGCCACATCCTGCTGTTGTTCAAGCGCGGTGGCACTCTCGAGCCGATTCCGACTCCCGGCGGGACGATCCCCCCGCACGACGGGAACGGTCCGTTCCACCTGGCCTTTTCGATCGCGCTTTCTGAACTGAGTTCGTGGGAGAAGCATCTCGAATCCTGCGGCATCGCCATCGAAAGCAGGGTCCGCTGGCCCCGCGGTGGCCAAAGCCTCTACTTCCGCGACCCAGACCAGCATCTCGTGGAGCTGCTTACGCCCGGCTGCTGGCCCATCTACTGAGCCGGTCCCTTACGCAAGGAGTTCATTGCTGAAAATGAACTCGTTAGCCCGAAGAATGTCTCCGGGCGAATGCTGGGGCCTCCGGATTCACCTTGGGCTCCGCTGGCCGGGTAGTGACTGAGGCCAGCCAACAAGAAAGGCTGACTCCCGAGCCGCGTTGTGAAACTCGCAAGCCTACTGCCTCGCTAAGCCCCTCGGCCCTTTCCAACCTCGACTTGATGCACGACTACTTCCCCAAATCAAAATGATGACATAAGGACGTCGGCCTCGCGACGATCCGAGTAAACTGTTTCGGTGTTCACCCTAACAGCGCTCGGGTCGGTCGGAGTAGGGATTATG
>DATFXF010000375.1:0-3401 GCA_035258565.1 Candidatus Acidiferrales bacterium
CCGGCCGTCAGGCCACTGACAATTCGTGACTGGAACAGGAGTACCAGCACCAGGGTAGGCAGCGTGGCCAGCACCGCGGCTGCGGCGATTTCCCCCCAAGGGATTTCATGGACGCCCGGGAATAGCGCGATGGCTACCGGCAAAGTGCGCGAGCGCTCCGAAGCCGTCAAGGTGAACGCATAAAGGAATTCATTCCAGGAAAAAATGAACACGAGCAGACCGACGCTCACGAGGCTCGGAGCCGCCAGCGGGAGCACGACGTGCCGAAGAATGCCTGCGTGGGAGCAGCCGTCGATGCGGGCGGCGCGGTACAACTCATCGGGGATCTCCTGGAAGAAACTGGTGAAAGTCCAAATGGTGAAAGGTAACACCATCACTGCATGGGTGATCACCACCGCGAGCAGGCTATCGCGAATTCCCAGGCGGATAAAGAGCAGATACAAGGGGGCCACATTGGCGATCGCAGGAAACATCGAAAGGCAGAGCAAGCCGCCCAAGATGACCTGACGTCCGTGGAGGTTGAGTTTGGCTAGCGCGTAGGCCGCCGGCACTCCGAGAAGGAAGGCGAGTAGGATCGTTGCGCCAGCGACGAGGACACTGTTCAAGGTCACACGTAGGAAACCGGGTGCGCCCAGCACGGCAGCGAAGTGCGCCCCGGTAAAGGGATGAGGCAACAGCGGCGGGAGCTGGGCCAGTTGGGCAGCAGGTTTCAAGGCCGTGATGAGCTGCCAGACAAAAGGCCCCAACACAAAGCCCAGCATCAAGCCGAGGAGCAGAGTCCCCAGGATCCATCGCAGAATGTGGTTGCCTTCCATTCGTTAATTCCTGCTTCCTGGCCATGCCTGGCGGAGCAAACGCACATATACCAAACTGAGTGCGAAGAGGATGAGAAACGTCGCCACCGCCACCGCGGCGCCGTAGCCAAACTGCAGGGTGCGGTAGAACAGCTTGTACGCGTAGACCACGAGCGTTTCGGTCTGATTGGCCGGCCCACCACCGGTGAGCACAAAAATCAGGTCGAAGATTCGGGCTGCATCCATGGTGCGGAATAACAGTGCCAGCAGGATCACCGGCTTCAACAGTGGCAACGTCACACGCCGGAAAACCTGCGCGGCGTTGGCGCCATCAATGGATGCGGCACGCTTGAGGTCCTCCGGGATCACCTGGAGTCCCGCCAGCAGCAACAGCACGACAAAGGGCGTTGTCTTCCAGACATCCGCCAGGATGGCGGCGTGCAAGGCCCAGAAGGGATCGCCAAGCCAATTCACCTTGATGCCCAGCAGGTAATTCAGCACTCCGTAGTCGGAGTTGAAGATCCATTCCCAGAACCGGGCGGCGACCACGCTGGGCACTGCCCAGGGCACCAAGGCCAGGGCACGGGTCAGGCCGCGCCCTGCGAAGCTCTGATGCAAGAGCAAGGCAATGCCCAGCCCGAGGACCAGTTCGATGGTCACCGAAAGTGCGACAAAGTAAGCCGAATGGCCGACCGCGTTCCAAAAGCGATGGTCCTCCAAGAGAAAGCGATAGTTTTCGAAGCCCGTAAATCGAGAGATTCCGAAGATGGGTAATTGTCGGCGAAAACTCAGCCAGAGCGTGAACAGGATGGGCATCAGCCCCACGCCAGCCACGAATGTCACCGCTGGCCCCACCAAGCCATAACGGCTGAAGCGTTCGCGGACGGCTGAAGTCATCTCACTTCCAGCAAATGCTTGATCTGTTGCCCAGCCGACTGCATCGCTCGCTCGGGCGAGCGGATGCCTGCAACCACGGCGCTCAGTTCCGGTTGGAGAATCTGAGAGATCATCAGGTAGTACGAGGTCACCGGGCGGGGCTGGACATGCTCGAGAGCCGGGAGCAGATCCGCGAGAAAGGGCAGTGCCTGCCGCACTTCTGGGTCAGAGTACACATTCCGATGCGCAGGCAGTACGCCTACATTCAGGAGGATCTCCTTCTGCACGCGTTGGCGAATCATAAAGCGCAGGAACGCAGTGGCCTCGCTCTTGTGCCGAGAGTGTGTGTTCACCCCGAGATGAAAACCGCCCAGCGTCGGCGCGCTGGTGTGCCCGGGGAAATGCGGCACCAAGGCGATGCCGACGCGGCCCGCCACCGGGGAGTTCGGCTGGCCGAGCAGGCGCCAGGCATAAGGCCAATTGCGCATAAAGATTGCCCGGCCGGACTGGAAGATATTTCGCGCCGCCTCTTCGTTCAGGGTGGTGACCAGTGGGGGGGTAACGTTGTCCGCGCGGATCAGATCGCTCATGAAATGCAACGCTTCAAGCGTGGCCGGTTCGCTCAAAGCGAGGTGGGCGTCGCCGTCGAACAGATCCCCGCCATTGCCCCGAATGAATTCCAACGCCGCGCAGACCAACCCTTCATACTGCATCCCTTGCCAAAGGAAGCCGCTGAGCCGTGGGTCGTGTTCTTCGCCCAGAATCTTGTGACTCATTTCTACAAGCTCAGGGTAGGTCGTTGGAGGGCCAAAGCCATACTTGCTGAGCAGGTCCTTCCGGTAGTAAAGCACTCCGGCATCTACGAACCAAGGTACCGCAAAAAGCCTCTTTTCGAGCCAGTCGGCTCGCACCGCCGCGGGGTTCAGTGGCTCCAATTCGGCCGCGCTGATGTGTGAGGTCAACTCCTCTAGCCAGCCTGCCCGCGCAAATTCGGGCACCCAGATGACGTCCATGTCCAGCACGTCGAAATCATCGGCGCCTGCGGCCAAGTTAATGACGTAGAACTGATGCTGCTCGTCGGTACTGGCGGGAAGGATCTCCTCGCGGATGCGAAGCTGAGGGTTCTCGGCTTCGAATTCTCGAATCACCTGAGTAAGAAAGGCGTAGCGCGGATGCTTGGCATGCTTGAAGACGAGTGTGACTGCCCCCCCGGGGCCCGAGACCTGATTTCGCCGACAGGCGCCGCCGAGAACGCCCAGAAGCAAAGCCGCGTGGAGAAGAAAGAGCCGATGCCGCATCTCGACACTTGGCCGGCGAAGGTGCTGCCTCGCGTCCCCACTCTCCTCGATCTCACATCCGCTAAGCCTGGTGGGCTGGACCGACTCTTCGGTGTGGGTTCCCTCAGTTGGCCGGGAGGATCGGCAAAATGGGGCAGAGGGCCGAGGAGTATTCTAGTCGATCCTCCGCTCCCTGTCGCGTGTCTCAGCTTAGATGGGGAGCAGACCAAGCGATGACAGCAAGTCTGGGGACACTCGCCATGCTATCCTTACCGGCGAGCCGAAATGAAGAGACGCCGGACGCTCATCACCCCTCCCCTTGCTTGGCAGATGACCGCGGCGCCTGTGCCACATTCCGCACAGCCGGTGGTTGCCGAGCGCGGTGGCACGCAGCTCCGTACCCCTCTCCCGGTCGTCCTGGTAGACACGCGCGAGCAGAACCCCTTCTCTTTCG
>DATFXF010000376.1:0-28732 GCA_035258565.1 Candidatus Acidiferrales bacterium
GGCCCAGAATCAATGCTGCTCCTGCGATTGCGCCAACCGCCGCCGTGACACCCTGCACGAAAGCTTTCACCTGGCGGTTCTGCGCGAAGTAGCGACAATACGACGCGCCCAATATGACAATCAAATATGGCGGCGCAAAAACCGCTAGCCCCGCCCCCGTCGCCCCAATCGGCCCGGCGACCAGACAGCCGATAAAAGCTGCTGTGATTACAACGGGGCCCGGGGTAATCATGGCCACAGCCACGGCATCAAGAAATTGTCTTTCGGTCAGCCAGTGAAATTTGCCCCACCACGCCGCCGTAGAGATACGGTACGATGGCCAGGCCGCTGCCGAACACAAATGCGCCTGCTTTGAGGAAGAACAAGAAAAGCGTCGCAATCATCCCCGCCGAAGCCGGCCCCAGCGGGCCAGTGAAAAGGCTCTCCGTAGTTCGGTGACAAGTCCCTTCAATGATCCCTGGCCAACCGGGTATCAAAATCAAGCACACTCCTCAACGGATTGGCGCGTGCATCGACCCTGCGACAGCGGTTTGAGGCCAAAACGAAGCTCGAGAAGTCTCAAGATAGAAACAGTCCGATTTTTCGGCGGCACGTCTCAGCGGATGGCGTGATAGAGCCCTTCGATCAAGTCCATGCCGCGCCGCAGCAGCTCTTCATCCGAAATGCCCTGTTGCGCCCAGCCAATCAGTACCCGGTCGAGCCCAAGACCTTCCCCCTGTCCGAATTTCTCATCTCCCAGGTCGGCGTCGTGAATGATCTCCGCCAGTGTCACGACCTTTGGATCACGGATCGCGAACTCCTTGCGCAGGGTCTCGAATGTGCAGTCTTCTCCGCGATGTCCAAATCCACCCGTCTGAAACATGTCGAATGGAATCTCGTCTGGATGTCTTTTCGGGTCATCGCTGAAGACAAATTTCGCGTTTGGATCGATGAATCGGCGGATGAGCCAGGCGGAGGAGACTCGGTCGATGCCAGGGCGAGGCCGCGTGACCCAGGTGCGGTTGAGGTACTGCTTCTTCAGGCGCCCGGCGACCTGACGCGTGTCCCCAACTTCCGAATCGGCGCGAGCCAGAAGGGCCTCAACCCGACTGCGGAGGGGACTGTTGAAGAAATCGATAGCAGAAACCTCCTGGAATCTCTTTCGCACCCTCGATGGTTGCCGCTTGTGCCTTGACAAGGACCGCTTTGTCCTCAGGGCCTTTAGCAGCTCTTCGTAATCGGCAGAACGTGCCTGGATGAACTCCTGCACAAGCTGCTGGTGGGGACGGTCATCGATCGCGTGCACTTCGACAACCGATGCCTGGCCTTCGTACTTACGAATCGCCGCCGCAAGCCATTCGAAATGCTCATGGTTCTGTGGGGTGTTGGGGAGCACATATCCGGAGCTCGGCAGTTGTAAGGCGCCAAACCGCCGGAGCTTCCGCCAGACATCAACCCTTTCGGTGGCCCGCCTCGCAGGCAAACTGAAGATCAAGAGCAACCAGGCAGGGGCACCTGAAACCGCTTCTTGGGGTGCCCCTTGCTTCGATACAGTCATGGCAAACCATGATATAAGTGTAGCAGGTTTCCGACAAGGCCAGATTCTGGATTGTCTGATAGACGGAGGGGAAATGAAAACAGTAACGAGGATTTGCGTACTGGGAGGGTTGGCTGTGCTGACCCTGGCGGGCATTTTCGCATTCGGCCAGCCAAAAGGGCCGAAAGTGACAGTCAAAGGAGAAGTGGTAGACCTCTGGTGCTATTTGGAGGGAGGGGACCACGGAGAAAAGCACAGAGAATGCGCTACCAACTGCGCAAAGGCGGGCAATCCCTTAGGGATCGTCGATGCCAAAGGTAACGTGTACGTGGCCATGGGTCTTCAGGACCACCAGCCCGGGCGAGACGTGCTCCTGGACAAAGTGGCCCAAACGGTGACGGTCACAGGCACGCTGGTGAAGAAGGGCGGTACGCAGCTTCTGTACATTACGTCGATCAAATAAGACCTGGGCCGGACTTGGGCTGTTCACTAAGAGAATTATCGAAAGTCGAGGGAGGGCAACCATGAATCGTGAAGGTGGCTTTAGTGCTCGTGCGTCACTACGGGTCCTGCTCCTGCTGGCTCTTTACCTAGTCGGCGCGCGGGCGCAGGACATGCCTGCGGAATACCAAGCGGTGTTGAAGGAGCTGGGGCGAACGGGCGATTTCAAAGACGGCGTGCTGAAGGTGAACGTGCCGCGGAACGACCTTTCAGTGCGGGTAGGGGGTACGAGCCTGCCGACACCTTTTGGATTTGGTGGCTGGGTGGCGATGGCGCATGGCAAGGGGGGCAATGACGTGATGATGGGTGATCTGGTGCTGCAGCAGGAGGAGGTGAACCCGGTGATGTCGGCGCTGCTCAACCACGGCCTGGAAGTCACGGCCCTGCATAACCATTTTTTCTGGGAAGACCCGCGGCTGTTTTTCATGCACATTCACGGGCGTGGAAAGCCGCTCGATTTAGCGCAGCGCCTAAAACCGGCGCTCGACCTGATTGGCAAGGTGGGGCAGGACAGCGGTCAGAACAAAAGCTCCTCAGGCGCCCGTTCGGCGGAGCAGAAGAGCGCTCTGGATACCGCGAAAATTGCATCGATCGTAGGGCATCAGGGAGAGCAACTCGGTTCGGTGTACAAAATTACGATCGGGCGCGATGACATCGGATTGAACGAAATGGGCGCGAAGATCAACGCGCGAATGGGGCTGAATACCTGGGCGGCGTTTACCGGCGCGAACGACAAGGCGTCCGTTGCGGGCGACGTGGCCATGCTTGAGCGCGAAGTCACTTCAGTGTTGAAAGCGCTGCGGACGAACGGCCTCGATGTCGTCGCCATTCACCACCACATGATCGGGATTTCTCCACAGGTGATCTTCCTACACTACTGGGGACGAGGTCCAGCAGACAAGCTGGCGGCCGGCTTCAAGGCTGCCCTGAACGAACTCGGTAAGGGCTCGGCAACGAAGTGAAGCTGGGGCGCAGACATTTCCTTTGGCGGTTTGTCACAAGGAGGGAGCGCAAATGCCGATGAAGAGTAGCGTCGGGCGGTGAGTTGCGCTCAAGGGGCCATCAAGCAAAGAGCCGATCGGGGCGCTCCGCTATGAGTAGCAACTCTGTGAATGTGCAAACCGATGAGCCCAGGGCTGCCTGTGGCCTGAGCGAATATCTACTTTATTTTCTTCGCCTGGGCAGTTTTGGATTTGGCGGACCCATTGCACTTGCCGGTTACATGCAGAGAGACTTGGTCGAAGAACGCAAATGGGTGATGAAGCAAGATTACCTAGAGGGCCTGGCGTTTTCGCAACTTTCGCCGGGGCCATTAGCCGCGCAACTTGCCATGTATCTCGGCTGGGTGCGGGCTGGCCGAGTAGGAGCAACACTTGCGGGCACAGTTTTCATCTTGCCTTCGTTTCTGATGGTGCTCGTGCTGGCTGCGCTGTACGTGCACTTCGGGCAACTCATGTGGATCCAGGGCATTTTTTACGGAATCGGTGCCGCGGTAAGCGCGATCATTGCGCGAAGCGCATGGAAGTTACTCTGGGTGACCCTGGGCAGGGACTGGCTGCTCTGGGTTCTCTTCAGCGCCCTCGCCGTCACAACCATCTGGACAGAAGCCGAAATCGTTTGGCTATTCGTGCTTTGCGGGCTCGTGTCTCTATTTGTGAAGGCCCCGCCGAGGCTGCGAGTCGCACCTGCGAAACTCACGGCGCTCGCCGGGACCCAGGGCCTTTGGACCGGTGTCCTGGGGCCGGCTTCGTCGGGGATGGTTGCAACGCTGTTCCTGTTTTTTCTAAAAGCCGGGGCGTTCGTGTTTGGCAGCGGTCTGGCGATCGTGCCGTTTCTCTACGGCGGCGTGGTTGGTAAGTTCCATTGGCTTACGGAGCGACAATTTCTGGACGCCGTAGCCGTGGCGATGATTACGCCGGGGCCTGTTGTCATCACGGCCGGGTTCATCGGGTATTTGGTTGCAGGGCCGGTTGGGGGAATCGCGGCAGCGCTGGCCGTTTTCGCTCCACCGTATCTCATCGTTATCTTCGGCGCGCCGTACTACCACCATTTCGCACAGAACCGGCAGGTGAAAGCTTTTGTGCAGGGCGTGACGGCGGCAGCGGTAGGTGCCATTGCGGGAGCGGCAATCATTCTGAGTAAGCGCGCGCTCGTGGATCTACCGACAGTACTTATCGGAGCGGTAGCGCTTGTTGTGTTGCTCAGGTTCAGGAAACTACCTGAGCCAGTGCTGATTCTTGCCGCTGGTATGGCTGGGCTCCTGCTATTTAGAGGCGGGCATTGACGTTTCCTGCGGACCAGGCGGTGCATTCTCTTCTTGATAGGAGTGATCCATCAATGAGAAAACTCCGCTACATGCATGTGCGTTTTCTTTTTGCGACATGCGATCCTCAGCAATCGAAGGGATGCTCGAACAATCTTAGTTTCATTACCCTTCCCCGACGAAATCTGCTAGCCTCAAATTCGCTGCTTCGAGTGGAGCACTCTTGCGACTCCCCCGGGGCTGCCCCCAAGGTAGTCCGATATCTTTGCCTTTGGAGTGGAGAGGGCGTACATGCGCGTGCGTTTATTCGAAGTTTCTCTCAGATGCCTCTGGGTTGTTCCCCTGATCGCTTCCACCACCCTGGCGCAGGTACCAAGGAAATTGACCTTGCATGAGGCGCTGGAGGTGGCCGCACGCCAGAATTTGGATTTGGCAGCGGGGCGCCTGCGGCAAAATGTGGCCCAAGCTGGGGTGCGCATCGCCGGCCAGATTCCCAACCCGACGGCAATCTTCAGCGCCAGCCGGGATGTACCACATGAGTCTTTGCTCCTCGATCAGCCGTTCGAACTGGGCTGGAAGCGTTCACGCCGGATCGGGCTGGCGCGACAGCAAGTGGCTTTGACGAACGTCGAGATCGATACGCTGGTGCGGCAGGTGCGACGCCGGGTGCGCGAGGCCTACTATGCTGCGGTGCTGGCCCGACGCCAGACCGGGCAGCGGGCGCAAGCGCTCGAGCTCACCAAACGCCTGCGCGATATAGCGAAAGAGCGGTTTGACGCTGGGGACGTGCCCCAACTCGAAGTGATTCAGACGGAACTGGAGGTCTCGCGGGCGGAAGCCGAATACGAAGTGGCTCGCCAACGAGAACGAGTTTCATACAGTCAGTTGAGTGTGCTTCTGAACGAACCGTCGGAGACGATTTGGGAGCCGGAGACGCCGCTGGAGGAGATGCCGTCCCGGGTGTCGCTTGAGGAGTTGGTCGGACGCGCACAAAGCTTGAACCCTGATTTGCAGCACCTCAGCCAGGAGCAGAAGGTCGAGTTGAGCCGGAAGGCGCTGCTGCGAGCGGAGCGGATTCCGAACCTCGATGTGCAGTTCGGCTCGGATTTCAATGCACCCCCGGATTTTCGCGCTGGGCTGCGTGGCGGCTTTATGATGGGCCTGCCGTTGTTCACGCGCAATCAAGGAGAACTTGCGCAGTCCTCGGCAACGCTCCGCCTGTTAGACGCAGAGACCGTGGCGACGCGTCGCGCAGTGGCCGGGCGCGTGGAGGCAGCGTATTTTGAATGGGGCACGCGACAGACACAGGTGGAGCTCTATCGGAACACGCTGCTGCCTTCCGCCCGCCGCCTGCAGGCTCTGGCGGAAGAAAGTTATCGAGCGGGCCGGGCGAACATCCTGACCGTGCTCGACGCACAGCGCAATGTGCTGCAGGTCGAGCGCGATTACCTGGACAGCTTGAGCGCCTCGCAGGCGGCCTTTGCAGGGCTCGAAGAAACTGTGGGAGGACCACTCGACTGAAATGCTCGGGCGTAGGAAAAAGCGATTTCTGAACGCGGTGATTCTGGCGTGGCTCGGGTTTGGCTTGGCCGCATGCTCGCACAAGGGCGCCTCGGAAGCAGCGGACACGAGAGCGGTGCCCGAGGTGACGCTCACGCGCGTCCTGCGTGGTGACATTAGCCGGATGCTGCTGCTTTCCGGCACCATCGCGGCACCGCCGAACCAGGACGTGCGTGTCAGCTCGCTTGTGCCCGGGCGCATCGCGCTGCTCAAGGTCGCCGAAGGCGACCGCGTCCAGGCAGGGCAGCTGGTGGCGCAGATCGATGATCGGCCGATCCGCGACCAACTTCAGCAAGCGGAAGCTGCTACAGCGCAGGCGCGAGCTAATCTGGACAATGCCAAGCTCACGCGTGCGCGCAATGAGAGCCTTTTTGAGCGGGGCATCGCCGCGCGCAAAGAACTAGAAGACGCCCGCACACAGGAAAGTGTGGCTGCCGCTACGCTGCGTCAGGCCGAGGCAGCGCTCTCTCTCGTGCGACTCCAACTCACGCGGACCGAGGTGAAGTCGCCGCTCACGGGCACGGTGGTCAAGCGTTTCGTCAGCGTTGGCGAGCAGGTGGACGGAACCGCGGCACAGCCAATCATTGAAGTGGCCAATCTGGCCGAAGTGGAGTTGATCGCCAACGTGCCGGCGAATTATCTCGCGCAACTGCGGCCGAATCGGCCGCTGAGCCTCACGAGCGAAGCCTTTCCCGGGAAGACGCTCACTGGCCGCGTCGTGGTCATACCTGCGGCGGTCGATCCAGCGACGAATGCAGGACAGATTCGGATTCGCATCGCGAATTCGGCGAGCCTGCTGCGATTGGGGATGTTTCTCAGCGCGCAGGTGCCCATCGAAACGCACGCGGGGGCGCTGGTGGTTCCGCCTCAAGCCATCTACCGCGATGAGCAGGGACACTCCCACGTTTACAAGGTCAGTGGGAAAGAAGCAGCAGCGGCGGAAGTGGCGCTGGGCATCGAAACACCCCAGCAGGTGGAGTTGCTCAACGGCGTGCAGGCGGGCGATACCGTGATCCTCGACGGTGGCTACGGTCTGGGCGACAAGTCCAAGGTGAAGGTCAAGGGCCAGGCCAAGCCATGAACGTGGTGCGCTTCTGCCGGGACAACCGCTACGCGGTTTATCTGCTCACCGCGTTTCTGGTAGTGGCGGGTGTTTATTCTGCGTTGGTCCTACCGAGCAATATCTACCCCGAGCTAAATTTTCCGCGAGTCATGATCCTGGCGCATGCGGGCGACCTCGCCCCCGACATCATGTTGCTCACCGTGACGCGGCCGCTCGAAGAATCGGCGAGCACGGCGCAGGGCGTGCGGCGGGTGCGGTCGAAGACCATCCGCGGGGCGTCAGAGATTTCGGTGCAGTTTCGGCCGGACATGGACATGCAGTATGCCTTGCAATTGTTGCAGGCGCGGGTGAGCGAAGCGCGCAGTTCGCTGCCACCGGATACCGAGCTGGCCGTCGAACGGATCACCCCGGCGGTGTTTCCCGTGCTCAGTCTGATCCTCAATGGGCATGTGCCGGCCAAGGACCTGCGCGATTATGCCTTCTATGTGCTGCGGCCGCTCTTTAGCCGCGTCCCTGGGGTCGGCCGTGTCGAGGTGCAGGCCAGCGACACGCGCGAGATCGACGTCATTGTGGACCCGCAGAGGATGCTCGCGCACCGGCTGTCACTGGTGGACGTGGCCGACCGGCTGCGCGCTACCAACCTGGTGACGTCCGTCGGGCGGCTGCAGAAGGACTACCTGCAATATCTGGTTCTGTCTTCGAGCCAGTTCACCAGCCTCGAAGAGATCCGCAACACGGTCGTGACCGTCGAGGGCCAAACGCCGGTGCACTTGCGGGAGATTGCAGAGGTGCGCGACGCGGTGGAGGACCGTCGCACGCTGATCACCGGCAACGGGCAGACCGCGGCGCTGATCAATATCTCGCGACAGATCGGCGGCGACATCCTCCGGATCGCGAATGCCATCAAGGGGCAGGCCGCGCATCTCGGGTCGGCCATTCCTGCGACGTTGAAACTTTCTGTCGTCTATGATCTTGCCGAGTTTGTTCACGAAGCGATCGCCAATGTTCGCGATGCCATTCTTATTGGCGGCGTGCTAGCCGTGCTCATCCTGTTCGTTTTCCTGCGCGAAGGCCGCACCACGCTGGTAGCGGCGACCACGCTTCCGCTTTCGGTGATCAGCACGTTTTTCTTCATCAAGCTCTTTGGCGGCACGCTGAATTTGATGTCGCTGGGCGGCCTGGCGATCGCTATCGGCCTGATTATCGATGATGCGGTCGTGGTGATTGAAAACATCTACCGTCACTTGGGCCTTGGAGAGTCACCTAAGCTGGCGGCGGAAAACGGCACGCGGGAGCTACTGGGTGCGGTGGTGGGTTCGACCGCTACCACGCTGGTCGTCTTTCTGCCGCTCGGGCTCCTTACGGGAGTGGTGGGAGAGTTTTTCGTCGCGCTATGTCTGACCCTCGGTGTCTCTGTGCTGCTGTCGCTGGTCTTTGCCCTGGCGGTAATCCCGCTGTTCTCGCAGCGTCTGCTGACCATCGAGGCGCATCGGCCTTCGAGCGAGCGGTTCATCGAGCCGGTCAATCGCGTGTACGAGAAGGCCGTGCGCTGGGCGCTCGAGAACCGAAAAATCGTCGCGGGCGCGACCCTAGCTTCAGTGCTGATAGGGGTGTTTCTCTATACGCGCCTGGAGACCGGCTTCCTTCCGGAAATGGACGAAGGCGGTTACGTGCTCGATTACTGGACACCGCCGGGAACTTCGCTGGCTGAAACGGACCGCATCCTGCACGGGATTGAAGACCGCGTCGCGCGCATGCCGGAGACGGGTTCGTTTTCGCGGCGCACGGGCGCGGAGTTGGGGCTCTTCGCTACGGAACAAAACCGCGGTGACATCTTGGTGAAGCTCAAGCCTCGCTCCGAGCGCAAGCGCCACATCGATGAGGTAATCAACGACCTGCGCGCTCAGATCCTCGAGAATGTGCCCGGCGTGCGCGTGGAGTTCGTACAGATTCTGCAGGACATGATCGGCGACATGGAAGGCAATCCCGAACCGGTGGAGATTAAGCTATTTGGTGACAACATGGAGCGGCTTTCGCGGACCGCGGATGAGATCGGCGAAAAAGTTCAGAAGATCCCCGGCATTGTGGATTTCCAGGGGCTCAAGAAAGGCAACCCGGAGATCGTCTTCCACGTGGACCCTGCGCAGGCGGGCCGCGTGGGGCTGACCGTGGACCAGGTCTCTCAACAGGTGGGCGCCGGCCTGCTGGGGTTGACCGAAACTTCCCTGCGCGAGGCGGACCGCACGGTGGGCATTCGCGTGCGCTTCCCTGATGAGTTCCGCGGGCAATATGCGAACATACGACAGTTTCCTGTGGTGACCCCCAGCAAGCAGATTGTTCCGCTCAATTCGGTGGCGCAGGTGGAGGAAGCCTTCGGGAGCAGCCAGCTCAGCCGCGAGAACCAGCGGTTGATGGTGTCGCTGACCGCACGCCTTGAGAACCGCGACCTCGGCAGCGCCATCCGCGACGTGCAGCGCGTAATGAGCGAGACGCGCCTGCCGGTCGGCTTCACCTATGAGATCGGCGGGCAGTACGAGAGCCAGCGCAGCTCCTTCAACGACTTGTTGCGCGTGTCAGGATTGGCGCTGGCGGCCGTGTTCACCGTGCTGGTGGTTCAGTTTCGAGCCTTTCGCCCGGCGCTGATCATTCTTTCCGCGGCTCCGCTCTCTTTGCTGGGTGTGTTCGCCATGCTCAAGGTCACCGGTACCCCCCTCAATGTGTCCTCGTTCATGGGCATCATCCTGATGGTGGGCCTGGTGGTGAAAAACGGCATCATTCTGTTCGAGTACGTACACAAGCTGTGGGAGGAGCAGAAACTGCCGCTCGACGAGGCACTGGTCGCCTCTGGGCGCATCCGTGTGCGGCCCATCTTGATGACCACACTGGCGACCCTGTTCGGGCTGCTCCCGTTGGCACTGGGACTGGGCTCCGGCGCCGAATTGCAGAAACCACTGGCGCTCGCCGTGATCGGCGGGTTGCTGCTCTCCACCTTCATCACCCTGCTGGTCATGCCCGTGCTGTACTCCCTCCTCGAGGGTCGGCACATAACGGGCGAGTGAACTTGCCAGCTCACAAAGTGCAAAGACAAGGCCCATTGAGCCAGCACGAGTTGTTCCGCCGTGGCGCTTTCGTTTTTCGGTGTGCTAGCCTCTGGCGACGGCCTCACTTGGATGTGCCTCGTAGCCAATATAACAACCGAACCCTCTCGCAAGCTGAAGGTCGTTTAATCTTCTCGGCCCGGCTGCGGTACGCTACCGGACCGAAACCGGCTGCGCCTTCCATCATTTCGAGGAGGACCACACCCTTCACATTTGAGAACAGAGGCCGGCATTTCGGTTCTGAGTTAGACTAACTCGACATCACGGCTGGCGCCGGTGCCACCGACCTGGTAGCCCGTAGTTCGGGCACGGAGTGATTCGCGGCGCGCTCAAGGCTCTCCCGCACGTTCATGAGCGTGAGGAGGGTCGTCAGGATGCGCTTTTTCAGCTCGTCAGATAGGCGCAGGTTTCCTGTGGACACGTAGGATAGCTTCACCGCCGCTGCGGTAACGTAGTTGGCTATCTCTACTTGGCGTGTGGCGTTTGCCTTTCCCACAGCAGTCTCGCGGCGCATCTCGGCGCACACGTGCTCCAGGCTCAAGATAAGGTGGAGGACGCAGAGGCCCTCCGCCTCAAGCTCCCGAGGCACGGGTGCCTTGCAGCGGAGCACGCAAAATTGTCGCTGGCCGGAATCGCTCATAGAGGCGACCTTTTATGTGGTGCGGTTGGTAAAGCAAGCGCGGTTCCAAAACTTTCTAAGGCCAGGGCGCTCGTGATTCTAGCGAGGATCGAACAGATGCGGTCTTGGAGCCCTTCCTCAGCCTGCGTTCCATGCGGGGCGTATATCCTATCCGTCGGACCTAACGTTGCACTCTCGAAGAGTGACCCGAGATTCTTGACGATCTCTCTGACTTTTAGAAAATTAAGCACTTAGGGCTATAGATTCTCTGCCAAGGGCAGTCTCTTGGGCCGCTGTCGAAACGGGTCCACCGCCGTCCACCCGAGGGTGCCTTTGACTGTTCCCCCACCCCCTGGGGACTCGATCCTGGCTACATGGGAAGCTAGTCCTACGCACCCAATCCGATCCCTGTAAACGTCGGGTGCCTGGGTGGCAGCCGCCAAGTCGGGTATGCCGAATGATGGTACTTTCGTACTAGCGGTACTACAAAGATGAAAAGAATTTCTTATCAGTTTCCTGGGCGGGAATTCGGGCCTCTTTCGGAGCCCGCCGGGCTTACTTTCCATTCCCAAAGGCAGCAGAGCGAGTCCCTGCTTGTTGCACCCAAAAGCGAAGCTTCGGCGGGATCGGCGTTGTTCCGGGGTGGCCTGAGGGCAACCCTAGTTGCTGGCGTATCTGCGCCAGCAGAATCCCGGCCCGTCCTCGAATGGCAGACCAGATCCAGGAGCGGCCGGTGAGGTTCTTGATGAGTTCGCGGGCCTGCTTCATGTCATGAAAGGCATCTGTCATGAAGATGGGGTCGTTAAAGTTCCGAGCGAAAGCATTGGCTATGGCCTGGCAGCCGCGGGTGTCGTCTAACAGGCCCGAGGAACCGTACTGGGCAATGAGCAATTCCTTGCCGGGTTCCGTCAGCGGCTCGAGCAATGTGTTGTTGAACTTGTCGATGAAGCGGTGGCGCTCCCAGAATCGCTCGAATGTGCTGGACATCCACTCCGCGTCGAACGGGAGATCCTTGCGTTCCAGGATGCAGTGCACCAAGTTGCGGGCCATCTTGTTGCCGTTATTGGCGCCCTGCCCACCGATGGGGTCAAGCGCCTGATTCGTGTCCCCCACCGACATGACCACGCGTCGGGACGGTAGTGTGCCTACGGTCTTTCGCACTTCCGGCACAAAGCTAGCGCACAGCCAGGCATTCTCATCGGCCAGCTCCGCTCCTTTCATCCACTCTGCGTCCCACGGGACCATCTCGCGGACCACTTTCTTGGCGATTTCCAACGCCTGCTCCCCTGTCTTGGCGCCACGAAACTGATCCATTGGCCCGCCCTCCTTGGCTTCAAACACAAAGCTCCAGGCCTGGCCCTTGTCCTTGTGGTACCAAGGAACCCAAAAGCATTCCCCGTACCGGCCAAAGAAGTTGAATTTCACGGGAAGAAAAGGACAATAATCCAGGTACATGGGAAGACCAATCACGTTGACCATGGCCAGGAATCGCGGTGGCTTGGTATAGGTACTGCGGGCGTCATCTCGGAGAAACAGCTTCGCAATGGGGCCACGCCCGGCGGCCACTATCGTCAGTTCATGGGCTGCCGAAATCTCCTGGAGACGTTTTAACGTGACGTCCTCGATCGCGACCTTTCCGCCCAGCTTCTCCAAGTCCAGCATCCAGCGTGAACTCTGCAGGCGCAGGTCGATGGCGAGGAATGGGCGCTCCAAACGCCCCAGCAAGGTCAGAAGAACGTTGTTGAGTTTGCCAGGAACAAAGTGCAGGTGTATCCCCTCGCCCTTCGGCGCCACGTCGTCCCAATGGTTCAGCCCCAGTTCGCGTTCCCATTCCAGGGACATGTCGAAGCGCGCAGCGGTGCCCGTGGGCCGGCTTCGGTTTAGGAAGTCCTCCGGCGTCTTGTCCGAAAACAGGGTAACGTCAAATCCACGCCGGCGAAGTGCATGTGCCGTGAGAAGACCGGCCTGGCCCGCGCCCACAATCGCAATCTTTCTCATCCCTTTCTCCCTGTTGGCTCTGTCCCAGCCATGTAAGGAAGGGTCGAGTACTCCACCAATTCGAGCTGATTGCCCCAAGGATCAAGGAAGTAAATCAAGCGCTGCCCGGCGCAGGGCCCCTCGCTGAGGACGATGGGCCCCTCCATCACCCGCAGGCCCTTGTCCTCGAGGTAGCGGACGGCGGTGTCTAAATCCTCAACCTTGAAAGCAAGGTGATGCCCGCCGAGGTCGCAGTTGCGTGGCGGCTTCCTGCTGGCGTCACTCGGCTTTTCGTAGCAGAACAGCTCCAGCATGAGGTTGGGGCCGACCTTCAACATGGCTATCATTAGCCGTGCGCCGGGGACGTTGATATGGGCCTCGCTCCAGTCGCGCCCATCGGGCATGCGCGGTAGCTCGGCGGCGTCGAAAGGCCCGAGACGGTACAGCTCGCTTCCTCCGATCACGTTGCTGTAGAAGCGCACGGCGGCATCTAGGTCCGGGACGGTCAGCGCTACATGGTCCACACGGCTGAGCCCCGGCAGCGTTCCTTTGCTCATGCCACTCTCCACCAGACGGAGACTCGAATGTCTCTCTGCCGTCGTCCTTCGGGCCGACGGAATAAGGCGTGCTACGGCCGGCGTTCCACCTTTACTAGGCTGCTCCTCTGGCTCCTATGGCCCTCGAGGGCATGGAAGAGGCTATCCGCATTGTTGAACGAGTCCTCGATGATGATGCCTTCGGCAAACAGCGCGTCCTGCAGCGCCGCGGAAATCGCGTGCAGCGGTGCCCCGCCGCCTTCCCCCATGCCTTTGGCACCGCTATAACTCTTGGGGGAAGGTGTCTCGATATGCCCGTACTTCACCCTGGGCATATTGGTCGCCGTGATGGGCGTATAGTCGCTGAACGTGCTGGTGAGCATGTTACCCGTGGAGTCATACGCACAATGCTCCATCAGGGCGGCGCCGATGCCGTGCGCTGTCGCTCCGTACACCTGCCCTTCGACAATAGGGGGATTGATAACCGTGCCGCAATCGTCCACTACGGCGTAATCCAGGATCTTCGGGCTGTACGTCTCTCGATCCACTTCTACGACGGCAATGTGGAGCTGTGCTGAATAGGTGAGCGTCAGGTTGCCGTACTTGCGCTTGACGTCTGGCACGCGGAACGGGGCCCGCCAGATGTAGCGAAAGTTCAGGGTTACGTCTCCAAGGGCTTCCGGGAGCACGGCGCTATTGACATTGACCATGTTGGCCAGCCCCCAGTAGTTGATCGCCTTGTTGGTGCCTCGCACGCGCACCTCCGGCCCTTGGCCGCCGACACCAAACTCCAAATCTTCTTCCTGTGCTTCCAAGGCGAAGGCTGCCAACCGCTTCAGCTCATCCTTGAGCTTCCGCGCCGCTCCTTCGACCGCCGATAGTCCTGAGACGGCGAACTGGCTGGCGTAGGTACCGGAGAAGCCGGTGTGCACGTTGCGCTCGGTGTCAAAGCCGCTGCGCACCGTGATCAGATCGGGCGGGATGTTCAAGACATCGGCTACCACCTGGGCGGCCGGCGTCTCGTGGCCCTGCCCTTGAGGGCATGAGCCGACCGTGACCACCACCTCCCCATACATATCAAGCTTCACGTTGGCGCCCTGCGAGTTACCGGAGAAGGGTGCATTCGGATTCACGATGCGAGACTGTCCAAAGTTGTTGGTGCCGGAGTCAAGGGTAGTGCCGATGCCCACGCCAACCAGCCGTCCTCCCTGGCGTGCTTCAGCCTGCTTCCTTTTCCAGTTTTCCCAACCCACCAGGTCCTTGGCGATCTCCAGCATCTTTGGATAGTTGCCGGAGTCGTAGACGCAGCCGTTGGGCGTGGTGTAGGGGAACTCTTCCGGCCGGATGTAGTTGCGCACCCGCATCTCATCGGCTGCGATACCAAGCTCGTGCGCGCAGATGTCAATCACGCGCTCAAGAAACCACAGGTGCTGCATCCGCGAGTAGCCGCGGTTCGGAGCCACGGGACACTTATTGGTCACCACTTGCGTGAAGTCGATGCGGCCACTTTGGAAGCGATAGGCACCGGGAAACACCTGCGACCAGATGACACAACCCAGGGGCTCGTAACGCGGATAGGCGCCGCAGTCGTCGATATGGCGCGAAGTGATGGCAGTGATCACGCCGTCCTTGCCAAGGGCGATGCGCGTGTCGCGGAAGGTGCGCTCGTTGCCCTGGCCGCTGGCGGTCATATGTTCGGTCCGCGTCTCCACCCACTTGACGGGCCGCCCGCCGGCCTGGCGTGAGGCCAGGGCACACACCGCCATATAGGGATAGTTAGTGACCTTGATCCCGAAGCTTCCTCCAATGTCGTGGGTTTCCACCCGGATCTGGTCCACGCCCACGCCCAAGTGCGGCGCCAGCAGGAGCATGCCAATGGCCGGAAATGAGTTATTGCACCAATAATGAATGCGTCCTTCTTTGGCGTCCCATTGAGCAATGATGGCGTTCGGCTCGAGCGGGGTCGAGGAGAAGCGGTGGAAGTGCATGCGGTCGATCGACACGACATAAGTGGCTTCGCGGAAGGCCTTCTCCACATCGCCGTACTCAAAGACACCATGCCAGATCGCGTTCGTGCCCGCACTCTCATGGATGATCGTGGCATCCCGCATAGTCTCTTCAGCATCCGTCACCGCGTCCAACGGCTCGTACTCCACCTCGACCAGTTCCGTGGCATCGGCAGCCGCCGCGGAGGATTCCGCAGCGACCGCTGCCACGGGCTCCCCCTGATAGCGCACCTTGGACACTGCCATTGGATAGTCCTTGATCTTGGCGGAGGGGTCGGGACCGATTTCCAGGAAAGGCGTGGTCTGTTCGGTGATCTCCCTGCCAGTGAGGACACAGGCTACCCCGGGGTGGGCCTGCGCCCGCGACACTTCGATGTTCTTGATCGCGGCGTGAGCATAGGTAGCCCGGACAAAGCATAGATGCAGGGTGTCTCGCAGCCTGATGTCATCGACAAAGGTGCCGCGGCCGCGCAGCAGCCGATTGTCCTCCTTGCGCGGCACGGCCTTGCCCACCCAGCCTTGTGCTGGACTCTTGCCCTTTGTGGTCTCGTTCCTTCCCACGATAAGTCTTTCCCGGACGCACTCGAAGCAGTGTGTCCTGCTAGCGTTTATCCCAGAATCGGCCCTGCTCCGGGCGTGTCCTCCAAGACTCATCCTCGCATAAGGTCCTGGGTCGCGGCGTCGAAGACAGTCACCGGGAAGTCCAGCGGAGGTAGCTCCCGAATAGCCAACGGGCGCAGATTACCACGTGATTCTCTATGCGAAAACGTTGTTCTTGGCTTGACATCGCGGATAGCTTGCTACAACTTCGGCACCGACTGTTCAAGCTGCCGACATCGTGGTCCAGGGCGAGCTCTCGGAACTACCCAGCGTTGTGGCAACCCAGGCTGCATCTGCTACCGCGATCCTTCCTGAGCGCCACGGCCCTCACCTCTGCCTGACCTATCGGAGGGAAGGGAAGAACCACGCTATCGATGTGCCCGTCGAGCACGCCGAAGGGCATCTACTTGCGCTCATGCGGATATTCAGTGATTCCTGCGGGAGGTCAAGAGCAAAGCGAACGACCTGGCATGAGACTCAGCCCCGGATAGCGCAAATTTCAGGAGTTTGACTTATCATTCTCGCCCCAGAAGTTGCCTAGGAGGCGATCATGAAAGGGCTGAAGGGAAAAGTGGCCATTGTCACTGGTGGCGCGACCCTGATCGGCGCCCACGTCGTGCGGGCTTTCCACAGCGAAGGCACCCGCGTGGTGGTCGCCGACATCGACGCCAAAGGCGGCCAGGAGGTTGCCGACAAACTGGGGAACGATGTTCTTTTCGTCAAAACCGACCTCGCTGATGACGCGCAGATCAGAGCTTGCGTGGAACGGACCGTTACCGCCTTCGGAGGCATCGATTTCCTCATCAATCTGGCCTGCGTCTATATCGACAACGGCATCGATGCCTCGCGGCAGGACTGGCTGGACAGCTACAATATCAATGTGGTCGGCGGGGTCATGCTGATGAAGGCCGCGCGGCCGCATATGGTGAAGCGCGGCGGCGGCGCCGTTGTCAACTTCGGTAGCATCTCAGCGAAGGTGGCGCAGACCGGCCGGTGGCTCTATCCCGTGACCAAGGCCGCGATCCTGCAGTTGACCCGCAATGAGGCCATGGATCTTGCACCGGACAAGATTCGAGTCAATTCGATCTCGCCGGGCTGGACTTGGTGTCGGCTGATGAATGAGCTTACCCGTGGCGACAAGACCAAGACCAACCGCGTGGGCGGGCCCTTTCACCTGCTGGGGCGTATCGGAGAACCCGAGGAGATCGCACAGGGGGTGCTTTTCCTCTGCTCCGACCACGCTTCCTTTCTTACCGGGACCGACCTGGCCGTGGATGGGGGCTATTCCGCGATGGGGCCCGAAAGGACCGAGGCGGCCATTCCCAAACTGATGGAGTAGTGCAGCGGGGGCTCGGAGGGTGGTCGCTCGGCGACACGCACCCGGACGAGCAGGAGTTCCTAGTTATGCGCCGCATCGCCATTATCGGCGCCGGCCAGTCCGGCCTGCAGCTTGGCTTGGGACTGCTGGCTGAAGGTTACGAAGTTATTCTCTTCTCGGAGCGTCCCGCCGAAGCGATCCGCACGGGCCGAGTGATGTCCAGCCAGTGTATGTTCGACTCCGCACTCCAGACCGAGCGCGATCAGGGACTGAATTTCTGGGAACAGCAGTGTCCCAGGGTTGAAGGGATCAGTTTTACGGTGCCCGATCCGGTTGGCGGCAAGCACATCGACTGGGCGGCACGGCTGGACAACTACGCGCAGTCCGTGGACCAGAGAGTGAAGATCCCGGGCTGGATGGAAGAGTTCGAGAAACGTGGTGGGGAACTGCGGATTAAGGCAGCAGATATCGGCGATCTGGAAAACTGTGCACGCAGTTCGGATCTGGTGATTGTTGCCAGCGGTAAAGGTGCCATCGGCCGCTTGTTTGAACGCGATGTTAGCCGCTCGCCCTACGACAAACCGCAGCGTGCGCTGGCGTTGACCTACGTCAAAAAGATGCGGCCGCGCGAGCACTTTAGCGCCGTTTGCTTCAACTCAGTTCCCAATATCGGGGAGTATTTCGTGTGCCCGGCAATAACCACCACGGGACCGTGCGAAATCATGATCTTCGAGGGCGTCATCGGCGGCCCGATGGACTGCTGGGACGAGGTCGAAAGCCCCGAGGAGCACCTCGAGAAAAGCAGATGGCTCCTCGAGCGGTTCCTGCCGTGGGAGGCCGAACGCTGTGCGGACATTGAATTGACTGACGATAACGGCATCCTGGTCGGCAAGGTCACGCCATCGGTACGCAACGCGGTGCGCAAACTGCCCTCGGGAAATCACATACTGGGCATGGCAGATACCGTCGTACTGAATGATCCTATCACCGGACAGGGATCCAACAATGCTGCGCGCTGCGCGCAAATTTACCTGGAGAGCATTCTCGAGCGCGGCCAGCGGCCTGCCGACCTGGAGTGGATGCAGCACGCCTTCGACCGGTATTGGAAGGGATATGCGCAGTGGGTGACGGAATGGACCAACCTGATGCTGAAGCCACCACCCCATGTCCTGAAGCTCTTGGACTGTGCCGGAAAGATCCAGGCCATCGCCAGAACCTTCGTCAACGGCTTTGACGATCCACGCACACTCTTCCCCTGGTTTATGGACTCGAAAGAAGCGGAAAAGTTCATCCAGAAAGAGGCGCAGGAGGTGGCGGAGCGTTTTGACCGGCGCGACTTACGGCGGGCGCTCGGCCAGTTCGCTACCGGGGTCACCGTGGTCACGGCCCGCGCTGCTGACGGCCGTCCTTTGGGGCTGACCGTGAACTCATTCAGCTCGGTTTCACTGAATCCCCCGCTGATCCTGGAGCCTTTCGCGGCAGGCAATCAGTTTCCCGGAGTTTTGCCGCGCCACGCACTTCGCCGTCAACGTGCTGGAGGTGCGGCAGTACCATCTCTCCCGGCAGTTCTCCACCCCTTTACCGGACAAGTTCGCCGGTGTGGAGTTCGTCGACGGACCGGCCCACGTTCCCCTGCTCTCCGGCGTGATTGCACAGTTCATCTGCCGCACCGTCAAGCAGTACGACGGTGGCGACCACGTTATCTTCCTGGGGGAAGTCGAAGAATACCGAATCGCCGAAGGCGAACCACTGGTCTTCCACTCTGGACGCTATCGGGTAGCCACCCGCCACCCCGACGTCGCGGAATGAAATGGTGTGGAAATAGGCTTCGACAGACTTCCGCTTTCCTCTGGCCTTGTCGAGAGACGTTGCTACCTTCTCCGATCCGTTCGAGGTGGCACCAATCGCTTGAAGGCGGCACCCAAGAGTTCTTTTGCCACCAGGAGTCCGGAAGTTCCGTGCAATCCGGCCCCCGGGTGTGTCGATGCTCCGATGTGATAGAGCCCGGCGATGGGCGTGCGGTGATTTGGGAGCCCTGCAAGCGGGCGCAAGATGAAGAACTGGTCCGGCGTGCACGAGCCCCCGTAGGGGTCGCCTCCAACCAGATTGATATTGTTGGCCTCGAGATCGGCAGGAGAGAACACTACCCGCTTCAAAATGGCGTTCTCCAGGTTAGGGATCTGATGGCTGAGCTTTCGAACCACGCGGTCGGCATAGCGCTCGCGCAGCGACGCGGTCCATGTACCGTCGCCGGTCGCGATCTGTCCAGCAGCATCTCCTTGAGGCCGGCTGGGCAACTCTTGAAGTTGCAGCCAGAAAATCCAGCGTCCCTGGGGCGCGCGCGAAGGATCCACCGCCATCGGCTGGCCTACCACCACCGTGGGATCGGCCGGAAGCAATCCACGCTCGGCCTCATTGACGGCACGGGAAACGCCGTCGATGCCGTCGTTCATGTGGATGATCGCCGTGCGAAGAAAGCGCTGGTCGCCTCCCGGCCACTTTGGCGGCTCAGAGAGCGCAAGGTGGATCTGCATGTCGGCGCGGCCATAATGGAAGCGCCTGGCGCTCGTTGGCACCCATCCAGGAACGGTGCTGGGGTCCAGCAGCTGGAGATAGAGCTGTTGTGGGGTCACGCTGCAGATCACCGCCCGCCGCGCGCGGATCACCTGCCCCTTCGATCGCACGCCGACGGCACGCCCGTTTGCCACTTGAACGGCGTCTACGTGAGAATCCAGTTCCAGCTGGCCGTCGAAGTCACGGACAAGCTGGACGAGCGCGCTGGCTAGGCACGCACCACCGCCACGAGGAACGGGCATCCCGCCCATTTGGAGCGCCAAGGAGATCACTTTGTTCATGAACCCAGAGCCGGCACTCTCCGGCCCGAGTCCCATGTGCAGCACCCAGGGGGACAGCAGGCCATGCACGCTCGGCGAGGCGAAGCTTTCGGTCAGCCATTGGCGGCTTGTGCTCAGGAGTTCCTTGCCGAACTCGAGCGTGCCCCGAACACCGAGCCGACGAAGTGTTCGGGTCCCGAGGCCCAAACCTTTCCATGACCATAACTCAGTTCCAAGCAGGCCGAAGGCAAGGTCAGTTCGACCGGACAGGTCCGTAACCGCCTGTCTCCATGCCCCACCGTCTCCGTGGGCAAGCCTCTCGAATTCCTGCTCATTCAGCGATTGCGAGGTGGAGAGGAACGCCGCCGAACCGTCGGGGAACAGCGCGGCTGTCGGGTAGTCCGTGTTCAGGTACACGAGGCCGCGGGAACCCAGATCTCTCGCAAGAACGGAATAGGCTTCGGAGCCAACGAAGAGCGGATGCCAGGCCGAAAATAGGTCGTGGATGAAGCCCGGCTCGGTAATCTCAGCGCTGCGGATGGTTCCGCCGAACCAGGAATTGCGTTCCAGCACACAGACCTTCCAGCCAGCCTTGGCCAGAAGCGCCGCACCAACCAGGGAATTGATTCCGCTGCCGACGAATACCGCGTCAAAGTTGTCCATTGCGCTCGACCGAGAGCACTAGAACCAGAGTCCTGCACCCCGCTATATCTCGGGCGCACCGAACAGAGTGGTCCTCTCCTCGGAGCTCTGCGCCTGCACTTTGCGGGCTATTAGGCAAGGTTAAGGCCGGGACTGGCCGTGTCTTCGAGTCCCCAACCGCCCATGAGATAGTGGTGGACGATTCGGAATGCGCTCAAGCCCACGTGCTGATCGAATCCATCCAGATTGCCGAAGCGGGGCCCGAGACGGTCCTTCACATAAGCGGTGATCGCGTCGAGAATCCAGACAGGAATGCCCTGCACAAATGCTTGCTGCGTTGCTTCTTGGAGCGCTTCGATGTAGTCACAACCTCTTTCGAACTGTGTGCGGTTCAGCACTTCGTAGCGACCGGGTATGAAGGTGTCAAACTCCAGTTCCAATAGTCCGTGCATCACGCGAACGAAATTGGCGACGTGGTAGTCCGGCAGCAACCCATAGCGGGCGTTCGCCAGGATGGTATCGGACATGAAGAGGAGTTTCCGATCGGGGAAATAGGAGGCGAGATTGCCGGTGCCGTGAGTTGGGCCCGGATTCAGCAACTCAAAGGTGACTCCATCGATCTCGACCGGGTTGCGCTTCCCCCTCAGGGGTCGAGTGGGCTTCAACTGTCCATCCGCTTGACGCAGGGCAATCACCCGGGCAGCCATTTCATCGGCAAGGATCTCGGCATGGGGAGCGAGGTCGGCTGCGAAACCAGCATGATCGACATGGTCGTGGGAATAGACAATCGTCTGAATCGGTTTTCCCGGCACGGTTCTGGCGATGGCCTTTCGGTAGGCCCGAGCGCCGCCGGGCGTTCCGAAGGTGTCAAACGCGACGACGCTGCCGTGCCCTTCGACAAACAGGGTTCGGTAGGTGCCGTCACTGACCGTCCACACGCGATTGCTAACGGACTCCACCTGTAGCTTTGGTTCCCGCATCAGGAAAGGGAGCGGGCCTTCGATCGTAAAGATGCCGCGACGTTCACGCCCTCGAGCCATAGTGAACCTTACTCCGGAGTCAGGCGCATTTCACCCTCAGAGTGGGTCTGTGCGGGCTTTTAGGTTGCCCTCGATTCCCCAGCCACCAGTTCGGAAGTGGCAGATGTAACGCATCAAGTTCATACCGGTGTACTCATCGAAGCGGAACAGGTGCCCGAATTGGCGCCCCAGATTCCGGCGCGCGTACCTTGTCACCTGATCTAGGTCTTCCCCATCGATTCCGTCTCGGATTGCGCGTTGTGCCGTCTCGCCAATCACTTCGTAGTAGTTCAGGTTGTCTTGAAAACCCTTGCGGTTCACCAACCAGAAATGGCCGGGAACGAAGACGTCCCACTTCAGGGAGAGGAAACGCCTCATCGTCTGCACGTAGGGGCGGATATGCCAGTCGGGGAAAAACGTATAACCGACTCCCGGGATCACCGTGTCGACCATGAACAACAGACGGTGCTCCGGAAAATACGCGGCAACGTTTCCGTCCCCGTGGGTGGGCCCGGGGTAGATCAGCTCGAAACGCACGCGATCGATGCGGAACTCCTGTCGCTCGCCCGAGCAGGTCTCGTGGGGCACGAGCTGTCCGTCGGACTTCCGCGCCGCTACCACCTTGGCGCACAGCTCGTGCGAAATGATCTTGGCGTCAGGCTGCAAGTCCGCCGCGTAACCGGTATGGTCGAGGTGGTCGTGCGAGTAAATGATGGTGTGAATCCTCTTTTGCGGAAAGACTCGCTGAATCGCTCCCTGATAAGCGCGCGCCCCTCCTGGAGTTGAAAAGGTGTCAAAAGCAATCGTTCCCCTCTTGCCCTCGAGAAAGATGGTCCGATAGATTCCTTCGCTCGCTGTCCAGACGTTGCCTCGAACCGGTTCGTAGGTGATGTCCCGCCATGCCGACTGGATGGGCAGAGCGCCGGGAATAGTGAAGATGCCTCGGTGATCACACTTTGACTGTGTCATCGGGCTCCCTTGCTGCTCCTCGTTCCCCATTCCTCCCGTCTACCCCCGGTCGCGCGGATTGCGCCCCGTTCAGCAGGTCGACCTTTCTTTTTAGCGCCCGCTCGCGGCTGAAATCTAGCATGATCTAGAGACGGGGTGGCAAGCAATTTCGACCCCCGGGACTCTCCGCCTGCTCGGCCGATTCCCGCTCACTGACAATAACATCAAGCACACGCTGACTCTCCGCGTCTCTTTCCGAGTTTTCTTGGCGGCTGCGTGACTGCTTGACAAGGCAACGCAGCTACGGTAACGAGTGACTACTTTTGGGAGGGGCACATGATCGAACCGATGTTTCTGCGCGAGGTAGAACAAGCCGACCGCAATGGCCCGTATGCGGAAATGGCTCGTGCGATGCGCAAAGCTGGCGCGGTGGTGCCGCAAATCTTCCATTTATTTGCGTTCAAGACGACGGCAACCGATCACCTCTCGCGGTTCACCCAGGCGGTGATGCGCGGCTCGTCGCCACTGGCGCCCGGCATGCGGGAGCTGATTGCCGCCTTTACCTCCAGCCAGAATCATTGCCCGTTTTGAATCGGCGTGCACTCCGCAGTTGCGGGGGAGCTGCTTGGCAAGCGCGATCTGGTTCAGAGCGTGCTGCGGGATTATCGGACCTCGCCCTTGTCCGAAGCCGAAAAGGCTCTGTTTGCCTTCCTCGAGAAGGTCAACGCTCGCTCCTATGAGCTTGGTCGCGAAGACATCGAGGGGGTCAAGCGCGCGGGCTGGTCGGATGAGGCGCTTTACGACGCCATTACCGTGTGTGCGCTCTTTAACTTCTATAATCGTTGGTGTGACGCAACGGGCGTCCATGGCTTGACGCCCCAGGCTTATGAGGCATCGGGCAAACGGCTGGCACAGCACGGATATGCAACCGGTTGATGGTAGACGTAGGCGACCTTGAAGGTGCAATTTGACATCGGAATCCTTCCGCAAGAACCCGTTGCGGGTTTCATGGATCTGATTGTGGCCGCAGAAGAGCTCGGGTTTGGCGGTGTATGGATCGCCGATTCGCAGTCCATCTTCCGAGATGTTTATGTCGCCCTGGCTGTTTGCGCCCTCCGGACGAAGCGGATGACCTTGGCCACTGGCGTGACTAATCCGGTGACGCGACATCCGGCGACCATCGCTTGCAGCATCGCTACTTTGGACGAGCTATCCGGGGGGCGGGCCATTTTAGGCTTGGGCTCGGGCTTCAGCTCAGTACAAACCCTAGGGCTGAAGCCCGCTCCGCTGAAGCAGATGGAAGAGACGACCCGAGTCCTGCGCGCCCTGATGGGAGGCCAAACAGCCATCTACGACGGCAAGGAAATCAAGATGACTTGGACGGCCAGGCAGGTGCCGATCTATTTTGCTTCGTCCGGACCCAAGTCTCTCGAGTTGGCAGGGAGGGTTGCTGACGGTGTCCTTTTTCAGGTCGGTTCGGTCCCCGCCCTAGTTCGGTACGCGATCGAAAGCGTGCGGCGAGGCGCAATTCAGGCGGGAAGGGATCCGAGGGAGATTAAACTCTGCGCGCGCTTGGGCTGCGCGGTCTCCGAGGACAGGGAAGCAGCGCGCGAGGAGATTCGAGCTTACGCTGCGGCAGCGGCAGAAACCGTTTTCCAGTCCAATCGACAAGGTTTCCTAGCGCCGGATCTTGTAGAAGACCTGAGGAAACTCAAAGAGCATTATAACTATTACGAACACGCGAATTTGGGGGCAAGTCACAAGACTTTGGTCACCGACCGCCTCCTCGATGCCATGGTGATCGCTGGCACGCCCAAGGAAGTGATCGGCAGGTTCGAAGAGATTCTTGATCTCGGGGTGGACCGGATCGTCATTCCGCTTACGGTGAAAGATCGAAGGAAATTCCTCGAGGACTTCGCCCAAAGGGTCATCCGTTACCTTCACTAAGGGCCTAGGAATGGACTGCTCTCCTCAGTGGGTTCAGGCAGCTGTGAAATCTGGATGTCTTGATGACCAAACCAACTGAACGCAAGGTGTTGCTGGGCTTCCGAGCGTTTGATCTTCACGAGCTGCTGCCGCACTTTGTTGCGCTCGGGCTGGGCTATTACCGCCAAAGCGGTTTGGAAGTGACGCTGAAGGACATTAATTTTTGGCCGGAGGAGCAGCGGGACGCCCCTCTTACGGTCGCCTGTGGCGCAGCATTGATGAGCTGGACGAAGGGTCTTCCCAGCAGGGTGATTTTTGTGACCACCGACTATCCCATGTTTTGGCTCCATGCCCAGCCAGCCGTCCGGGAAGTCCGTGCGCTGAGAGGCTTGCGGATCGCAACCTATCCATCCATGGCTCCCCCGGCGCATTTCCATCGCAAAGTCTTGTGCAAGTACGGTCTCGATCCAGACCGAGATGTTCTGCTGGAGGCTGCGCGGGATGACGTTGCCCGGCTGGGCCTGTTGAGATCAGGCGATGTTCATGCCGCGGTAATCAGCTCCGCAATTCCGCCTCCCAGAGTGCAGTCGTTCGGTTTGCGAACCATTTTGTTTCTTGGGGACGAGATCCGGCTGCCGAGCACGGGCTTGGCAGTCCAGGAAGAGTTTCTGGACAGTCACTCGGGGTTGGTGCGCGATATGGTCGCCGCATTTCATCAGAGCATCTTGGCCATTCACCAGTTTCCGGAGAAGGTCATTCCCATCATGGCTCAGGTATTGGGAGATTCCCCGAAGATGGCAGAGCAAACTTATAACCTGCTTCATGGTTATTTCACGAGGAATGGAAGGGCCGCGCCGGAAGCCGAGCGGAACGCCTTAGAGTTAGCGAATCAGCAACGCCCCCATGAGCAAAAGCTGCGACCAGACGACATCTATGACTACTCGTTTTTGCCCAGATAAAGGACCTGTTCCGACAAGGCTATCTGCTGACGGTGCTGTTTGTAGACGACGATAACGTTGCGCCGAAGTGCCGAGGTCGAGAAGGAAGTCAAGATGCAGCGTGCCTAGTCGCGCCCAGCCTCGATGATCTTCTCGGCGAGGCCGACAGGGTTGCTGAACATCGTTTCGTGGCTGCCGGGCATCTGCACCAGGCGGAAGAGCCCCAGGCGGCTTGACATCCGCGGATGCCAGCACCACTCTCCATGCGGCAAGGCATGGTCCTCCGTGCAGTTCAGGAAGCTGCGCGGAATGCTGAGGGAGTAGAACTTCTTCATGTCCAGCTTCTCGGTGAACAACCCATAAGGCTCCGGGGACAGCTGGGCATACGTCGACTGGGCCAGGACGAGATCGCCATCATTGATGAAGGCTTCTCGCCAGATGGCAAACGGCAGCATTACCGTGTGGTCGGGGGAATGCTCGGCCTGTTCCTCGAAAAGTTCCCGGTAGTGTGGCGGGATTTCGTCGTTCAAGCAATGACCGTCGCGGAGAACGAAGGCGTTCCAAAACACCAGGCGCCGCAGGCGGTCGGGGATGGCTTCGGCCACCTTGGCGATGATCGTGCCCCCAAAGCTGTGCCCGACCAGCACGACGTCAGTCAGATTCCTCGAGACGACGAAATCCACGATGGACTGTGTGCACCCGGCGTGAGTGACGCACTTGTCGGCACGTTTGCCATGACCGGCCATCGTGGGTGCGAAGGCCCGATGCCCATGGCCTTCCAGGTACCTGACGACCGGCTCCCAGGCGCTGCCGTCGTGCCACGCGCCATGCACCAAGACGAATGTCGACATCGCCGCTCCTTGGGGGGATTCGTCGCGCGGGGACTGCCTAAGGGCGTGCGCTCCGGGCAGGACGCTCCGCGTTCCTCGCTGCGCTTTCGAACGCTTCTTCCATTTCCGCCAACAATTCCTCGGTGGTCATCACGCGGCCGAACAGGAGATCGATGTTCCTGAGCGTCGCCTCGTGCATGGCTGCGTCGAAGGTGGCATTAGCATCGCTCGGAAAAGCCACCTGGTAGTCGCGCATGAAGGCGGTGCGCGCGGTGGACTCGCAGCAGACGTTGGTGGCCGTACCAGTGATGATCACCGTTTCCACGCCGTGAAAGCGCAGAATGGCATCGAGGCTGGTTTCGAAGAAGGCGTCGTACTTGTGCTTGACGATGCGGTACTCGCGCTCCCCTTCCTGCGGCTGGAGCATGTGCGGGTAAAGCTCGAAGCTCGGGTCGCCCTGCCAGAGGCAGCGCTGATCGCCAATGACAGGAAACTTTCGCAACATCAGTCCCCCGTACGGCGGCCGGTGGTCGGACTGCGTCCAGACTAGGGGGATGCTTTGCCTTCGAGCGAAGCGGATCAGTCGCTCGAGGCGAGGGAGCATTGCGCGCGCGCCGGGCGTTTCGAGCGGGGCGCCCTCAGCGACGAAAGCATTCTGCATGTCGATGACGATCAGGGCCGCGCGTTGCGGGTCCACTCTGAAAAAGTTCTTGCGGGAGATGCGGGAATCGGAGGACATATTCGACCTTTCTTGGCTCGCTGCGGTCGTTCGGCAGCGAAAGCAACGGCGCTATCGTTCCGGCTTCGTCCAGATGCCGCGCTGGTGCATCAGCTCGATCTGGCGCTTGATGACTTTCTCGAAATACTCAGCGTGCTTCATAGGTTCGCGGTCGAGATAGAGGTTCTTCGGATAGATCGGCCTTTCATAGAGAATTTGGTAGAGCTCCGTGCGCAGGTCTTTCATCCAGTTGTCCCACTTGGCTCGGGCGCGATGGTCGCGCAGCGCTTCGATGTCGATGACCCCTGCCACGTAGCTCGATCCACCGCTGTATTCAAGCTTCCCGACCTTCTGCCCCTTGTAATTGAAAATATAGGAGCGGCCGCCGAAGGCATCGACGGGATCTTTCTCCTCCGGAAACAGGTAGTACGTACCGAGGTTGGGGGCGACGAGATACATGTTGTTGTCGAGGGCTCGCGCAGCGCTCTGGATCTCGAAGAAGTCGTTCCCGCTGCCCGGGTGCGGATAGGACGCGCGGTAAACGACCTCGGCGCCGTTCATGGCCAGCGCACGGGCATTCTCCGGGTACGAACCCTCGTTGGCCATCATGATGCCCAGGCGGCCAATCTCGGTGTTGACGACGGGCCAGAAGGCGTCGAGCGTGCGACCGTACTTCTCAACCCACCAATCGTAGACGTCGTGTGGGCAGACGGAGTGCTCGACGGGAAATAGGGGTGACAATTTATAGTGTTTCAGGATGACCTCGCCCTTCGCGTTCAGGATGAAGCCGACATTGAAGAAGCGGTCCTTCCAGTCGGGGTGGTGCGCCTTGGCCTGCGCCATGATGAAGGTGTCGTACTCGCGGGCCAACTTACCGAGCTCTTCGGTCTCTTCGCCGGGAATATCGATGGCGCATTCGCGTGCATATTTGACGTGGTCGAGGTCGAGCACCTCATCGTTGAACGCTTGAAGGGCACCCTCGGGAAACGCGAGGAGCCGAACGGGCAGGTCGAGCGCCGAGAGCCAGCACGCTGCCTTGACCAGGTGCTTGAGGTGCTCGAGGTTGATGTGGATGTCTTTCCGGGTGCGGATGCCGCGGATTGTGGGGACTAACCCGACCGCCATGTAGGGTTTGATCATGGAGTTCTCTGCTGGCCCGGAGTCGGCGCGGGATCGGTAGCCGACTAGAAGTTCAGCCGAAACGATAACTGGATCTGCCGTGCCTCGGCCACAAACTTCGGCGAGCCAAACGAAGGGTTGCCACCAGACGTCGGCGAGGGAGCAATCCCGTCCTTGTACTGCTTGGGAATCGGGGTGACGAAGTCGGGCAGGCCATAGGTGTGATCGATTTCGAGCACGTTGGCGCGATTGAACAGATTGAAGGCTTCGAAGCTCAGCTCGCCCTTGAAGCGCTCGGTGAACGGAATCGTGCGCTGCAGGCGCACATCGACGGTGTAAGTGGGATCGCCCCGGTAGGTATTTCGTCCGATGATGCCGACGCGGTCTGAGAAGGGGAAGATATCGCCGTTCGTGTCGAAGCCCGCTACGACCGTATAGCGCCGCGCGGACTGCAGGTTGGTTAGGACGGAGCCCTTGAAGTGGCGGAATACGGCGTTCCAGTTGTCGGGCGATTCCCCGAGAACCGCCAGGGTGAAGCGGTGCGGCACGTGGTTGTCGCCGACGGCGCGGTCCAATTGGGGTTTCACGAAGTTCATGGGGACGTTCTGGAGGTTGATTGTTGTGGAGATGTCGATCGACTTCGAATACGTGTAGTTGGCCAGGGCGCTGAAATGGTGGCGGAAAGCCTTGCGCAGGCTGAG
>DATFXF010000377.1:0-2503 GCA_035258565.1 Candidatus Acidiferrales bacterium
CGGAAGCCGTGTCGACCGCGCTGACCCCTCCTCCGGCCGACACCGACGAGGCCGAGGCAGTGCCGAGCTGGTGGCGTCTGACCGGCTCCCGCTGAAGCACTGCCGCGCGTCACTCGACCTGGCGCTACGGCCTGGCGCGGATCGCGTGATTCTTTTCGAGCCATTCCAGCCCTTCTCGGATATTGTCGTACAGGTTTCCCCTCCAGCCGTGGCCTCCTTCATAGGTCGCCAGCTTTACCGTTGCCCCGCCCTTCTTCAACTCCCTGGCCGCCTGCTTCGCCATCCGAAACGGACAGACGCGGTCATCCGGCGAATGATAGAGGAAGTAGGCATGCCCTTTGGCCTTCTCCAGTGGTGGAAGGAGGTCCGGCTTGAAGACGGACATGGCGATAAAGGATCCGGTTATTTTGTTGTTGCTCAGGGAGGCTGCGTAGGCGGCGGGTCCGCTCGATGACCACGTGAGGGTAAAGACACGCTCCGGGTCAAGCTTGTACTTGCCGGCCAGGTCCTTGATCACGGCATCGACAAACTCCTCGGTGGAAAACTTCATTCCCTCGACGCGGTTCTTGTCGGTGGGCCAGACGATTTGCTGCTTCTCGGTCCACTTGACGGCCACAGGTTGAGCGAGGACATATCCTTCCGGGACGGCGTTCTTGTAGATGCGTTTGGTGAACGGATGGAAATTGGCGCTGCCATCCCCGCCCGGAAGCACCAGGAGAAGACCGTATCCCTTCCTGGGTGCCTTGACGCTCTTGGGGGGCTCGATCAAGAAATCCCGCTTGTGCTCGTCTTTCCCGGCCCGCAGATCCTGAGAAACGATGTCGGCCACATCGTCCTGGGCAGCCAGCCACCGGCCAGCGAGTAGCGAAACCGAGAGCGATGCAACGACGAGAAACCGCACAGGTGCGCCCATATCCAGCCCTCCCCGTCTCGGTTGAACGACCCGCTCAGCGGCCGGCTCACACGGAAGAAGCCGCTGAACCACGAAGTACCTCATTCGCGTGACCGGCCAGTTGCCGCGACCAGCTCGGCTCACCTTCTCGCCGCTTGTGCGGACACGTTTCTCTCTTCGTCGATCAGTTCTTTTTGTCTGCGCTCCCTTTCACCTGGGCAGGGAAGTCCCTGGGCGCGCGCCAGCCGTAGTCGCCCTGCCAGATGTGTTTGGTCCCGACGCCCATTTGACTGTGGTGCGCGGTAGGGGCCAGGATCACCGGAGCGCCTCTGGTCTGCCCTCGCGGGAAGGACTGGTCCACGAACCAAACGATGTCGGCACCGGTCACCTCGCCCATGAAGTGGGCGTCATCAGAAGCAAGGAGAGGACCCAAACTGTAGACTCGACCGTGAGTAACGAAACCCTTGCCGATCACGAGGACCGTGTTGGGATCGTTGTTCACGAAATCTGTACTGGCGGCGCCACAGTAATTCCCGGTCAGATAAACCGCCCTGAGCTTTGGCAAGCGGTCCGGGTCAATGCCCCGAAACTTGAGCCTGGTCTTGCCCTCTTCCGTCAGCGCCGTAAATGGATTGGCAACCTTCCTGGCGACCTGCGTTACGTCCACAGCGCCCGCTTTCTTGACCTGCTCGGCGAGTTCCTTCTTTGCCTTCGCTAACTCTGCAGTGGGCGGCGGGTCGTTCCTGGCGTCCGCCGCAGTGAGGGGCTGCAGGAAAGTCTTCGGCGGGCGCCAGCCATAGTCCCCGACGCGAATGTCGGGGGTCGCGCGCACGGCGTGGACGCCGGCGCCGTGGGCCGCGAGGACCGGCGCGCCCGTGACAGCGTCACTTGCCCCGGCCCGATCCACGAACCAGAGCAGATTGGCAACGTGAACACGGGACATGAAATAGGCGTTCTCCACCGCCAGGACCGGCCCGGTGCTATACACGCCGCCATGCGCACAGAACCCTTTCCCCACGATCAGGATGGTATCCGGATCCGGATTCACGAACTCTTTGGCGTTCGCGCCGCCGTAACTTCCCTTCAGGTAGCGGGCGCGCATCTTCTGGAGGCGTGCCACGTCAATGCCCTCGGCGGTCAGTCGCTTCTTCCCCTCATCGGTCAGTTCGGTAAAAGGGTTGGAGATCGACTCGGCCCAGTTCTTGACATCCACGCCTTGCACGTCTTCGACGACTTGACGTAGTGCGGCCCGCTGTTTCTTCAGTTCCTCGCGGCGCGTCCCACCGGGGTCAACTTGCTCGATGATCTCCTTCGCGCGACGGCGAATTTCGACATCGGTGGTGTCGCGGATGGTCTTGCGGAGCGCTTCCACCGCGGGCTTGCCAATCTGCAGGAGTGCCTTTTGTGCTTTTTCCCGGGTGGCGAACTCCTTGCTGCCTAACTGGTGGATGAGGTTAGCGATTCGCTTATCCGACGACAGCAGTTGGCGCTTCTCGTTGGGCGATGCGGTCGCCAGGGAGAAGACCACCACCCCCAGGATGCAAAGTGCCAGGAAACCGACACCGCAAAGACGACTCTTTGGGTACGACATGGCTGCGCTCCGGGGAGCAA
>DATFXF010000378.1:0-2322 GCA_035258565.1 Candidatus Acidiferrales bacterium
TGTCTCGGCTTCAACCGCAACGAGCGGACGGAAGACGATCCCTTCCCTGACGCCAGGTGCGACGACTGTGAACTAATACGCGCGGCCCACGACGGCTGGAACGAAGAGTCGGAAAAGCTGACGAAGATCACGCTGCTATGCTCCGGCTGCTATGAGCGCGCCCGCATCCGCAATACGCGCACATCGGTGACGCTCGATGACCTCAAAGACTTGCGCTGGAAGTGCGGCAGCTGCGAGGAATGGCACACCGGTCCCTGCCTCGATTTCGGCTACGATGCCCCCATCTACTGGGAGAAAAAGCATGAGGAGGAAAATCGCCGCGCAAAGCTCTCGCCAAGCTGGAACAGGAACGGCCGCAAGACCTTCCTGGATGAAGATTTTTGCGCCACCGACGGTGAGTATTTCTACGTGCGTGGGGTCCTTCATCTGCCCATCATCGGCGCTGGCGAATCTTTCCGCTGGGGTGTATGGGGCTCGCTGAGCCGCGACAATTTCGAAAAACTCTTGCAAATGGAAGACGATCCCAAGTGCGTGGAACTGCCGGCGATGTTCTCCTGGCTGAGCAACCGGATACCCGAATACCCGGACACGTTGAACCTGAAGATGTATGCCCACATTCAGGAACCCGGGCAGCGTCCGCATTTTAGGCTGGAGCTCACTGACCATCCCCTCTGTCAGGAGTACCATCACGGAGTCTCTCCGGAACGCGTGAAGGAGATCATGATGGGACGCCTGAGCGGTAACAAGTAACAAGAGAAACCTCGCTGCCGCAGGCCCGGGGCCCCTGGCGATTTTCGGGTGGCGGGGTGGAGGCCAGCGCGCCAGCGACGCGGAGCTCCAAATTACAGATGCTTGTTGTGGGCTATCATCATTTTGTGACTGAGACTGGCAATTCGACCACCGACCGCGTCAAAGAGCATCTCATCACCTTCTGGGGCGGGCACTCAGTGGTTGAAGAACGGCCGGATCACGGCCCGATGCTGGAAACGCTTCCTGGCTTCCGAGTGCTGAAGTTTGCTCCCTCTTCGTACAGGCCGTATTGGATCTACGTCACTCTCGGCACTCATGGAATTGATTGCGGTCATCAGCGGCTCGAATTCTTCTTGCTCGCCCCACAGGAAAGCTACACACACGTGATGACCTTGACCATGCTGGCGTACTTCCACGCCGACCCCGACCATCGACTCGGGCTGGGGCACGCAGTGAATATCGGTGAACCATGGGTGGAGGAGCGAAGCGCTTGCCGGTCAGCCAGTGTCGAGGCTCGTGTCCGCAGTGGCGGGCCAGGCGAGACCCTGAGTTCAGGCTGCGATCACCTTTTGATCTCGCTGCCTTACACTTTCGGACCAACGTTGGAATGGCTTCAATTGCCGGAGTATTGTGTGCGAATTCTTTGGGCGTTGCCGATCACGGCCCGGAGGCGAGGTTCGCAATAGAGAAGGGCGTCGAGGCGCTCGAACAGCGATTTGAGGCGGCCGGACTCGACTGCCTGGATCCTGCCAGAAACTCGGTCGTGTAACTGCAACGGCTACTCGAAACAGCGCCGCCCCGCTGGTTATCGCTTCGCTCGTCTCATCCAGAGCTAAGCATGTGCTTGCCGTGTGGACGTTTCTTCCGCACGACTCCTCACTCCAATAAGCACCACCGCGGCGCTTGTCGCGAACCCGGCCACGCCCCCCCGCAAATGCATTAATATCGAGGAGAGGAGCAGGCCATGAGCAAAGTTCGAGTCGCTGCGTTTTCAATTTCAATCGATGGGTTTGGCGCCGGCCCCCGGCAAGATCTGAATAATCCCCTTGGGATCCGCGGCCTTGACCTGCACCCGTGGCTTCAGAACACCGAGGTATTCAAGAAGATGCAGGGCGAAAGCGGCGGGACCCGCGGCATCGATAACGATTTTGCCCTTCAATCTTTCGAAAATGTCGGCGCCTGGATTTTAGGTCGCAATATGTTCGGGCCGGTTCGCGGACCCTGGAAAGACGATTCCTGGAAAGGATGGTGGGGTGACAACCCCTCGTACCATACGCCGGTTTTTGTGCTCACCCATCACGCGCGCTCGCCCCTCACCATGGAAGGCGGCACCACGTTCCACTTCGTCACCGATGGGGCGGCGTCGGCTTTGAAGAAAGCAAAAGAAGCGGCACAAGGCAAAGACGTCCGAATCGGCGGAGGCGTCTCCGTCATACGTCATTACCTGACTGCGGGTCTCATCGACGAAATGCACCTGGCCATATCGCCGGTCCTCCTGGGTGAGGGTGAGCATCTGTTCTACGGAATCGATCTCCCCAAACTTGGCTTTGCTCCCTATAAGACCGTGTTCGG
>DATFXF010000379.1:0-12813 GCA_035258565.1 Candidatus Acidiferrales bacterium
CGCCGCGGGATAATCCGCGGCTGGGTCGGCGTGTGCCAAACTGCCGCCGAGGGTCCCGCGATTGCGCACTTGCAGGTCGCCAATTTCCGCAGCCGTTTCCGGTAGCAGCGGGCATTTGGAAAGCAGCAGCGACGAGCCGGCGATCTCGGCGTGCGTGGTCAGAGCACCAATGGCGATCCGGCCGTTTTCCTCGCGGATGTAGCTCAGGCCGCGCACCCGGCCGATGTCAATCACGTAGCGAGGTGCCGCGAGGCGCAGCTTCATCAGGGGCAGCAAGCTATGCCCCCCGGCGAGCAGCTTGGCCTCGTCGCCATGTCGCTCGACGAGGCGCAGCGCTTCTTCGAGCGTCTTGGGCGCGTGGTACTCGAACGACGCGGGGATCATTTCGCCCTCCTTGCTTTCGACGGCGCGCGCCCCGGCACTTTGTGCATTAGCTTCCAGATGCGCTCGCGTTTGAGCGGCAGATCCACGTGGCGCACGCCGAACGAGGCGAGCGCATCCACCACTGCATTGGCGAGCGCGGGCGTCGCGCCGATGGTACCTGTCTCGCCGACGCCCTTGAGACCGAGCGGGTTCACCGGCGAGGGCGTGACCGTACGCGCCGTTTCCATCCACGGAACGTCGGCCGCGCGGGGGATCGCGTAAT
This sequence comes from Candidatus Acidiferrales bacterium, assembly GCA_035258565.1. Lineage (GTDB taxonomy): Bacteria > Acidobacteriota > Terriglobia > Acidiferrales > UBA7541 > DATFXF01. The sequence goes on from DATFXF010000379.1 coordinate 647, forward strand.
CCATCAACTCCCCAGTGACCAGCTGGCCCTGATCGTCGTACACGGCCTCCTCGAGGAGCGCCTGCCCTACCGATTGCACGATGCCGCCGTGCACCTGGCCATCCACGAGCAGCGGGTTGATGACGTTTCCGCAATCGTCAACGGCCACATACTTCAGGAGGCGCACGTCCCCGGTATCGGCGTCCACTTCGACAACGCAGACGTGCGCCCCAAAAGGAAATGTGAAGTTCGCCGGTTCGTAGAAAGTGGTCGCGTCGAGGCCAGGCTCCATGCCCGGCGGGAGGGTCTTGGCCACGTAAGCGGCACTGACGGCCTCGCCAAAGGGAAGGGATTTTTTCGCCGCAGATTTTGAGAAGATCTTCTTGTCACGAAAGATGAGCTTCTGCGGGTCCTCGCCAAGCAAGTGGCCGGCGATCTGCGCAAGTTTTTCGCGCAACTTAACGAGCGACTTGTACACCGCCGTGCCGCCGACGGCTGTCGCGCGGCTGCCAAAGGTCCCGATCCCGTAGGGGACGGCCGCGGTGTCGCCATGCACCACCTGAACGTCGTCGGGCTCGAGGCCCAGAACCTCCGCGCCCATCTGCGCGAAGCTCGTTTCCTGCCCCTGGCCGTGCGGGGAGGAGCCGGTGAGCACGGATACCTTGCCGGTGGGCTCGACCCGCACGGTCGCGCTCTCCCAGCCGCCGGCCGGCATGGCGCTCGAGGGGCCCATGGCACAAATCTCCACGTAGGTGGAGAGGCCAATACCCATCGAGCGGCCCTGCTTGCGAAGCTTGGACTGCTCCTTGCGAAGGGCTGTGTAGTTCGCCTTCTTCAACGCGAGGTCGAGCGTCTTCTGATAATTCGCGCTGTCGTAGATGAGGCCCGTCGGCGTGGCGTACGGGAATTCCTTGGCTTGGGGGAAATTCTTGCGGCGGATCTCAGCGGGGTCCTTCTTGACCTCGGCGGACACCAGATCCATCACCCGCTCGATCAAATAAGTAGCCTCCGGACGGCCGGCGCCGCGATAGGCGTCCGTGGCCATTTTGTTGGTAAAGACCCCGGTGATCTCCATCTGTGCCGCGGGAATTTTGTAGGAGCCGGTCATCATCAGCCCGGTCAGCGTGGGGATCAGCGGCGTGAGCAACTGGTAGTAAGCGCCTAGGTCCGCGATCACCTTCGCGCGCAGGCCGAGTACCCTACCGTCCCGTTTGACGGCCACTTCGATGTCGTCAATCTGGTCGCGTCCATGGATGGTGGTGAGAAAATTCTCGCGTCGCGTTTCGATCCACTTGACCGGCCTGCCGAGCTGGATGGCCATGTACCCGACCAACGCCTCTTCCGGGTAGACGTTCAGCTTGCTGCCGAACCCGCCTCCCACCTCAGGGGCGATCACGCGCACGAAGCTCTCATCCATGCCGAGCATCACCGCCACCTGCGTCTTCAACAAGTGGGGGATCTGCGTCGCAGACCAGAGAGTGAGTAGCTTCTCGCCCGGCTTATAGTCGGCCACGACACCGCGTGGCTCCATGGCCACGGGGATCAGCCGCTGATTGATGATCCGCTGGCGAATCACCTTGTCGGCCTGCTTGAAAGCCTTTTTCAGGTCCCCGCCCTCGAGCTTCCATCGATAGGCGACGTTGTCGTTGTACTGCTCGTGCAGCACGGGGGCGCCCTTGGCCAGAGCCTTTTCCGGATTCACCACCGGTGTCAGCGGTTCGTAGTCCACCCCTACAAGATCCATCGCGTCACGCGCGGCGTAGCGGTCGCCGGCCACAACAGCCGCCACCGGCTCACCTACAAACCGTACGCGGTCGTCGGCCAGCACAGGCCGCAGCGCGATCTTCATCTCCGGAATCTGTGCCGCGCACGGCACCAGGCCGATAGCCCCGCGCAGGTCTGCGCCAGTGAGCACGGCGACGACGCCCGGCGCGGACTTGGCCTTGGAGACATCGACGGACCGGATGCGCGCGTGCGCGTGGGGACTGCGCACGATGCCGAGGTAGTGCATCTCCGGAAGCCTGATGTCGTCCACGTAGTGCGCCAGCCCCTTGATCAACCGGGGGTCTTCTTTGCGCTTGAGGGCTTTGCCGATGTACCGCATCGCCGTGGTCATGAATGCCTCTCTTGATCGGCAGGCGGATGGCCCGCCCTGTGCAGGATCAATGTTTGCGCAACTTCATTTTCTTGGCTGCGTAGCGGACCGCCTCGATGATGTGTTGGTAGCCGGTGCAGCGGCAAAGGTTGCCAGCCAATGCCCGACGGATTTCGGCTTCGGTAGGGGCGGGGTTGTTATGCAGCAGCTCGACCGAGGTCATGATCATTCCCGGCGTGCAATAGCCGCACTGCAGTCCGTGCTTCTCCCAGAATCCTTCCTGGACCGGATGGAGCTGCCCACCGGCCTCGGGCTGCGCGGCCAGCCCCTCAATCGTGGTGACCTCCGTGCCATCGGCCTGGACGGCCAGCACCGTGCAGGACTTCACTGCCTTGCCGTCTAGCAGAACCGTGCAGGCCCCGCACAGCGTCGTCTCGCAGCCGATGTGCGTGCCCGTGAGGCCGAGAACATCGCGCAGGTAATGGACAAGTAGAAGCCGCGGCTCTACCTGGCCTTGTCGCGGAGTGCCATTCACCCGAAGTTGAATCTCGACGGCCATAACCCCTCCGAAGTCGCCCGGTCACCTCGAGAGAGCTCGCGAGCGGGGAGGAACGTTACTCCGGCAACTCGGAAATTTCAAGACGTGTAGTTGCGCAGCCTTAGAAGGCTATTAGGCGGGCAGGCGGCGGACCCAGATGCGGGTCGTCGCCGGCTTCCCGAGGTGGATCTTCCGTCCGGCGACGGTGAGCGTCATGGTCTCATCGTACTCGCGGCCGCGGATGCGCACGCGCGCCCCGGGCCGCAAGCGCAGTCCGGCGATGAATTCCAGGAACCGCGGATCCTTTTCGTACACGCAGAGGACCTCGACGTACTCGCCGACCGCAGCGTCTGAGAGTTGGACCGCACCCATCTTCCGGCGCAATTTGGCGATCCCACCGAACAGAGGGACGCCATGCGGACAGCGGCTGTCCGGGCCAAAGCGCGCGAGCAGAAGCTCCTCTACTTCGGGTGAGATGCCGTGCTCGAGGCGCTCGGCTTCGTCATGGGCTTTCGACCATTCCAGGCCGATCACTTCGGTGAGCAGCTTTTCTGCCAACTGATGACGCAAGGCCAGGTGCTGGGCGACGCCGCGGCCCTTCCGCGTGAGGTGGATCCCGCCGTCGCGCGCCACGCGCAGGTAGTCGTCTCGCGTCATGCGCTTGAGCGCCGCTGTCACGGCCGGCGGCGTCACGTCCAGCTCTTCGGCCAGGCGAGCGCTGATGGGCACCTCCTCTTCCTGGACGATCTCCCAGATGGCCTTCAAGTAATCTTCCTGCGAGACGCTGGTCTTTTCGCGCCGCAAATCTCCTCCTTTTCCACTCCCGCGCTAAGACTCCTCCGTCTTCGTTTGCTGCTGGCGCAGGCGCTCGGCCAAGTCCGAGACGCGGCGCTCGATCTCGCTGCAGACTCGCCGGTGCCGATCGACATCTTCTCCATAAGGATCGCGCACCGGCCAATCCTCTACTCTTGCCTTGCTGTCGAGAAAAACCGCCCGACCCGGCGTTCCGGTCATGTTGATGATGATCTCGGCTTCTGCGCCCCCCACCTCGTCCAAGCCCTTCGAGTATTGGCCATCGATCGGTACGCCGCGTTCCTGCAAGACCATTTCGCTCAGGTGCGCAATCTCTCCGAGCGGCGCGAGGCCCGCGCTCGAGGGCTCCATCACGTCGGAAGCCAGATGCCGCGCCAGCGCTTCGGCCATCTGGCTGCGACACGAGTTCCCAATGCAAACAAACAAGACCTTGGTTCTTTTCACTGTTTTCGCCTGCGCCTGCCTGCTCATGTCTCGGCCAATCCCATCTTAGTTGTCACGTGTAGCGACACAGATTCTGCGCCACCTGGCGGGCTCAGGAGGACAGGGTTACCTTGGCTTCTGCTTGCTTCAGGGCCTCGCCAGTCCCGCCGACCACCAAACGCAGAAAAAACTGGTGCACCGTCGTGTCGGCAGTCAACTCGGGGTGAAATGTTGCGGCCAGTACGCGTCCCTGGCGTACGAGCACCGGCCTGCCTTCCGATTCAGCCAAGACTTCGACCGCGCGGCCCACTCGCTCGATGATGGGCGCACGGATGAAGACCATCTCGAGCAGCTCGGGCTTGAGCTCAGAAGGACCGAGGCGCACCTCGCTCGCCAGTTGGCGGCCATAGGCGTTGCGGGCCACGACCAGATCAGCGAGCCCAAGCGATACCTGCGCCGGGTTGTGCACCTCGCGCGCGAGCAAGATTGCGCCAGCGCAGGTGCCAAAGAATGCCCCGCCCCGCGCGCCGAACTCGCGAATGGCCGGCTCCAGGCCTCCCTCGGTCAGGAATTTCAACTGCGTCGTGCTTTCACCGCCGGGCAGAATCAATCCGTCTAAACCCCTCAGGTCCGCGGGCACCTTGACGAAGACGTGCTCAAGCTCCAGCCGCGCGAGCATCCGGCCGTGGGCCTCGTAATCACCCTGGACCGCCAGGATCCCGATTCTGGCCTTCCCCTGCATGGCTCGTTCCTTGCCTCCGCTTCACCAGCCGCGGGTCTGCAGTAGCTGCTTCTCTTCCAGCTGGCGCACATCGATGCCCTTCATGGCTTCGCCGAGTTCGCCAGAAGCCTCGAGCACCATCTTGGGGTCCTGGTAATGAGTTGTGGCTTTCACGATGGCTTTGGCCCGCTTCTCTGGGTCCGAAGACTTGAAGATGCCGGAGCCAACGAAAACGGCCTCCGCGCCGAGGTGCCTCACGAGCGCCGCGTCGGCCGGGGTAGCAATACCACCGGCAGAGAAATTGGGCACGGGCAGCTTCCCGGTTTCTGCTACCTGGCGGACCAGCTCGAGAGGTGCGCCCAGCTCTTTAGCCTCGCGCACCAGCTCATCCTCGCGCAGCGTCGCGAGCTTGCGCAAGTGGCTGGTGATCGCGCGCATGTGCCGCACGGCTTCGACTACGTTGCCCGAGCCCGCCTCGCCCTTGGTGCGGATCATTGCCGCGCCTTCGGCGATGCGCCGCAGCGCCTCACCCAGGTTGCGCGCGCCACAGACGAACGGCACGCGAAAGTCATGCTTCCAGATGTGGTGCTCCTCGTCCGCCGGAGTGAGCACCTCACTCTCGTCAATGAAGTCCACCTCGAGCGCTTCCAGCAGCTGCGCCTCGGCAAAATGCCCAATGCGCACCTTGGCCATCACCGGGATGGTTACGGCCGCCATGATCTCGCGGATGATCTTCGGCGAGGCCATGCGCGCCACGCCGCCTTCCTTGCGGATGTCGGCGGGGACGCGCTCGAGCGCCATCACCGCGCAGGCTCCGGCCTGCTCGGCAATGAGCGCCTGCTCGGCGGTAGTGACATCCATGATCACCCCGCCCTTGAGCATTTCCGCCAGCCCCACCTTTACTCGCCACACATTCCCGTTGTTTGCTTCCATGGTCGTCTCCTGGAATGAATTCTTTCCCCTAGCCCAACTCCAACTGGCTCAGGGGCTGTGCCGCACCGGATTGACGGCCACAAACCGCCCGCGGCCCCGCGCCAGCAACTGCCCCGCCGTATTGCGGATCTCGCCCTGATTATAAAACTGCCGGTCGTGACGCTCCCTCTCAAAGGCCTGCACCTGAATCTCTTCGTCTACGCGCACGGGGCGCAGGTACTCGACGGTCAGTTCGGCAGTAACGGCCCGAGCATCGCTGAACCGGCAAACTTTGCCCATCGCTTCATCGAGCACTGTGGCGATGATCCCGCCGTGGATGAAGCCCGCCCCGCCTTGAAATTCCGCGCCAAGCCGAAAGCGGCCGATGATGCGCCGCCCTTCCATGTCCGCATCGAAGGCCAGCTTCAGGCCGCAGGGATTTGCCCCGCCGCAACCAAAGCAGGGGTTCGCGGGTTGGGGCTCAAACCGCAATCCAGTGGACCTCACACGAGCGCTACATGCGCCCGGTCCGCCCGCCGGCGCACGACCCCAGGACGCTGGCGCTTGCGCATCTCGATCCGCAGCAGCTCGCCCAAGGTGGCCACGCCGCGCGCGATCCGCCGCTCGTCGAGACCGGCAAAGCCCAGCCGCAGGGTGTTCGGTTGCGGGTTCTGCAAGTAGAAGTATCGGCCGGGCGCAAAGAGCACGCCGCGCTCGCGCACGTGAATGAGCAGCTCGCTCGCATCGAACCCTGGCGGCAACTCGACCCACAAACACATCCCGCCCTCGGGCCGTGTCCATCGCACGTCCTCGGGCATGTGCTTCCTAAGCGCCTCCTCAAGGACCGCCAGGCGGTTGCCGTACACCTTGCGCATCCGCGCCAGATGCCGCGCCAGCAGCCCTCGGCGCGTGAACTCGGCGAGCACAGCCTGCGAGAGCTGGTCGGTGTGCAAGTCGGTCGTCTGCTTTACCAAGCGCAGCCGCTCCACAACGCTCTCCGGAGCGACACACCAACCCACGCGCAGGCCGGGAAAGGCCACCTTGGAGAAGCTGTCAATCTGGATGACCAGGTTGGCTCGGTCTAGCTGCTTGAGCGAAGGCACCCGCGAACCGCTCGCGCGCAGCCGCGCATAGATGTGGTCTTCGACGACCGGGACTTGATGCCGGGCCGCCAACTCGAGCACGCGGCGGCGTGCGGCCAACGAGAGGGTCGTGCCCGTCGGATTCTGGAAGTCGGGCGTAAGCACCATGAGCTTCACACGGTTCGCCGCCAGCGTGGCCTCGAGCGCCCCCAAGTCCACGCCGGCCGAACCGCCGGGCTCCGCCTCCGTGCGCACCGGAACGCCCAGGCAACGCACACGCGCTCCGGCAAAGATGGCGATCGCGCCAGGATAGGTCGGGTTCTCGAGCACGACCGCATCGCCTGGCCTCAGGAACGCTTTCGAGAGCAGGTCGAGCGCTTGCTGGCAGCCGTCGGTGATCAGCAGATTTTCGTCGCGAACCGGCAAGCCTTCGCCGTGCAGCAGTTGGACCAGCACTTCCTTGAGCGGAGGATAGCCGTCCGAGGGGCCCAGCTGGAGGATGCGCGCGCCTTCACGACGCAGCGCGGCGTTCGAGCAGTTGCGGAACTCCTCCAGGGGAAAACACTCCTCGGCGGGGCGGGCGACCACGAAAGAGACGCCAGCTGCGGGCACCGCGTCCACCAGCCGGCTGAGCGCGTCCTCGCCCCGTTCGTCGGCAAAGAGTGACTCCCAGCGCACGCCACCGTTGCCCATGACCGCGGGAGGCGCCGGGGCGATCTTGAGCGGCTCAGCTGCGGCGCGAACGAAGGTGCCGCGACCCACGTGCCCCTGGATAAGCCCTTCGGATTCGAGCTCGGCATACGCGTTGGCCACGGTCGTGCGATGCACGCCGAGGTGGGTGGCCAGCTCGCGGCTGGCGGGAATGCGGTCGCCGGGCCGCAGATCGCCTGCATGCACGAGGGCGCGGAGTTGATCGCGCAGTTGGATGTAGAGCGGCACGTGGCTTTCGGGTTGCAATTGGAGCGGCAGCATTGGCTCTCTCTATAGGCCAATATATCAAGAAAAAAGTGAATGTAAAGAGCCAATTTGTCTTCTTGCGGAATCCGCCGCGAGGGAAGCAAATCCGCCGCTCGGGTCTTCACGTCGGAAGCGGGCCGCCCGCCGGTTTCCGGTCTTGCTTGGGCTCGGGCAGCTCCAGCCGCTCAAAACGCAGCCGTTCTCATGCCCGATCCCGGTTCAGCTTTCCGCCGCGGGCCGCCTCGCGCAATCGGAAGCGTTGGATCTTACCGGTCGCGGTCTTGGGCAGTTCCTCACAGAAACAGATCTCCTGGGGGCACTTGTAAGAGACCAACCGCATGCGGACGTAGGCGCGAATCTCTTCCGCCAGCCCCTGGCCGGCCACCGCGCCAGCGCGGAGAACGACGTGGGCCACCGGGCGCATCAACCCGACCATATCGCTCGAGCCTACGACTGCGGCCTCCGCCACCAGCGGATGGCCCAGCAGCACGTTCTCCACCTCCCCGGGCCAGACCCACATCCCTGCCACCTTCATCATGTCGTCCGCGCGCCCACAGTAGTGGTAGTAGCCGTCCGCGCTGCGAATAAATTTGTCGCCCGTCACCACCCAATCCCCGCGCTTCGTGCGCGCCGTGAGCTCGGGCTTCTGCCAGTATCCTGTAAACGCACTTGCACCCTTGACCCACAGATTGCCGATCTCGCCCGCAGGCACGGGCGCCCCCGCGTCATCCACGATCTTGGCTTCGTAATTGGGCACCTCCACGCCGCAGGAGCCTGGCCGCGCCTGCCCGGGGCGGCTGGAGATGAACATTTGCAACATCTCCGTCGAGCCGATGCCATCGAGAATCTCCAGACCAAATTGCCTCCTGAACTGCTCAAAGATCTCTGCGGGAAGCGTCTCGCCCGCCGAAACCGCCAAGCGCACGGATGAGAGGTCAGCCGGCAGGCCCCGCTCGACCTCGCGCAGCATCGCCGCATAAAAGGTCGGCACGGCAAAGAAGACCGTCGGGCGGTGCCGGGCGATCAGCTCCGCCACCCTCTCAGGTCGCGGTCGTTCAGGATTGAGCAGCGTGCTCGCACCCACCGAGAGCGGAAAATACATCCCGTTGCCCAGCCCATAGGCAAAGAACAGCTTGGAGACCGAGAACGTCCGGTCGTCAGCACGGAGTCCGAGCACACCCTGAGCGAAACTTCGGCTGGTGACCAGCATGTCCTTGTGCTGGTGCACGGCGGCCTTGGGCTGCCCGCCGCTCCCGGAAGTGTAGAGGAAAAACGCGGTGTCGGTTGCGGACGTGGCATAGGCCTCCCCTTCGACCCCCGCAAGCGCCAACCACTCCGACCACTTGAGGAGCTTCTCCGAGTGGGGAGCCTCTTGCCAGGCTCCGACGACAACCATGCGTTCAAGTGCTGCCCCCTGGCAGGCCGGAAGGAACTCGGGGAGTGTCCCCGCGTGCACAATCGCCAGGCGCGCGCCGGAGTCGGCCAGGTAGTAGCTATAGTTAGCCGTACGGGTCATGGGGTTCACGGGCACGGCGACCGCGCCGATTCGCGTCGCGCCGAAGAACGCGGCCATGAACTCGACCGAGTCGGGCAGCGCGATGAGCAGGCGCTCGCCCGGAGCGCAGCCCGTTTGAGCCAGGGCGGCGCCTGCACGTGCGGCTAAGCGAGCGAGCTCACCGTAGGAAACCGCGTACGGCTCGCCGAGAATGGCTGTGCGGCCCGGATGCTCCTGCGCGGGACGGTCCAGGAAGTAGGTGGCGAGGTTGAACTTGAGGGGGATCTCGAGCGACATCCCCCTATTCTACCCCTATTCTACTTGGAGGCCTGCGATTGTCCGAGTTTTCTCAGCCGCTCCTGCAACTTGCGTCGCAGCGAGGAGGGCGTGTTCGGATTGAACGCTACGAGGTACCAGAGCGGCTGGCTGCGATCGCGGCTCAGCCAGGCCAGCGTGTTCGGATCAGCATTGGGGTGTCGCGCCACATTCTCGCGGATGGCGGCATAGGGGTGTTTGGCCAAGCGGCCCAGCGTGCGCGAAGAAACCCGCGGATGCTCGCTAATCAGGCGCAGCAGGTAGTAGTCGGTTCTCGGTGCCTCGCGGGCCAGCTTCTCGAGCAGTTCGGGCTTCGCCTCCGCGCTCAACACGAGCCCGACCTTCTCGTCCCAGGATGAATTGATGCCGTTCAACTCTTTCGTGCGGGCGTGGATCAGCTCTTCGAGCACGCGCCGCTCCTGGTTCAGGCGCGATTTCGGCAACTCAGAGCCTTCGAGCGAGTCCAGCACGCGCAGCAGGTGCTGGCGCTCACCGAAAACAATCTGCGAGGTCCGCAGCGTCGTGCCCTTGTGCTGGTTGTGCACCAGATCAGACCTTCTCATCGCACCCTCACAGTGCTAGGCCGAGCTCTGTACAGGAAGCCCGCCTTCCTACAGCCCGTCTCGCCGCCCCCATCCGGGCCCGCGGGGAAACCTCTCCTGCCGCGGCTCGTAAGTCACGTTGGATTATCCATCCGGCACCTCAAGCAGTAAAGTTTTACCAGCCCCGGTGCGTTCCATCCGTGCAACATAGCGCGAGGCGCCGAACCGGGGCCACTTGGGTTGCGGGGCCTGCGGGAAACGGGTACCGTAGCTAGCGAGGCAACCGTCCTCGAGAGGAGCCCAGGGATGTCCGTCTTCGATGAGAACAAACATGAGCTTGAACACTACGAGCAGATGATGGGCACGCACCGCGGGCGGCTGGCGGTCACGCTCGACCTGCTTACTAATGCCATGATCTTGGTCGGCCAGCACGGCGTGTACTGCCATAGCAACCGCGACCCCGAGAAACCCACCATGGACATCCAACTCATCACCCAGGAACTCCGCAAGGCCAAGGAGTTGATCCAGAGCGTGATGGAAGAGCTCCGCATCCAGCGCGAAAACCAGCAGCGCATGAATTAGATCGCTTACGTGGAAGGCCAGAAGACGCGGACGGGCGCAGCCGGGCGTGAAGCGCACCGAGAAGCGAGTGTCGCTCGTCGTCGGCGCCCAATTGCCAGATCATGACGCCGCCCAGCTGCCTCCGCTTGATGTACTCCGCCTTGCGGCCGAGCGACTCCGGATCCTCATAGCTAATCATGATCCTCCTGGCGGGATTGTAGAGCCAAGGTACCAACAATTCACGGTGCCAGTAACGCGCGTAGTGCTTCAGCAAGCGATTCTTGATCTCTCGGTAGTCAAACACACCTGCTCCCCACTTCCCCTTGGCAGGGCCCAAGCTCCTCTGGTAGAGGCCGTGGTTCGCCTTCGGCACGCCTCTCCAACCCCATCCGGAAAAGTGCACCCCGAGATTCAGTTTGGCCGGTGCGATGCCCGCCGCCAGATATGCGTTTACCGCGGCGTCGACATTGTAGGAGGCCCGCTGCTCGGGAGACCCCGGGCCTGTCGACGAAGGGTAGAGCGGCGCATCGAAATTCGTGACCGGGTCCGAGGGCATGTGGAAATCGTAAGCCATCAAGTTGATCCAGTCGATGGAAGCGGAGATCTTGTCGAGTTCGAGGTTGGCAATCCTTCCGGGCCCTGCCGGTCCGGCGACCGTCAGCAGGTAATGCTTGTTCTCGGCAACCTCCAGCATGTCAAGTTGAGTGCGGAGCTCGGCGAGCAAAGCCGTGAAGCTCTTCTTGTCAACATCGCCGGAGGGAAACTCCCAATCCACGTCGATTCCCTCGAAGCCCGCCTCCTTCATGAAGCGGACGCAAGACTCTGCGAGCGCGCGTCGCGACTCCGCCGTGCTGGCTGCCCGAGAGAAGTTGCCGGAATGAGAAGCGCCGCCCACCGAAATAAGCGTTTCGAGTCGCGGGTGGCGCTTTTTGAGCTCCCGAAGTTGCGGAAAGTTGACTTGGTCGCCGTGGGGATCGATCGAGGCGCACTGGCCTGCCGGCGTAACCTGCGCGAAGGCATAGTTGACGTGCGTCAGCAGGTCGGCGGGAATGTCCGAGACATGGTAGTGGCGCCCGTAGATGCTCCAAGCGGCAAAATAGCCGACGACGCGCGGTGCTTCGGCCGTGCTTCGGGCCGAAGCGGCGAGCAGCAACGCGAGCGGCAAAAATCCGCCAGCTCGGAGGCGTGCTCGACGAGCCAGCCTAGCCATATGTCAGGAAAGGATTCGTTTCGCGCTCGCGGCCGACGGTCGTGGCTGAGCCGTGGCCCGGATAGACAAGCGTCTCATCGGGCAGGACCAGGAGCTTCGAGTGGATCGAGCGCAGGATCTCGTCGAGCGAGCCGCCCCACAGGTCGGTGCGGCCGATGCTGCCGGCGAAGAGTGTGTCTCCGGCAAACAGTCTGCCGGGCTGGTCGGGCTGGGGCGTGAAGCTTGCGGGCAGATACAGACACACGCTGCCGCGCGAGTGACCAGGGGTGTGCAGCACCTGTGCCTGGAACGGGCCCCATCGCACTGTATCCCCTTCCCGGAGCAGGCCCTCGATCTCGATTTTGGACGGCGCGCGCATGCCCACCCAGGCAGCCTGTGCCTCGAGGCCGCCGTAGAGCTCCAGATCATCCGCATGCATCAACACCGGGGCGCCAGTGGCTTCGTGCATTTTCTGGAGACCACCGACGTGGTCAATGTGCGCGTGCGTAACGACGATCGCCCGCACCTTCAATCCGTGCCGCCCG
>DATFXF010000380.1:0-14102 GCA_035258565.1 Candidatus Acidiferrales bacterium
CCGCTCGCAATTTCTATTTCCTCGAGGTGAACACGCGCCTCCAGGTTGAACACCCGGTAACCGAAGCGGTGACCGGCTTCGATCTGGTGAAGTTGCAAATCCAAATCGCCGCGGGAGAGCCCTTGGCCTTCCAGCAGGAAGACGTCCTCCTGCGCGGCCACGCGATCGAGTGCCGCCTCTACGCCGAGGACCCCGACAACAATTTCTTTCCTTCACCGGGCAAGATCGTCGAGTGCATGGTGCCCTCGGGCCCGGGCATTCGTTTGGATGAGGGGGTCTATGCCGGGTGGACCGTGCCGATGGAATACGATCCGCTGCTTGGCAAACTGATCGCCTGGGGGAGCGACCGCGTCGAAGCCCTCGCGCGATTGCGCCGTGCGCTTGGGGAGTACCGCGTCACCGGCATCAAAACCAACGTGGGGCTCTTCCGGCGCATTCTGGCCGATCCCGAATTCGCGCGTGGCGAGATCCATACGCGCTGGCTTGAGGAAAGCCAGCAGGCCACCGAAGCGCGCTTCGACGGTCGAGAAAACAGGCTCGAAGACGCGGCCGTGCTCGCAGCGGTGCTTTGGCATGTTGAGCGAAACGGGGCTTCCGCCGCCAGCGGGCAGAGAGTGGACAAGGCGGAGTCACGCTGGCAGCTGGAAGGCCGCCGCGAGCAGATCGACCGCGCTCCGGAGCGGTGAGCCGCGGCCTTGAGTTCTGACAGAAAGAAACTTGGAGCCATGCCATGAAATGGATCACCCGCCAGCATGTGAAGGTCGATCGGGTCGCCTGCCCTTGGCTGATCCGGCGCTTCATTGACCCCCAGGCCGAGTTCCTCTTTGCGCCCGAAGCCGAAGTGCTGGCCATCGCGGCGCGCGAAGAGGCTGTGCCGTTCGATATGCCGCGCAATCCGGAGCTGAAGTTCACCCACCACAACGGATTGTGCACCTTTGAGGTACTGGTCCGCGAATTTGACCTGAAAGAGCGGGGACTCGCGCGGCTAGAGAAAATCGTTCATGCCGCCGACATCCGGGGTGAAGAACACAAGGCCCCCGAAGCGGCGGGTCTGAAGGCCATCGCCGAAGGGTTCGAGGCCATGGGCCTGAGCGACGAGCAACGCTTAGCCCGCGGCTTCCCCATCTACGACGCGCTCTACGCCTGGTGCGAGAAGCACCCCAAATGACATTTGAGGTGCGTGTCAGCAGCCTCGCCGGCGCGGGCGCAAAAACACGCCGCGTCGAACTTGCGCGCGAAGCGAGCCGCCTGCGGGTCGCTCTCGAAGGCCGCATGGTTGAGGCCGATGCGGTCCAGGTCGCGCCCGGCATATATTCCATCCTGCTCGACGGACGGTCGTTCGAGGTGTGCATCGAGCCTGCGCGAGACACCGTGCGCGTGCACGCCGGTGGACAGGTGTTTTCGGTCGAGGTGCTCGATCCCCGCGCATGGCGCGGAAGGAGCGGTGGCGTACTGGAAGCCGAAGGCCGCCAGCAGATCACCGCGGCAATGCCGGGCAAGGTTGTGCGCCTGCTCGTGGCCGCGGGAGATACGGTCGAAGCCGGACAGGGACTCCTCGTGGTCGAAGCCATGAAGATGCAGAATGAAATCCACTCGCCCAAGACCGGCAGGGTGGAACGGCTGTTGGTAAAGGAAGGCCAGGCAGTCAATGCCGGCGACGTCCTTGCTGTGGTCGCCTAGGAAATCCTTATTCCGGTATCTCTTCGAGCAAGGTGCCCGACGCGAGTGCAGACGGGCTGACTTCGGGCAGAAGCAGGCGGACCTCTTCACCGGCACGGGCCTCCGGGACCAGCGCGTTGTCGGCGGCGCGTTCGATGGTTACCACACAAGCCTGTACCGGGCGCCCCGCCGAACTGCGGAACGAGACCGGCTGGCCTTCGCGGACGGTGCCGGCTTCCACGCGGCCAGCCACCACCGCCCCACCTTCGGCAAGGGGGAAAATTGCTTCGACGGTAAATCGCAGTGCCACGCTTATGGTCCTTCGATCATCCTCTCCGGCATCGTGCTGACGGCGAGGGCCCGCCCCGCGGCACCGAAGTCAGGACTGAGAATACGCTAACGGCAGAGCGGCTTTAATTCTTCCCCGGCGGTGGAGGCGTTTTGACCGCTGTGGGCACCTTGCCTACCGATTCGATGACCTGACGGGCGAGATAGTTGACCACGCGGGCTTGATCGCGCGCGACAGCCAGATAGGCGGCGCGTAGCAATTGCTCTTTGCGGTTGCGCAGGGTGTCGCGAATCGACTGCTGCACCTTCGGGTCGTTGAGTTCGCGCTGGCCTGGGGCCTCCCGAGCCACCAGCTTGAGGATGCGGTAGCTATCGCGCAGGGCGATGACGCCGCTCACCTGGCCCGGGTGCAGTGCCAGGACGGTCTTCTTCAGCGCCGGCTCCGATTGTGAGAGTGCGGACTCGGGGACATAGCCCAGGTCGCCGCCGGTCGCCGCGGTCACCGGATCCTCGGAATAGTCCATCGCGAGTTGGGCAAAGTCGGCGCCGCTGTTCAGCCGGGCCAGGAGCATGGCCACCTTGCGCCGTGCCTCGGCTTCGGTGGTGGCGTCGTCGTTCTTGCGGTTGCGCACCTGGGGGTCCTTGCGTGGCGTGACGACGATCTGCCCGATGCGGTATTGCGGCTCGGCAACATCGAACTGCGCGCGGTTTTGGTGGTAGAAGTCGGCGACGTCCTGATCGGTGATGGAGATCTTGGCCACCACCTCTCGGTTGATCAACTTCTGGATGGAAAGCTGGCGGCGGAGGTCGCGTTTCAGATCGTCCACGGTGACGCCGCGATCTTTCAATTGCCGCTGGAATTCGTCCTCGGTGTATGGGCTCTTGAACTCCGTGAACTTGTCTTCGACCTCGCCGTCACTGGCTTCAAGCCCCGACTTCTTGGCGCGCTCGAGGAGAATTTCGTTATTGATCAACTCATCGAGGATGTTCAGCTTGAGCGAGAGCGCCTCTTCTTGCGAGGGCGCCTGACCTTCGGGGTTGACGCGGCTGCGGTAGTATTTCTCCACTTCGTCGCGCTTGATGTCGTCGCCGTTGACCACGGCCCACACGTCGGCTGACGGCGGCGCCTGCGGCTTGCATCCCGCCAAGCCGACCAGCGCTGCGAGGACCCCCCATCGAGTCAGCCCACGTCTCAACACACAGCTCCTTCTTCTTGTCCATGCGAGGAAGGATAGCTCAGGCGGCCTTCTTCACCCGGCCCGAACGCAGACAGGCGGTGCAGACGCGCAGGTGTTTGCGCACGCCGTTGACGACGGCACGGACGCGGCGCAGGTTCGGGTTCCAGCGGCGCCGACGAATATTGTTGGCGTGGCTAATGATGTTTCCGTAGCGCGGCCCCTTGCCGCAAATGTCGCATCTCTGGGCCATTGTTGCTCCTCAAGGAAAAATAGCGGGCGGAGGAGCACGCCATCCTATCAAAGAACGCCCGCGGCCGGAAGCTATTTGTCCCGGCGGCGCAGCGCGGCCATTTGCGTGTCGTTGTCGGGTGCAAAATAGCCCACCACGATGCCCATGGCGCCTTCCGGGAGCACCTTGCCGGTCGGATTGTCGTACGCAGCGGTTATGCGGACTCGTTCGCCAGCGTTCAGGCGGTAGCCCAGCTCCTGCTTCCCGGACCCCACCTTCGCAGAAGGGCCATAGAGATTCACCACGGGCATCGAAACCAAATGGCCCTGCGCATCAAGTTTCGCCTCCAGCTCGGCCACACGCTCTGTGCGGGTGAGATCCTCGAGAATCAAATGCCGGCCGTAGTCGTGCAGATGTCCGCCGACGCCCAGCAGCGTACCGGAGTAGCGCAGCGTGAATTCGCCGGAAGTGACGTTCATGCCGGGCCTCAGGTCGTAGGCTGACTGGCCGCACTCCATCACGTCAAACCAGCTTGGATAGATGCTTTTGAGAGCCGTTCCGCCGGGAGTGACCAGCTGGTATTCGATGCGCATCTCGAGATACGTCCGGGGGTAGCTAAGGTCAGTCGGGTTGTGAAACATGGTGTTGATGCGGATGCGGTCGCCCTTCGCCACGCGATACCCGTATCCCGGGATGCGCGGCCAGTCGTTCAACTCCCCGCCCGAGCCAAAGATATGCTCCTGCTTGTTGGGGCAGAGAAAATCAGAGCGGCGCGTGTTCCAGAAGGCTACGTGGTGGAGCAGGCGGCCCGGCTCGGGTTTACCGGCCCCATCCACGAGGCGCGGATGATAGGCCACTAGCCACCCGTCAAACGGCACGACCCAGAATTGTTGTGGTGCCTGCGCCACGGCCATGTGGCCCGAGTGCGCCGGGAGATCGAGAGGGCCCACCCGCAGCAGGAGTACGTGCGAGGCGGTGTCGTTCGTTACCTCGAGCTGCACGCCCGCGGCCGTCTTGTGCATCATTTCGTGATGTTCGTGCTGCGCACGAACCGAGCCCGTGGCCAGAGTCGCCAGGCAAGAGAACAAAAGAAGGCGCTTCATTCGAGCCTCCATCCCTGCCGAGCACGAATTCGCTCGGCGGTGTTGCCATTCATCATACGCCCGGCTGCCCAGGCGTTCCAGACGGGAGCGCCCGGCAGCGTCAACCCGCCCATGCCTCGCCGACGAGGATTCGCGCGAGCGTCTCCCCATCGGGAGTGCCCGTTTCCGTAGCGGCACAAGCCACCGGCTCGGAGTATCATGTCTACACGGAAGGACGTGGAAATGATCTCCCAGATCCTAGCGACATTATCCTGCGGTATATTCGCCGGAGCCGCAATCTACATTAGTTTTGTAGAACAACCCGCGAGGCTGTCGTGCGGAAGCGCTCTCGCTGTTAGGGAGTGGAGGTCAAGCTACAAGCGGGGCTCGCGAATGCAGGCCTCTCTGGCTGTCCTTAGCTCTGTTCTCGCCTTCTTCTCCTGGTGGATGCGCGACAACACCGCTTGGTTGATCGGGGGCCTACTTCTGTTTGCCGTGGTTCCCTTTACGCTGATCTTGGCTTTCCCAACCAACCGGAGGCTTCAGAGTGACGAGCTCGATGTCTCCTCTGTTCAGGCAGAACAGCTCTTGCGCCGTTGGGGCGGGCTCCACGCGGTCCGCAGCGGACTCAGTTTCCTGGCTTTCTTGATCTTCCTATTTGCCCTCCAACGCAAGTCCTGACCAGAACACCCACTCGGAAGAAAGGGGCGCAAACCGATCTACTTCTTTGGCGCCGGGCTTGGTTTGATGTCCGCGGCGGCCTTTTCGAGCTCCCTAACGGCCGCGGCATCGAGCTCGTAAAGAGCAGGTTCGTTCTCTCGCTTGGCCACGTAGCGGTCTCCATTCTTGGAGATGAGAACTTTTTCGACGTGCTTGCCCTCATTCGACGTTACCGCGAGGTCCAGCACCGGCATCGTAAATCCGCGGTCCACAAACTTACTGGAAGATAGGTCGCGAACACGGTCCACGAGCATTCTCACGCTGCTCTCATCCATCTTCGTGCCGTTCGACCACCAATCGGAGCCGCTTCGGGCAAGAGTATAGGTCTTCGCGCCGTCGTGCATTTCGAGCTTGTCCGGTTCGACAAATCCGAAATCGAAAAGCTTCTTGTGCCTGAAGTCTTCTAGACTCTTGTCGAGTCCGGTTGCGGTTCCGCTGGTAACCTTGTAGATGCCCTGCACAACGCTAGACTTCGCGTAGTAATTCTCCTTGCTCTTCCGGATCTGCAATTCCTGGGTTCCGGAAGCATCCGTGACTCTTGCAGTGGCCACGGCGGTGCCGGAGTGAAACGCCGTCGCTGCTTTCTTTTCGTCATCGCTTCCGCTGAAGTCCATCTTTGCGTCCTCGAGTGTGCGAAGCAAGTCTTCCACCAGGAATTGGTCGGCGCGGAGAGGTCTGGGCTTTACGATCTGCCACTGATCCTTGTTCCGGCCAAACTCGACACTCTGCTTCTTTGCCCACAACTCCAGCCGGATGACCTTGTCGGTTTCAAAGGTCATCAACCGCTTGTCCCGCAGCTCCTTCAAGCCCTTGTCGAAGCTGCTCTTGTTGTAGCTCGCGAGCGTGAATACCCGGGGATCACCGGCGAGGGCTGCGTAGAAGGTGCTGCCCGCAGGCGTGGCGTCACCGATCAGCAGCTTCTCGGTTTTCTTACTCTTCTCGGTGACGTTCACTTCGATCTGCGGGTCGATCAGACCGTATGGTTCGAGGTTGTCAGCTTTCTCTTCGATCAGGCGGTCGGCACCGAGCGACGACAAAGTCGACAGCATACTCGACACTGCGTCCCGGTCCGCTCCGAGCTCTTTCGGAGAGGTGATTTGCCATTTGCCGGCGTCATTTTTGGCGAGCGTTACATCCTCGCCTCCCTTTTTCTTGATCTCGACTGAGGTGATGTCCGCCTGGTTGATGGTCAGCAGCTTGGGCGGCGTTTCGACGGAGGCCTTGGGGCTGCTTTCTGCCGGCTTGCGATGGTTGGACCAGTAGAGGGTTCCACTGAGTGCCGCCAGAACAAGAGAGGCAAGGATTAAACCCCGGCTTTTCATATGGGCTTTCCTGAGATTTTCTGCATTCGGCAGAGGACGGGTTACCTCCGCCGCCACCAAACCGCAACTCCGGCAACCACCACCCCCAGGGGAATCAAGAACTGGCTTGTCATCCGCACCCAGCTCATCTGGGCCCGCGTCATTGTGATGCGGCGATCCTCCCGCTCTTTCGGACGGATGGAGATCAAGTCTTCATCCGACGACAGCCAGTTCATCGTGTTCATCGCCAGGTCCCGATTGCCGTTGAAATTGATGAATGAATTTGCCACCCACTCCGAGCTCCCGATCACGACGAAACGCCCTGGGGCGTTCTCCTTGCCTGTCTTGTACGAGCCAGCGGCCGCAATCGTCATCGGCCCCTTCTTGTTTTTCGGGTCATTGGGGTCCACCCTCGGGGAATCCAGTTTCGTCGTCGCCAAGCTGCTCTCGGACGACTCGAACAGTTTCTCAACCGTCGTCTTGTCCGCGTTCTTAACGTCCATCGACCGCGCCAGTGGAAAACCCGTGGCCGAGCCTTTGATCTCATTCACGATCGGATGCGAATGGTAACTGGTCACGAGCGCAACCTGCGGTCCAAGTCCCGCGAGCTGACCAATGGGGTTGAGGTCCAGGATCAGATCTTTGTCCAGCGTCACGCCCCAGCTTGCGAGCAGGCCCGCGAGCGCGTCATTGTCGGCAATCTCGGGACGCCCCATCTTCAGTGGGGGATCCAGCAGGAACAATGTGCGCCCGCCCTCTTCAACATATTTCTTGATGGCATCCACTTCCGGCTGCTGATAGTCGCCGCTCGGTCCCGCCACCACGACAATCGTGCAATCGCCGGGCACCTCGGCCTTTTCCAGCAGGCTGATGGATTTGGGCGTGTACTCGTCCTTCCCCAGCAGATCCTTGAATCGTGAATACCCCCTGCGGTCAGTATCGTCGATGCGGTGCTCACCGCTCCCGGTCACAAAGCACACCGTGCGCGTGTTGTTCTTCAGCGCGCGGATGAACGCCCCGGTAATCTCTTCCTCGCTGGCGCTCTTGGCTTCCTCCTTCTTCGCGCCGATCTGCACGATCGTCGTGCCGTAGCTCTTGATTCCCGCTTCGCGCGCCAACTGCGGCTTCTTGTCGGCGTCGACATACTCGATGTGCACCTTGGGGGAGAGATTCGCGTACAAATCGAGCTGATCCTTCGCCCGTGGGAACCGCGTGGCCTGGTCGAAATACCTGATCCTGGCCTCTTCCTTGAGCCCCTTCACAATCTTCGCCGTTTGGGGCGAAAGGCTGTACCGTTTGTTGGAGGTCGCGTCGTAGGACTTGTTGTAGCGGTTGGCCAGCACATTCGCCACGCCCACGATTGCTAGGACCACGAGGATGTAGAGGGTCGCATAGGCCGCGTACTTCGTCTGTCTCGCCTTGAGGAACGGGGGATGCATTTAGGACCTCCACCGCAGGGATTCGAGCGAGCGCACGGTGAAGAACAGTCCCAGAAAAGTCAAGGTCACGTAATAGATGGCATCCCTCGAATCCAGCACGCCCTTGGCGAACGATTCGAAGTGCGTGATCACCGATAGATAGGACAGGACCTGTGCCCAGGTGGCGCTCTCATACCCGCTCACCCATTCGAGAACCCACAGTAGCAAGCAAACGCCAAAGGTTGCCGCCCCGGCAATGATCTGGTTCTTCGTCAGAGTGGAAATGAACGCGCCGATGGCCAGCAGCGCCCCCGCTTGCAACAGCAGGCCGAGATAACCAATGGCCAAGGGCTTCCAATCGGGGTTTCCATACTTGAAGAGAAACAGAAAATTGAGCGCGGTGAGCAACATCATCGAGCCGTACATCGCCACTGCCGCCAGCCACTTTCCAAGGATCACTTCGCTATCCCGCACGGGCGACGTCGCCAGCAGCTCGATCGTGCCGGTGCGCTTCTCTTCCGCAAACAGACGCATGGTGATCATCGGGATCAGGAACAGTCCAATCACACTCATATTCGAGAGCAGCGGCCGGATCACCTGCTCGTTGAGGTTCATCGGAAACATCTGCCCGCGCATCTGCGACTCCATCCCCAGGTACACGAAGTAGCCCAACGCGTTCCAGAAAAAGAAACCCATGATCACAGCAAACATGGCCAGCAATAGGTATGCGATCGGCGAAACAAAATAGCTCCGTAGCTCCTTGCGGCAAATGATCCACACGTTTCTCATTTTCCCGCTCCCTTTGCCGCTGCTGCCCCTGCGGGAGCCGCCTGCTCGCCCGTAAGCTGCAAAAAGATCTCCTCCAGGCTCACCGCAGCCGGCCGCATTTCGTTCAAGTCCCAGCCGGATTCCACCACCGCGCGCGCCAAGTCCCCGCGCACAAAGCGGCCTTTGCGGCTCTCCACCTCGAACAGGCTGCGGTCCTGCCGCTTCTCCTTCAACACCACGCGGCTCACTCCGGCCACCTGCTCCAACCTTCGTTGCGCCTCAGCGGAGTCCAGATCGCCGTTCCGCCCCGCCACTTCTACGAGAACAGACTCCGCCCCGCGCGCCCGGCTCTGCAGGTTGTTGACCGAGTCGGTGGCCACCAGCTTCCCCTTGTTGATGATGATCACCTGCTCGCAGGTTTGCTCCACTTCGGGCAGGATGTGCGTGCTCAGAATGATGGTGTGGTCGCCCGCAAGTTTCTTGATCAGGTCGCGCGTCTCGTTGATCTGCTTCGGATCCAGTCCCGCCGTCGGCTCGTCGAGAATCAACACCTCCGGATTGTGAAGGAGCGCTTGCGCCAGTCCGACGCGCTGCTGGTATCCTCGCGAAAGTTTGCCCAACAGCTTGTTCTTGACGTCCGCAATCGCACACCGTTCATACGCTCGATCGATGTGCCGCCGCAGTTCGATCCCCGACAATCCCTTCAGCTTGCCGACGAACAACAGGTATTCCTCCGTCCGCATTTCAGGGTAGAGGGGCGGCGTTTCTGGAAGATACCCGATGCGTTTTTTGACCTCGAGTGGCTCCTCGAGAACATCGAAGCCTGCCACGGTTGCCGTGCCGGACGTGGGGGACAGGAAACACGTCAGCATGCGCATGGTTGTTGTCTTGCCGGCCCCATTCGGTCCGAGAAAGCCCACGATCTGGCCCTTCTCGACTTGGAACGAGATCTGGTCCACGGCCGTATTACGCGCGTACCTCTTGGTGAGCTCTTTCACGCTGATCATAAGGTTCTCTTATTGTCAGTGATGAGGTGTTCCTCGTACAGCACCAGGTTATCCGGTTAGACCCTTTAACCCGGAAGCCGCTTTCCGAGCCCTTCGAATCCTGCCGATCACTCTCTCTTCAGAAAGAATCAAACACTCTTCGCCCTAGATCTTATCAAGACCTCCGACTCCAATGCAACTCACAACCTGCTGTAAAGAATGGGCTTATAGCGGAACCGAAGCATGGAGAACCCAGGGAAGAGCGCCAGTCGGCACAGGACACGATTCGCTCACGCGAGCCAGAAGTCCCTTGGAGAAAGCTGGCTCAAGATGAAGACGGGGTGCCGTTCTCGGACGGCAACCCGGTGAACGTCCGTTCAGGCCCCTGCTTACTTCCGGGGAGCCGAGGCTGCACGCTTCGCAGCCTCTTTCCCGAGGAAGTTCACCAGCTCCGCGTTCAGTTCCTCCGCATGGGTCCAGTTCACTGCGTGCGGCCCATCCTTGATCGTCACCAGGCGGGCTCCTTTAACCAGCTTGGCGGTCCGGAGCCCCGAGGCCTTGAGAGGCACAATCCGGTCCGCATCGCCGTGAATCACCAGCGTTGGAACGTCAATGCGAGCCACGTCCTTGCGGAAGTCTTCATGCCAAGTAGGCACGCAGGCAAGACTGGCCGTGGCAGAGGCGCCGGCGGCGACGTTCCAGCTGGCCTGGACGGCCTGTTCGCTGATGCGCTTGCCCAAGAAAACATCCGTGTTGTAGAAATTCTTGAAGAATTCGGTGAAGAACGCGTAACGGTCCGCGACGAGAGCTTTCTGGATGCCCTCGAACACGCTGCCCTCCAGGCCCTCCTGGTTGTCGTCTGTCTTCAGCAGGTACGGCGGAATCCCGCCGATGATGACGGCTTTGCTCACGCCCTTCGATCCGAACTTTCCGATGTAGCGCGCTACCTCGCCACCACCCATCGAGAAGCCAACCAGCGAGAAATCGCCCAGATGGAGATGGGTCACGAGCTTGTGCAAGTCCTCGGCGAAAGTGTCATAGTGGTAGCCCGTGGTCGGCTGGCTGGACTTGCCGAACCCTCTGCGGTCATAGGTGATGACGCGCTGACCCGCGGCAAGAAGCGCTGGCAGCTGCTTCTCCCAGGAACCACCGTTCAGGGGATATCCATGGATAAGGATGACCGGTGCGCCGGAGCCATGATCTTCATAGTAGAGCTCGATGTCACCGGAGTTTTCCTTGCCGACAGAGACGTATGGCATTGGGATTCTCCTTTCCAACAAGTTAGGCCTCTAGCCACTTCCGAATTTTCCCTCCCGATAACCAGGTTGGCAAGCACCTTATGGTCGTCAAAAAATGAATCCCGGGCACCAAAGCTCGGCAATCTGTTCTTGAGCCATGGGACGTGCGATGCTGAAGAACATTGCCGCTCAGAACCTCCACGCTGTCGCAATCGGACGTTTGACTTAGGCTCGAGCTGTTCTGTTGCCCCGGATGAGCAGCCATGCCACGAGCGCGCTCAGAAACGCCAACGCGGCGCTGATCATCATAACTTTGCGGAACCCCGAAACGAATGACTCATCAATCGCCCGCCTCACGGCTGTTTGGACGGCCGGATCGAGTTCGGTCGGTACGACGGCGCCGGCCAATTTGACGCGCTGGTCATCGAGTGTGCGCTGGACGTCAGGTGAGACCCCAAGATCGAACAGGCGCTGATCGAAGCGGTTACCGAAAGCGTTCAGCATGACAAGTCCGAAAGCGGCGACGGCGATTAGGCCAGCCGTGCGCGACACGGCGTTATTTACACCGGAAGCGATGCCCGCCCAACTCTCTCCGACTGCGTTCATCACCGTAGTCGTGAGTGGCGCAACGCTGATCGCCATCCCGAAGCCGAGCACCACCACCGCCGGGAAGAAAGTCGTCCAATAACCGCTACGAATCCCAGGTCTGGTAAACAGAGCGAAACCAAGTGCGGCGACAACCGGCCCAACCACCAGTGGAAGTTTTGTCCCGTAGCGTTTCACCAGCCCGCCTGCCCAGCGCGAAAGTAGGAACATGATGAGGATGAAAGGAAGCAGCGCGGCACCCGCAGAAGTAGCGGTGTATCCCTGCACCTGAATCAGATTCAGAGGAAGAAAGAAAAGCGCGCCGGAGAGGGCGGCGTACAGGAGCAAGGTCAACAAATTCGCCCCGCTAAAGTCCCTCGAACGGAACAGGGTGAGGGGCAACATCGGGTTTCTCTTCTGTGCTTCGACGAAAACGAACAGGGTGGATGTGACAACTCCCAGGATGAGTGCGGTAAGCACTTGCGGATTGCCAAACCCCAGGGAAGAGGACTCGATCAGACCGTAGACAATAGCGCCCAGGCTAGCGGTCGCAAGCGCCGCGCCCAGCCAGTCCAATCCATTGCTCCCCCCCTCGTCGCGACTCTCCGGGACGTGCCAAAACACGAGCACCAACACCACAGCGGCCAGCGGGGCGTTGATAAAGAAAACGGCGCGCCAGGAGACATTTTCGATAAGCCAGCCGCCCATGACTGGCCCGACCGCTGCAGTGATTGCGGTAAACCCTGACCACGTGCCGATTGCCTGCCCGCGATCTTCATTCCTGAACGAGGCGCTGATGATGGCGAGGCTGCCCGGAACGAGCAGCGCGCCCCCCACCCCTTGAACCGCTCGTGCCGCGATAATTTGTCTGATGCTGGGTGCGAGTCCACACCAAACGGAGGCTAGCGCGAAGAGCGCGACGCCGACACTCAATACCAATCTGCGACCGAAGTGGTCGCCAAGCGAACCTCCCACCAGCAACAGTGCCGCGAGGAAAAGCGCATAAGACTCGACAACCCATTGCATGTCGACGGCCGTGGCGTTCAAGTTTGCCTGGAGCGCTGGCAAGACCACATTAACGACCGTGCCGTCAATGAACACCATGCTCGATCCGAGAATCGTTGCAGCTAGAACCCACGGCCGCCAAGCCTTGCTACAGGGAGCGGCAGCCGGCCTCGATGCGATCACGCCCTCGTCACACGGTTGTCGAACGATGTTAGCCATAAGTCTGGCTATTATTGCTCGGAACGGAAGCACGTTAAATGGAACGGTGCTTGAAGCTTCTCACACATGATGTCTTGCGAAGCCGACGGCATGAAGATTAAGAACTGCCCAGCGTCTGTCCGCGAGGGGATGAAAAAACGCTGAGGGCAAGCAAAGAGGTGCTTCTATTACAAGACCGCAGAATCAGCCGGTCCCACCTGATGCGCTCAACCCTTCGCCAACGGCAAGTGGAAAGTCAACCTTCCCTGCAATCTCGGCTACGGAGACCAAAGAAGGCTCTACCCAGGTAACCCTCGCCTGGGGTTTGAGGAAGCCTCTGTGGTTCTGTAGAGATCGAAACTTTCCAAGCAGCGATCAGAGCACCTGGTTGAAGCGGTATCGCCTAAAGCAGAAGGCGCGCCGTTTCACGCGAAACGGCAGTTGTATACCACCGTTCAGACCAAAAATATTCCCAACCTCCTTTCAACCGTCCTTGACTGTCCTTGATAGACTCTCATGGGAAAGACGGCTCTGCCAGGACACGCGGGCGGGAGAGGCTCCGACGAATGCCAACCGATGTCAGCCAGGGGAACGCAATTGCGGGCGGATATCTCCTGCGCAAGAGGAGTCATGCGCTGTCGCACCAGTCCGACAATCCTGAGCTGCGAAGCCTCTCCGATTCAGAACTGATTGGGCTGATCAAAAAAGGCGGCCAACGATCCCTGGGCTGTCTTATTTACCCGGTATCGCCCGCTCCGCGATTTAAGGTGTACGTCAATGCCGCGGTGCATTAAGGGCGTCGTTCGCACGAGTTCGTGCGCCCAAGATAGGGCAGTCTCGAGCCCAAGATCTAACTACTAGAATCAGGAACTGCGGGTTCGCCATCTTTGGTCTGTTGGTCAATCGAGAGGCAGACTTGTCTGCTCGGAATCCAAAGCTGATGAAATTGTGCCTCGGACTCGTCTTAGTCCTCTGCTCGACTGCTCTGGGTCAAACGAAGAAGCCTGTCAACCTTTCCAGCGGCAAAGTCCTGCTTAGGCCGACCCCCGGCAGTCCCCAGACCGGAATCGGCAGCCGACCGGTTTCGGTCGCGCTTAGCCCTAAAGGTCATTACCTTGCGATCCTCGACGCGGGATACGGTGCCTGGTCAAATCACATGCACCAAGGCATCGCGGTGCTCAACTTGCGTACCAACAAGACTTCTTTCTTCCCAGACTCTCGCCTCCCTCTGCGCGCTCGCCAGACTTACTTTCTTGGTCTTGCCTTCAGCGGCGATGGCGCGCATCTGTACGCCTCCATTGGCTCGCTCAGTGATCCCCTTGCTAGGCACGCGGGCAGCACCGGCAACGGCATCGCTGTCTATCGGTTTCACCGCGGCACCGTCACTCCCGAGCGATTCATCTACATCGCCCCGCAGCCTCTCGCCGCCGGCAAGTTTCGTGCGTCA
>DATFXF010000381.1:0-4977 GCA_035258565.1 Candidatus Acidiferrales bacterium
CTTTTCCGCTATTTACTAGGCTTTATAGTTTATTCCTGTAGCCCGGATTATTCAGAAGGATATGAGTTAGGGGTGGGATTTCCCTGGGCAGTGCCCTGGGCTTCCTCGGACGCTTCCCGGGTTCCCCGGACCTACCTCGGAGGTGTCCCAATTCGTTGGACCCTCGAGCACCATGTGACAGCTTCGTTCCATTTCGCGCCAGGCTTTTGGAACGTCTGTGTCACATACGAACACAGAAGGCGCCCATGAGCACCATGTGACAGCCCGTTGCGACGAAGGTCAGGGAGTGTCTCCGGCTCAAATTCGCTGGCTGCCTCCGCAGGCTCCGGCGTTTGCGCAAGTGCACTGGTCGCCGCCGCAGCAGCAGCTCGATCCGTAGTTGTTCTCGAAGACGAACTTGACGTTGACGTACCCCGCTGCGCCCGCAGGCAACGGCTTGGCTTGCACGAGATAGAGCGCCCTGAGAGCCGCTCGATCGACAGCGTCGTTGCCCGAAGAAAGCTTCACTTCGATGTTCTTGAGCTGCCCGCTTCGCAGCAGTTTGAATGTCGTGCCCACCGGCATGAAGTGCTTCGTTTTCGGACGCTGCCAGGCAGCTCGGATGCTCTTCTCCAGGTCCTTCATGTATGGCTTGTAGTCTACCGTTGACTTCACCGCAACTGGTGCCTTTGTCGGTACCGTAGTCAGCGGGCGCGATTTGATTTTCATTTTGAGCGGCATGCTCCGGGGCATCGGCGACACTGTGATTTTCGGTGGCGCGACGGTCGGAGTAGGCACGGTAAAGATAAGCGCCGGTCTGACCATAGTTGAGACGACGTCACAGGCTTGAGCGCTGGAGATCACGAAGTTCAAGGCGAAGGATAAGGCGGCTAGTAAGCTAATGCAGCTACGCGGTGTCATTTGAATGTCCCCCGATAGAGCCAAATAAGTCTCAGGCTAAAGGAATTACCTGAACGTGCCGATGAAATAGGAGGGATGCCATTACTCATTATTGGCGATTCTCTTGACAAGTGACATAGGCTTTACACTAGCTTTACCGCCCATGTTATCTGCACAACAATTGCCGGGGTCACGAGCTAGTAAGGTTACGCAACTGTCATATCTCGATGGTGTCGGCAGGCGTGTCAGGCGCCGATCCGGGGCATACATCCCTCGCGCAATTGGCGCGATGCTATTTTTGCGCCACTTACGGGAGTCCTGCGCTACCGCCGCCGCTGAAGTGCTTAACAGGACACAGATCAGATCTCTTAAAAGGCCTGAGATGACAGGCTTCTTAATTGTTTTAGGCTAGCAGAATAGCTAGGTTGAGGCGTAACTCTCTTTAGAACTGAAAGATCAAGGACCTTTAGGCGCTAACAACCACTCTCGGCCTGATTTCTGGGGTGCTCTTTACTCGTCGCGGACGACGAGTTAGAAGTTACCAGGCAGTCATACGGCTAACCGCCGACAGCGTCATAGTAGGAGGATCTAGCCATGGGGCTAGCACATCCTTTTTGGCTTCTGCTGCTGATCCTGATTCCTGTTCCCTGGTTGATGCTCAGGCGGAAAGGCTTTCTCGGCCACTCCAATGTGCGTCTGACCGCGGGCATGGCGGGAAGCACGATTCTCTACAGGCTGCCGCTCGCCTTCCTGAGCATCTCCTTTGCCCTGCTGGTCGTGTCTCTGGCACAACCGCAGCGCCTGCATGTGGAGAGTGAGCAGACCATCAAAGCCCGCGACATCATGATCGCGGTGGACATCTCCGGCTCGATGGGCTCGCCGTTCGACGGCGAGATTCCCAAGCTGGAGCCCGACCCCGAGCTCGACAAAGCGCTTCCGCCGGCTCCGCCGCAAAAGAGGCGCGGGCCGGAGAACCCAAACGAGTTCAGGGGCAACAGGCGCATCGACGCCGCACAATGGGCAGTTCTGTCCTTCATCCGCGACCGCTGGAAGGCCAACGCCGGTGATCGCGTCGGCATCATCGTCTTCGACAGCGCTCCCTATTACTCATGGCCCCTCACGCACGACCTGCGGCAGATCTACCGCAAGGGGCAGTTCGTAGGGGAAGGTCTCGGTGGTGGCACCAACTTCGGTGACTCGAAGCCAGGGCCGATCGACGCCGCAGCCGACCACTTCGACGAGCTCGGCAAAGCGACGACGAAGGTCCTGATCATGGTCACGGACGGTGAGGACAACATCTCCGAGATGACCAAGAGCCGCCTGAAGAGCGTCCTGCAGAGCCGGGGGATCAGCTTCTACGTCGTAGGCGTGGGGCAGACGCTCGCGGAACGCGACGTGGACATCATCCGCTTCGCCGAGGACGTCGGCGGCAAGGTCTTCCGCGTGGAAAACACAACCGAGCTGGAAGCCGGCTTCAAGACCATCGACAAGATGGAGCGGACGGTCATCTCGGTGACCGTGAGCAACCGGCACGAGGAAATGTTCTTCTACTTCGCGGGCGCAGCCGTCATCTTCCTGCTGCTCGGCCTCGTGGCCGCAGCGCTCATCCTCAATGAATAACCCCGGAAGGGGCCACCTGATTTAAGGAGATATCCCATGGAGAGGCTCAAAGAGTTTTTCCAGAAGCACCGCGCTGGGGTAGTCCAGGTCGCTGTGGTGCTCTTCCTGGGTCTGTTCGCCTACGGCGTCTACCAGGGAGCCACCTACACGTGGCCGATGCACCGCGGCGCCTTCCACAGAGCTTCGCAGAGCAAGGTCGGCGACAAGCCCACCGCTCTCTACGACAGCGGTCTGCAAGCCTACCAGGCGCAGGAGTACGAGGCCGCCAAGAGCGAGCTCACGGCGGCATACTCTGCCTGCACGGACGACGCCGGTCTCATCCCCGGCTCGCGCAAGCAGCTCTGCGCCCAGATTCAGTTTTTGCTCGGCAACACCTACGTCAACTTGAAGAAGGTGCAGTCGGCAATTCAAGCGTACGAAGAGTCCCTCCGTCTTGACCCCACGAACCTGTATGCCAAGTACAACCTCGAGCTGCTCAAGAGCCAGTCGGCTGGCGGCGGCGGAGGCGACCAGGGCAACCCTGGCGGCAGCGGGAAGGGCGGCGGCAAGAAGGGCATCTAAGGAGCAGTCCTATGCACTTTCTCAATGAGGTTGTGCTCTGGGCCCTGACCTTGGTCCCTCCTTGCGGAGCGGCCCTGGTCTGGCTCGCATGGCGCCGCAAGCAGCAGCTCCAGTCGTATTACGGCGAGGAGAAGCTGGTGGCGCGATATTCGAAGCCGGCCCGCAAAGAGACGTACCAGTTCAAGGCCCTGTGGGCCTTCCTGGCGCTGGCCGCCTTCATCGTCGCCCTGGCGCGACCGTCTTTCGAGCATGGCCGGACGGAGTTTCCGTCCGGCTCGGCGGACGTGATGGCGATCGTCGACGTCAGCCGCAGCATGGCTGCCCAGGACTACCAGGGCAAGGTCTCCGGCTACTACTACAACGGCGGCACCAGGCTGGACATGACCCGCTACCTGATCATCAACGAGGTGATCCCGGCTCTCAAGGCCAATCATCTCGGCGTTGTCAGCTTCGCCGGCGAGGCATTCCCGCAGGCGTTCCTGACCGACGACATGGCGGCGCTGCAGTGGGTGCTCAAGCGCGCGCTCACGGTAAGCTCGGCTCCTGGTGAAGGTAGCCACCTGGTCAAGGCATTCGACCTCGCCTTCCGGCTCTACGACGCGGATTCCAACCCGGGCCGCAAGAAGATCATCGTCCTGTTCTCCGACGGAGGCAACGACGATGGACTGGACGGCGTCGCTCTCGTAGCCCAAGAGTGCCGCAAGCGCGGCATCGAGCTCATCGTCGTCGGCGTCGGCAAAACGACACCCTCGGCCATTCCCATCAGCCAGCTTTCGCCTGCCGATCAGGAGGCGAATCGCGGCAAGGAGTGGTACGAGGTCGACGGCGAAGTGCAGCGCACCGCGCTGGAAGAAAACTCGCTGCGCTACCTGGCTAACACTGCGGGCGGTCGATACACGCGTGTCGACAACCCCTCCGACTTCCAGTTCGGCTCCCTCATCTCCAGCGTGGAGGTGACGTACAAGAAGGGCGAGCAGGAGGTCTTTGTTTACCCGTTGATCCTGGCTTTGCTGTTCCTGGTGGCGGCGGTGGTGACTCCTCTGGAGCCCCTGTCGTCCGGCAAGAACTCTGAAAAGTCAGGCACGCCTCGGGATCCTTCACGCCGATAAACCGGCTATAGACTGAGAGGTGCCAAATGTCACGGCATTTGAAGTTTGTTGCCTGGACGGTCGGCGTGTTCCTGCTGTGTGCAGCAGCGCTCACCGCGACCTTCTGGTCCAAGCGCACGATCTGGCCCGCATTTCCGCCCGCCGTCGACAGCGCCCCGCAGGTCGTCACTCAGCTCGAGCCCGACTTTGCCTGGCGCACCGGCGACCGGATTCCGGTGCACATCTACGTCCGAGAGCAACCGGGCACAAAGATCGATCTGAATAGCCTCGCGGTCGAAGGTGACTTCGAAATCGCCGGGCAACCGGAAATCTTTGTGCGCGAATTCAAGGACGGAAGCCGCATGATTCACATCAACGTGAACCTGCAGAGCTTCAACGTCGCCGAGAAGTGGACCCTCAAGGCGATGATGTCGTATACGGTGGCAGGCAGCAACGAATCTCACGCCGCCAAGCTTCCGGAGACCGTGCTCTACACGTCGCGCACCTGGGACGGTCGCGAGCAGATCAAGGACGGGCCGCTGCCCGTCGCGCATGGACTGCATTACTGGACCACGGCCGCTGCGCTGCTGTTCGGTCTGGGCGGTCTGGTCTTTGGGCTCTGGTACCTGCGCCGGTTGCGCGTCATGCAGCCAATCGAAGAGATTCCGGCGTCGAGCTGGGAGCTGGCGCGGCTGCAATTCGAGGCGGCCTGGGCGCAGATCGCTGCCGGTGACGACAGCCCCGAGCGGTACAAGGAGATCGAGCGCATCATCCGCGGTCACTATCGCATTGAGTCCCGGACGGTGAAAGAAGTGCCCTTCGAGCTCGG
>DATFXF010000382.1:0-8922 GCA_035258565.1 Candidatus Acidiferrales bacterium
CCGTAGACATATTCGATGTTGATGCCCTTCTCCGCCAGTTTTCGGGTGACCTTGCCCAACGCGCCCGGGCGGTCGTTGATGCTGACGGCAAGCACTTGCTCTTCGAGGTATTTCACCCCGATGGCATCGCAGACGCCCTTGGCGGTTTCGAATTGGTTCACGAGCAAGCGCACCGAGCCCAGCGCCTTGGCTTCGCTGGCTTGGATCGCGCTGATGTTCACCGCTTTCTTGGCGAGCTCGCTGCACAACTCCGCAAGCGCGCCCGGCTTGTTTGCCAGCTCTACGCGCAGTTGCTTCACAATGGCCACGCACGCCTCCTGGTCCCCTTCCACCGCAGGGAAACCGGATTCTAGCGGCGGCCCCAGCATTGCGCAAGCCGGGCGCCGCCCCAGCGCGCGCAAGAATTCATAAGAATTCCTCTTGTGCAAGGCCATGCAGGGGATTATGATCGGCGTGGATTTCAGCCCAGATGGAAATTCTTGACGCTCCCGAAAGCGTCCTGGAAGCCGAGCGCGATATACTTCGCGCGATGAGTCAGGGCACCAGAGAGCAAAGCGTCTGGGCGGAAGGCATCGAGCTTCTCGCCGAGTACCCCTTCGAGGACAAGACTCATCAGCTCGTGTTCGACGCCCTGCGCGAGATCTCGACCGGCACGCCTACCATCATCCGCGAACAGCTTCCCGCTTACCTCACTCGAAAGGGCTTCCCGGCACTCGACCTCGAGGTATTTCTTGAGCCTCATAATCTCAGTGCCGAGCAGGCGATCGGCCTGATGCGCGCCCTCCTGTCCAAGGCGCGCCATGCGACCTAGCCGCTCTGAAAGCCTGCCTGCGTGGCGCCCTCATTCTAGCCCGTCCGGTGGAGCCTCGAGGAACCCACAGATCCGGCCCTCCCTCTGACTCTGGAAGGATGGTTTCCGAGCACAATCAGAAATGGAGCGCTTTCCTGGTCCGAATCACCGTGCGCGGATCCGGATGGTTTGCTCTCGCCTATCTGGGCTACTGGCTGGCGCTGGCCCTCGACCGCATTGTGGTGCAGGCCGTTGCCTACCCACTCATGGGCATGCCCGTCACCGATTGGTCCGTTACTCCCTTTCGTCTGCGAATTGCCAATGGGATCCCGGCCGAATGGAGCAGTGGCTTAGCGCCGTCTGCGGCCCTGCCGGCAATCCTGGATGTGATGCTTCTTGTTTTGCTCGCTGCCTGCGGCCTGCGACTGCGCTCGGCATCGCTTCGCACCGTCTGCCACTTTGCGGGCCTCTGGGCCGTGCTGCTGCTCACGACCGAGGGAGCGACGCTAGCCTATTGGGGCCGAGTACGTCTGGCCCAATACAACGTGCAGATCGCTCGGCTGAGCGCGGACCAGCTGATCGTGCGCAGTGGCGTAGCCGCCCTGGCTGCGCTCGTGGTGCTCGCGGGCGGCCGAATGTGCTCGCGCCGGCTGGTTGCGGAACTGCAGCGCTCCATTTTGCCGCGCGAGGGCTGGACGTGGCTGGCGCTCACGCTGATGATTCTTCCCGTGCTTCTCGTTCTTGCAGGCACCTTCGGCTTCGTGCTGCGTTTTGTCGGGCCGCGTGCGTTCTTCTATCTGCTGGTCCCCGCGGGCTTCTGCCTCCTGCTCGCGCTTCTCGGCCTCCTGCGCCAGAGGAAGGCTCCGACTGCGACGCAATTCCCCGCGCTCTCAAGCGGGCAAGCTTTCGGCGCCCTCTGCACTTCTGTTGCACTCGGCGCGGCTTTAGCGGAAGCTCCGCGCGTCCCGTCCTGGCTCACCGAGCGCAATCTTCGCCGTTTCTCATCCTCACATCATCAGGTCCTGTATGATCCCGGGGCCTTCTCCGCTGACTTCATCCGGCAGTTCGCGCAAGAGCGCGAACGAATCCTGGCAGCGGAGACGCGACGCTTGAACCTATCCCCGAACCCTAGCGGAACGGGCCGCGCAAGCCCAATCCATCTGCGCATCGTGCTCTACCCTGACCTCAGTTCCTTTCGGAAGGCGACGGGAATCGAGCGCACGTATGGAGTGGAAGGCACGACGATCCGCGCCGTCCTCGGCGGCTACATCAAGGAGGTCGACCCGGCCGCAGATGCCGCAGCGCTTCTCAACGCCGCCTGGGGCCGCGCGGGCTCACCCCGGATGGGAGACTGGGCGGCCGAATGGCTGGCGGGCGAATGGCACGGACGCACGGTGGACGACTGTGCCGCACAAATTGAGAGGGAACAGGGTCACTACCTGCTTGCGCAGCTCGTCGCCAACAACTCCGACGCCTTCCTCTCGCCCCTCGTGCGCACTCCACTCGGCGCGGCCTGGATGGGTACGGTGGTCCGGCGCTCCGGCCTGGAGGCGGTGCACAAACTCTATTCCGCAAAGCTCAGCGAGCCGAACACCGCAAGTCTCGCGGCACTGCTTGACACCCGGCCAGCGGACCTCGAGCAGGAATGGCATGACTGGGCCGTTCGCGTCGCGTTGGCACCTGAGGCCGACCCGGTGCCGCGCCGTTCGCTCGACCCCAACTTTTTTTTCCGCGGGATCAGCTTCTCACACGAGGGGTGGGGCGGACGCGGCGGCGGCTACGTCTCGCCGGAGGCTGCCGCCGAGCTGCGCCGGCTCAAGGCCCTCGGCGCCAACGCCATCGCAGTGGTCCCCTACGGCTTCTCCCGCAGCACAAACGAGGAGTCCATCTCTTACACCGACAGCGACGAAACCGACGAGGACTTGACGCAGGCCCTTTACGTGGCCCACGGGCTGGGCATGAAGGTGATGCTCAAGCCGCAGCTCTGGGTGCTGCGCGGTGGCTACACGGGAACGCTGCACTTCGAGGACCCCGCGGCGCGTGGAGCCTGGATGCGCAACTATCGTGAGTTCATTCTGCACTACGCGCGACTCGCTGAACTTGAGCGATTCGACCTACTCTCGATCGGCACCGAGTTGGAAGGCCTGACCCCGTATCAGGAGGAGTGGCGGCGACTGATTGCCGACGTGCGTCGCGTCTATCACGGGCCGCTTACCTATGCGGCCAACTGGGGCCGTGAGTTTGAGTCGCTCGGCTTCTGGGATGCCCTCGACTACATGGGCATCAACGACTACTATCCGCTTGCCGCGGGGCCCACAACGCTCGTCGAAGAACTCTTGCCCGGAGCCGAAAAACTGGCGGCCAAATTCGAAGCCATGAGTCTCCGGTGGCAGAAGCCCATCCTTTTCACCGAGGTCGGCTACCCGAGCAGGCGCGGCGGTTCGAGCGAGCCGTGGGTTGAAGACAACGGGCGCCCGGTCAGTCTGGAAGAACAGGCGGCTGCCTACGAGGCTACCTTCCGTGCTTTTGCAGGGAAGCCGTGGTTGCGCGGGATGTTCTGGTGGAAGTGGCCGTCAAGCGGACGCGGCGGCGGGCCGCTTGAGGTCTCCTACACACCGCTCAGGAAGCCAGCAACCGAAGTGGTGCGCGCCTGGTTCACGAGGCTCGCTGCCTCAACGCAGCAAACTCCGGCTCCCGTGCGGGTGCGATGAGCCCGAGCGCTCTTCGCCGGCTCGCCTGGCTCGACATTCTGGGAATGCCGCCAGTCGTCGCGTGGTACATCTGGTGGGGCCAGTTCGATTCTCCACACGGCTGGATGATCATCCCGACATGGCTCGTCGGCAGTTTCCTGCTGCATGGCGATACGCCGAAAACCCTGGGCTGGCGCGCCGACAACCTTTGGCGGGCTGCCCTCCAAGCCGCCTTGGTGTATGGGATCTTCGTGGCCGTGCTGCTTGGCACAGGCCTTGCGCTCGGAGCGTCAAGACACATTCCCGCGCGCCTGATCAGCCTCGAGCGTCTGTGGAGCTATTTCGCCTTCTGCCTGCTTCAGCAGGTCGCGCTGAACTCATTCCTGAACAACCGCCTCCTGACTGTCATCTCGCGGCGGTGGCTCACTTCCCTGCTCGCTGGAGCGATTTTCAGCGCGCTGCACTGGCCCAACCCGGTGTTGGTTCCCCTGACCTTTCTTGGCGGGACGGCCATGGCCTGGCTGTTCGCGCGCGAGCACAACATCATCCCCCTGGCCGTGGGTCAAGCGCTGCTCGGCTCCATGGTCGCCTGGGCCTTTCCCATGTCCTGGCATCATGCCCTGCGCGTCGGGCCGGGTTATTACCTGCGGTGAGTCCGCTTCCTCGCGGCAGAGTTCTCTGTCCCCTTGACACCACACGGGGCCAGCACTAAGTTCCACCCCTGAGGATCGTGGCACGCCACGAACCGACACACGAGCGGCAGGAGGCCAAGTCATGTCCTGGGGAGCGCACGCGTTGGTTGTCGCCGCGCTGCTATCAGTAGGGGTTCTTCCAAACCTTCGAGCGCAAGCGCCCAGCACCGCCTCCCTCGGAGCGGCCGTCAGAGCGCGCATCGAGGAGAACCAGCGTGCGCTGCGCCAGTACACGTGGAAGCAGCGCACGGAACTGCAGCTCAAGGGCCAGGTCAAGAACGAGCGCGTGGAGCTGGTTCAGTTCGACGCAGACGGAGAGCTGCAAAGAACGCCTCTCGGCAGTAGCCCCGCGCCCGTCGAGCGGCGCGGCGTGCGCGGTCACATCAGGCGTGAGAAGCAAGAAGAGACGCAAGCATACCTCCAGCGTATGATCGAGCGAGCCGTCCGATATCTCTATCCCAGCCCGGCGAGCCTCTCGGCGCCTTTCGAGAAGGCTGAGGTCTGGGAAGGAAAAGGGGCAACGTCGGGCACCGTCCAGGTTCGCGTCAAGGATTTCGTGATCCAGGGAGACTCCATGACCTTCTATGTGGATGTGGCCAGCCACAAACCACGGAGACTCGAGGTCACCAGTTCGCTCGATGACGACCCGATCAGCATAACCACGGAGTATGGGGACTTGCCAGACGGGCCCACTTATGGAGCCCGCACCACTGTGCATGCGGTGAAAAAGCAGATCCAGATCAAGATTGAGAACTTCGACTTCGCCCGCCTGACCAAAACGAAATAGCGGAGGGAGCAAACTCGCTTCACCCGCCAGCGCGGCTAAAGGTTCAGATGGTCGTATTTCTTTTCAAGGGCCCGAGTTCTCGGATGGGTGTTGAGCGGGGTCTTACCGCGCGGATTCGTCCACCGACCGGGGACGGAGTGGCCACAGGTCGGACATCTTCCATCCTGCAAGCGATTCCTAAGCACCTTATGCCACGAGCGCTCAACCAGTAGCTCCCCGCAGCACGGACAGGACGTGTGTGCGCCCTCGCTCGAGATATTGCCCTCATAGACGTAGTGTAAGCCCACCCCGCGAGCGATCTTCCTCGCCATGTGCAGCGTCTCCGGCGGCGTGTTGGGTTTGTCACGCAGCTTGAAGTCGGGATGGAAGGCAGTGAAGTGCAGGGGCAGTTCAGGCCCGAGGTGGTCGAGTACCCATTCGCAGAGTTCGCGGATCTCCCGCGGATCATCGTTGAGCGTGGGGATGATCAGGTTGGTGATTTCAAACCAAACATGGGTTTCCTTCTTAAGCCACTCGAGCGTTTCAAGAACGGGCCGCAAATGCGTTAGCGTAATGCGGCCGTAAAAATCCTCCCGAAAAGCCTTCAGATCCACATTCGCCGCATCGATGTGGTCGTAAACCTCATGGAAGGCCTCATACGTGATGTAGCCGTTCGTCACCATCACCGTGTTCAAACCGTACTCCTTGGCCACCTGGCAGATATCGATCACATATTCGCTCCAGATGGTCGGCTCGTTGTAGGTGAAGGCGAGCGACGGGCAGCCGTACTTGATCGCCAGGAGCACCACGTCCTCCGGTGGCAGGTAGGTGGAGTTCGCCTGGTCCTGCTTCGATTTGGAAATGTCCCAGTTCTGGCAGAAGAAGCAACCCATGTTGCAGCCGGCGGTTCCCACCGAAAAAATCCTTGTGCCCGGGAGGAAGTGGTTGAGCGGTTTCTTCTCCACTGGATCGATCTGGATCGCCGCCGGCGAGGCATAGCCGAGGCTATAAAGGCGCCCACCCTGATTGATGCGGATAAAACAGAAACCTTTCTGGCCATCCCCGATGTGGCAGTGGCGCGGGCAAAGGTAGCAATGAACCTTGTTGCCTGGCTCGGGCTCCCACCAGCGGCCCTCATGCAGTCTCTCGGTTTTCTGCAGAATCCTCAATTCCTGCACAGACACTCCAGACCGAGCGGTGAACTCTTTTCGACGAGTATACGCCGATTCCCTTCGCAGCGTATACCGCAGGACCGCGCTGCCGCTCTACTCGCGCCCCTCGCGTGCCCGCTGTGCCTTCCGGCGTTCGTCGGCCCAATGCAGGAAGCGACTGAGCTGTGCGCGTTCACGCCACAACAGGCGGAAGAATGTGCGCGCGTCGAGATCTGCTGCCAGCTCGCCGAAGAAGGTCTCCATCCGCCAGCGAATGTACGGGCTCTGCCACGGGCGCAGCCGGTAACCCTTCGAAACAATCCAGTAATAGCGCAGCGCGCTCAGCAACATCGGTGGCGCCGATGATAGACCATTACTGCTCGCGGGGTGTACCTCGTCGGGAAAACAAGCTCACTCGAGCCCACCTGCCTAACGCCCTCCATGGGCTCGCCCTGGCCTATTCGGGCAAGGATTTCGACCATCCCATCGCCATGCCTCGGCATCACCAAGCTCGATCTTCACGACGCGCTTGCTCGTACGAGCCTCGCGAGCGGAGCCACGCAACCGGATGATCCCCGAAATCGAAGGGGCCGCCTCGAGGGCGACACCATCGGCGGGAAGAAGCAAGTTGAGGGAGAAGAGGAAAGATCCTAACGCCAACCCATCCGTTCGCGCAGTGAGGTGATGTGCGCGATGTGATGCCGGCCATGCCAGGCGTACAGCGCGAGGTTCTTGTTAAGAGTCATCGCCCCAAGCTCGGGATGGAGAAAGCGGCGCGCAAAATCCTGTGGCCGCAGCGATCCAAGCAAGATCACCCATCGCCGGTGCAGGAAGTCGAGGAGCCCGAGCGAAACGTCCACCGGCGTATCGCGCGTGTCGGCTAGATTCGCCCAGCGCACTTCATCGTACGGCTTGACCGTGGGCTCCTCTTCGGTCAGCCCCAGCTTGAAGCGTGTGTAGGCTTGCAGGTGACTATCGGGCAAGTGATGCACCACCTGTCGCACTGTCCAGCCCTCGGGCCGGTACGGTGTATTGAGCTGTTCCTCGTTGAGTCCCTGGACGGCGGCGCGAAGCTTGACGGGTACCTCAGCAATCTCCCGAATCGCGCGGCTCCGCTGCTCATCGCTTAGCTCCCCTTCATATTTGAATTGGCCAATGGGATAACGCAGATCCATGATTCGCCTCCGAAAAAGTGCGCTTCAACTCTGCCTCGACGCTCGGACGAGGGCCAGCCACCCGACCAGAGCGGCGTGCTTCTGGTCCTGCGCCCAAGGCGGGCCGATGGGCCGACCCATTTCACTGACGCGGCGTTCGAGCTCGTCGGCTTGGATACGAAGTTCGGCCGAGCCACGGGCGAGAAGCTCGCGCTCTTTCACTCCCGTCACCGGTAAATCGTGGCGTTTGCTCGCCGCTCGGATGGCATTTCGAAAATGCTCGCCCTCCGCCGTGTGGATCATCGCGTGGGAAGCGAGTGTGGAAGCGAGCGTGGTTGTGGGACGGCCCGAACCAAGCAGAATCCCGCACCCCACAACTTCATGGCCCTTCTTTCGTAGGTCCTCAATCACCTGGCGCAAGGCCTGGCAAGCCAAAGCCTCTGCTTTGTCGGCGCAGCGCTTCACGAGTTTTTCCGCTTCCCTCAGGTCCAGCTGCGCGGCGGCATGGTACGGCTGCTTCGCCTCCGGAATGGCGGGGTCCACCAGCTCGACCCGCTGTCGATCGATCACCGCCGGAGAGCGCAGCGGTCCGGCCACCACCACGAGCGCCGTCCAGCCAGAGTGCGCACGGAATCCCAGTGCGGCGCGCGTCTTCCCGCCCACCGGAGAGTTTCCCCCTTTAGAACCTGTCGCCTGCCTCGTGCTGATCCGTGCGTCCACACGCCCCCGTGTCCTTTGCATTCCGTTCAGGTGACCTTCAGTTCAGTCTCGGCACATTCGAAAAATTGTTGGACGATCTTTCGCGCCGCGAGATCAATCAGGCGCTGCCCGACTGACGCAATCAGCCCACCGACCTGCGCCTCGCCGGAGTAGCGCACCTCGGTTTGCCCCTTTCTTTCCGTCAATTCCAGCTGACCCTCGCCCTTTAGGAACCCCGGAGTGCCCTGACCCTCCAGTCGCATGCGCAGGGCTCGCGGAGGTTTTTTCTCGGTGAGCTCGACCGAACCCGAATACTTGCCTGAAATCGCAGCGAGAGCGAACTTGATGGTGGCTCTGTAGCGGTCCGGACCGTCGGGCTCGAGCCGCTCGCACCCGGGCAAACACTTCGCCAAACGCTGGGGGTCGTTCAGCAGCTCCCACACCTGCTGTGGGGTGCCCGGCAGCAGGTAGTTTCCGGCAACCTTCACGCCTTCTTTCCCTGCGCCCGTACCAGGGCGCGCTCGAGGGCCCGCCGTGTAAACACGGCCGCCATTTCGCGGCGATACTCTGCCGAAGCGTGCAGGTCTGCGAGCGGCTCGACACCCTGGGTGGCGCTCCGCGCCGCATCGGCAAGCAGCTTTGTCGCCGGCTTCTTGCCTCGTAGCGCCTTCTCGACTGCCCGAGCGCGATATGCCTTCGGTCCCAGCCCGGTGATGCCTACGGCGACGTCCTCGATCTCTTCTTTGTTTACAGTGACCCGTGCGGCCACCCCGACGATGGCGAAGCCCGAGGCCGGCTGGTGCAGCTTCGCGTAGGCCGTGCCGGTCCGCGGCGCAAGCACCGGGACGCGCACCTGGCTCAGGATTTCCCCCGGCCGGAGTTGTGTGGTTAGCATGTCCACGAAGAACTCCTCGGCGGGAATTGCGCGTGTGCCGCCGCTGCTCGCGGCCACGATCTCAGCGTCCAGCGCGAGGATCGCC
>DATFXF010000383.1:0-12004 GCA_035258565.1 Candidatus Acidiferrales bacterium
CTGCGCAGCCTCGCTGCAGAATCGTTTCGCGGCCCACTCGAGCGCCCGCCGGCTCCGCCCTTGAAAGGATAGACAGGAACTTCTACACAATTCGCCGACCGTCTGCCTCTGGTGGGTCTGGCGCCAAAGCTCGAAGAACATCCTCTTCCATGGGTGCAGGCCAAACCAGTCAGCAGGAACAGCCGTTCAGCTTCCACACTCGTCCGCACGCACTTGCGCTGTCGAGCGGGGGGCTGGCGGTGCGTGATCTCGGAAAGGTGAGTCGTATGTCTCAAAAGACGGACTTTCACATGACCCCGGATGAATTCCGGCGCCACGGAAGGGCGGTGATTGATTGGATCGCCGACTATTACGAGCGCGTTGAGTCTTATCCTGTATTGTCGCCGGCGAAGCCGGGGCAAGTGCGCGAATCGCTCCCCACGAGGCCTCCGGCGAAAGGCGAGCCGTTCAAAGCCATCTTGCAAGATGTCGGGAAGCTGATTCTTCCCGGCATCACGCATTGGCAGTCACCCAATTTCTTTGCCTATTTCCCATCGAACGCTTCCTTCCCGTCCATCTTGGGAGAGCTGCTCTCCGCCGGCCTGGGCGTTCAAGGCATGCTTTGGGCCACCAGCCCCGCATGCACGGAACTCGAAACGCACGTGCTTGACTGGCTCCGAGAAGCCCTGGGGTTGCCCCAAAGCCTCGCGTCGAGCGGGGCCGGCGGAGGCGTCATCCAGGACACTGCATCGAGCTCTTCCCTGTGCGCTTTGCTCGCAGCTCGGGAGCGTGCCACCCACTTTTCGAGCAACGACCGGGGTTGCGACGGACGCTTGGTTGCTTACACATCCACCGAAGCGCATTCCTCGATTGAAAAGGCGGTCAAAATCGCCGGGCTGGGCCGGGAGAACTTGCGACAGATCGAGGTGGACGAACGATTTCGGATGCGCCCCGATCGACTCGCTGCCGAAATCAAGCGAGACCGCTTGGCAGGACGCCTTCCTTGTTTCGTGTGTGCCACGGTGGGCACTACCTCATCGAACGCCATCGATCCGGTGCGAGAAATCGGGCAGGTCTCGCGCGAGCACGGCATCTGGCTTCACGTCGACGGGGCCATGTCCGGCACGGCCGCGCTTTGCCCGGAGTTTCGGTGGATCCAGGACGGCCTCGAACTAGCAGACAGTTATACGTTCAATCCTCACAAATGGATGTTCACGAACTTTGATTGCAACTGTTTCTACGTGGCCGACCGGACGGCGCTGATCAAGACCTTGAGCGTGCTCCCTGAATTCCTGCGCAACCCGGCGACAGAATCGGGCTCGGTGATCGACTATCGAGACTGGCACATCCAACTTGGTCGTCGCTTCCGTTCTCTGAAGCTTTGGTTTGTCATCCGCCACTACGGACTCGAGGGTCTGCGCCATCACATCAGGCACCATGTCGACCTGGCTCAACAGTTTGCTTCTTGGGTTCGCGAAGACGATCAGTTTGAACTGGCTGCGCCCGCGCCGTTGAACCTTGTCTGTTTCCGCCACCGCGGAGGTGACCGAATCAACCAGGTGCTCATGGACCGTTTAAACCAGAGTGGCGATCTCTATCTGACGCATACCCGACTGAACGATCGGCTTACCCTGCGGGTTGCGATCGGCCAGACAAACACAGAATTGCGCCATGTTGAGCGCGCATGGAAACGCATTCGCGAGGAGGCCACCGTGGCGCTCGAGCGCAGCCGTTCTCCGTCCGCTCGGGGAGCCGACACGATCGAATCCGCGTGAACTGCCGCGGAGTCCTTGAGTTCCAAGACTCTTCTTCCGGTCAGGGTCGTCAGCAGTGCTCTTCCGTGTTGTTGGTGTGCTGGGGAA
Organism: Candidatus Acidiferrales bacterium; assembly: GCA_035258565.1. Taxonomy (GTDB): domain Bacteria; phylum Acidobacteriota; class Terriglobia; order Acidiferrales; family UBA7541; genus DATFXF01. The sequence goes on from DATFXF010000383.1 coordinate 1,842, forward strand.
ATGAATCGATCGCCATGCTGAGTCTGGGAACTGGCGTGCAGCCCGGGGAGCCAGCCAAGAGCGTCTTCGAAAGGGCTTGGGAAATGCTCCTCGACGAGTCGGGGCTGGCGTCCGATCACCTTGCGGCCGCGAGAGCGGCGCGCTGCTCGAGCCATTTGACGACCGCGGAATAGTCGAGCTCGGCCAAGCCCTGCTCGGCCGCTGCGGCAAAGGCGCCTCGAACGGCGCGGGTCGCCGGCAATTCCACTCCCCATTGATTCGAGGCGTCCAGGACCAATTCCAGGTCCTTCAACATATTACGCAGGTAAAAATTCGGCGTGAAGTCACCGCGGGCGATGGCCTCGCCTTTGGTCTCGAACATCGGGGCGGCGAGCGCTGACTGACCGATCACTTCGAGCATCGTGCGCGGCCGGATGCCCGCCTTCGCCGCCAGTACGAGCGATTCCCCGAAGACCTGCATCATTCCGGCGAGCAGCAGATTTGAAGCGAGCTTCATCGCGCTCGCGGTGGACGCTTCCTCCAAGTGCCAGATCTTCCGGCCGAGGGCCTCGAAAACAGGCTTGCATTTCTCGAAGGCCTCGCGCGGGCCGCCGGCAAAAATCAGCAGCGTGCCCGCGGCTGCAGCGTGCCTGTTACCCAGAACGGGCGCCTGGAGGAAGGGCACGCCGCACGAGGCGTAGCGAACGGCCAGGCGGTGCGACGTGTCGGGACCGATCGTGCTCATATCGCAGTGGACCTTGCCGGGTGTGAGCGCCGCGACCAGACCGCCGGAGCCAAACGCAAGTGCCTCGACAGCCGGGCCGTCCGTGACCATGGTGATGACGATATCCGCACTTCGAGCGAGCTCTTCGGGCGTGCTCGCGCGCTGGGCGCCGCGCTCGAGCAGACCGTCCGCCTTCTGCGCTGTCCGGTTCCAGACGACGAGCGGCAACCCCTGCTGCTGAAGCCGCTCGGCCATCGGCAAGCCGATCACGCCAAGACCAATGAAGCCAACCGTGGGTTCCATGCCTACTCCTTGGATGAATTGCGACGTTCTAGGAGTTGATCGAGGGACTAGCGGGCCGCGCTCGACATCATGGTTTGATTTGTACCATCAGCTTTTGAAGCTTTTGCTCCAGCGAGCCCCGCACCCAGGTGAACTCGACCCCCAGCCCGCCGGGGATGACGTCGCGCACGACACACGGCGTCTCGACCGTTTCCGCGCCAGAGCGGATACGCAGCTCGAGTTCGGTTCCCACCGGATACACATCCGCTGTGCGGATGTACATCCCGCCGAGGCCAAGCACGGAGATCTTGCCTTGGAGCGCACGGCTCACTCCCTCGCAGTCGAGCAGCTTGTCCTCCGGGACGACGACGCGGTCGTGACGCCGTCGATCTTCCTTCACCGCTCGCCTCCGCCCTCCAACGGGGCAGGGCGCTCGCGCGACGCCCGGAAGGCATCGAGCGTCCAGGCATCTTGCACCTCATCATGGCGCAGGACGTAGAAGTTGCCGTCGTCGGCACGCACGCGGAAGTACATGGCCGCCGGGGCGTACCACTGGTCTTCGACCGCCTGCACCTCGAACACTCGCCCACGCAGTGTGAAGCGCTGCGGGCGTTGGTCGGCGCGATACCCCGCGTAGCAACAGCACTCGACGCGCATCTCGTTCATCGCGCCCTCCTCGAAGCAGGCGATCCAACAAGATAGTTTACTCCCGCGAGCCGGGCCTGTCAGCATCGCTTGAGGAAAGCTTGTCGAACAGAGACCTTCCCCTTGCTGGGCTCCGCCTCCTGCGCGCGGACCTCCGCATTAAAGGCGGCGCCGATAAAGATAATCAGCGCGATCAAATACATCCAAATCAGCAAGCCGATGGCAGCCGCCAACCCGCCGTACAACACCACGCCGTAGCGCACATGGCGCACGTAGAAGCCGAAGGCCGCGTTCGCTGCCCACCACAGCAGCGTGGCCACCACTGCGCCGGGCAGCACTTCGCGCCAGCCCCGCGTCGCCGGGCGGCCCACGCGGTACATGGCTGCCAGCACCAACACCGCAACGACGAGCGCGGCGCTCGAAAGCAGCACCGCCCAGAGCGCTTGAAAGACAGCCGGAAGACCGTAATGGCGCCCGAGCCACGCTCGCAGTTGCTTGCCGAAAACGGTTACGATCACTGCGGCAATCCACGGTCCCAGGGTCGCCGAGAGCAGCAACACGCCTCGGGCCTGCCGGCTCCAGGAACTCGGCCGCTCCGGATCGCCGTAAGCCAAATGAAATCCCTCCATCAGACCCTGCATCACCTGAGAGCCTGCGAGCAGAGTTCCCAGCACGCCGAAAACGGTCCAGGGCCAGGGATGCCCCGCCTGCTGGGTGAGGAAGTCGTGCACCATTTGCCGGCTCCCCGGCGGGAGCAGGGCTCGCAACCGCAAAGACACTTCCTGGTTTGCGCCGCGCAAACCTACGGCGCCGCTCGCCACGCTCAGCGCCAGCACCAACATGGGAAAAAACGCCAAGAACATGTTATAGGCCACGGCCTGAGCCTGCGTGCCGCAACATCGGAACACGCGGAGCATTGCACTGAGGAAACATCTGAAGAGGCGTCGCATGATCCGGCCGCCGCGATTATACAGGCGCAGGCCGTGCCGGGCCGAGCGAATCCGCGTTCGGACGACACGGAGCCGCTTGCTCTTGTCGCACGCGGAACCGCGGAGTAGACTGGCCCTAATTCGCCAGAGGGGGTGTGCCATGCCACGCGTCGTCCGCTGCGGTTTGATCCAGGCCCGCTGCGAGTGGTCTCCGGAGAAGTTTTCGCTCGCGCAGATCAAACGGAAAATGATCGCGAAACACGAAAGACTGATCGCGCAGGCGGCGAAGCGCAGGGTGCAGGTGCTGGGCTTGCAGGAATTGTTTTACGGGCCGTACTTCTGCGCCGAGCAACACGCGCGCTGGTACGGCCTGACCGAGCGCGTCCCGGGCGGAGGGACCCTCAAGCGAATGCAGAAGCTCGCTCGGCGCCACCACATGGTTCTGGTCGTGCCGGTATACGAAGTGGAGATGACCGGCGTGTACTACAACACCGCTGCGGTGATTGACTCCGACGGTCGCTACCTCGGCAAGTACCGCAAGCACCATATCCCGCACTGCTACCCCGGTTTTTGGGAGAAGTTTTATTTCACCCCGGGCAACGCAGGCTATCCGGTGTTCGAGACGCGCTACGCGCGCGTAGGCGTTTACATCTGCTACGATCGCCACTTTCCCGAAGGGGCAAGGATCCTCGGCTTGAACGGGGCGGAGATTGTCTATAACCCCTCGGCGACGGTCGCAGGCCTCTCTGAATACCTCTGGCAGCTCGAGCAGCCCGCGCATGCAGTGGCCAACGGCTACTTCATCGCCGCCATCAACCGCGTCGGGCACGAGCATCCCTGGGACATCGGCGAATTCTACGGCAAGAGCTATTTCTCGAACCCGCGCGGGCAGATCATCGCCCAGGCCAGCCGCGACAAGGACGAATTGCTCGTTGCCGATCTGAATCTCGAGGAGATCGAGCAGGTGCGTACCACCTGGCAGTTCTTCCGCGACCGCCGACCGGAAACCTACGGCGAAATCACCCGCACGCAGACCTCCGGCGCGGCTCAGGCCGCCAACTGACAGAACTTGCAAGCACAGATAAGCACGGAGGAAGCGAGAGGAAGGGAGAGGAAGAGAATCTGTTCCCCTGGATCCCTGCGCATACGTCTTCCCTTGGTGGCTTCGAAAGGACTCGAGAGATGACAACTCAGCCCAAGCCTGGCGCCAGCCGCAGTGAAGAGGTAATCCGCAAACACCAGGAGTACCTCTGGCCCGTCGTGGCTCATTACTACAAGCAGCCGCTGGTCGCCGATCGCGGCCAAATGCAGTACCTGTGGGACCTCGAGGGACGGAAGTACCTCGACTTCTTTGGCGGCATCGTGACCATCTCCGTGGGCCACGCCAATCCCAAGGTGACGAGCAAGATCAAGGCTCAGGTGGACCGGCTGCAGCACACCTCCACGCTCTATCCGAACGAGGCCATTGTCGCCCTAGCCGAGAAACTGGCCGCGATTACCCCTGGCAAGCTGCAGAAGAGCTTCTTTACCAATTCGGGCACGGAAGCGAACGAGGCCGCCATTCTCCTTGCCCGCATGGCCACCGGCTGCTTCGACGTCGTGGCGCTGCGGCACGCCTACTCCGGCAGCTCGCAGCTCGCCAAGGCGGCCACCGGCCAGGCCCCCTGGCGTAAGGCTGGCGTGATCAGCGTGGGCATCGCGCACGCCATCAATCCCTACTGCTATCGCTGCCCGCTCGGCCTTAAGTATCCCGACTGCGGTGTGGCCTGCGCCAAGGATGTGGAGAACCTGATCCAAACAGGCACCAGTGGCCAGATCGCCGCATTCATCGCCGAGCCGATTCAGGGAGTCGCCGGGTTCGTCACGCCGCCGCCGGAGTATTTCCGGATGGTCTTCAAGATCGTCAAGAAGTACGGCGGGCTGTTCATCTCTGACGAGGTGCAAACCGGCTTCGGCCGTACCGGAAAAAAATGGTTCGGCATCGAGCAATGGGAGGTCACACCAGATATCATGACCTGCGCAAAGAGCATGGCCAACGGCGTGCCCGTCGGCGCCACGATTAGCACCTCGGAGATCGCCGACTCGTTCCAGGGCTTGACGATTTCCACCTTTGGCGGCAACCCGGTGACAGCGGTCGCTGCGCGCGCGACGATCGAAGTGATCGAAGAGGAGGAACTCCGCGAAAACGCGCACGCGGTAGGCGCCCACCTGCGGCAAAACCTCGAAGGCCTCCAGGAAAAATACCCGCTTATCGGTGACGTCCGCGGTATGGGCTTGATGCAGGCCCTCGAACTCGTGAAAGATCGCGAAACCAAAGAGCCCGCGCCCGACGAGACCGCGCAGTTGATGGAGCGCGCCCGCGACCATGGCCTGCTGATCGGCAAAGGCGGCCTGTACGGCAACGTGATCCGCCTCGCGCCTCCGCTCAATATTTCGAGAGCCGACGTCGACGAGGCCATCCGCCTGCTGGGCAAGTCACTGGCAGAGGTCTGCTCCTAGGCTCCCGAACTGCGCCCCGCCGGTCCTGCCGCGTGGACCAAAGATCTCGGCAGGGCCGATCGACACAGACGAACTCTCAGGCGTCAGCGGGACGATTCGGTGTGGCGGTTGGTCTCGCGGATGTAAGTCGCGAAGTTACGTCCGGCAAAGGAAATGCCCGAGCTGACGCGACCGGTCACCCGAACGCGGGCGCCTTCGCTCGGCACGCCGCGGGTGGTGATGACCGCGATGCGGCCGGTGCCGTCGTCCACTTCATAGCCGCCCTCGCCCAGCACGCCAAAGGAGGTCACGACCCGCCCGACGATGGTGACTTCCCTATCCCGGAAGCGGCCCGGGTCAGCATTGATGTCCGCGATCGTCGTGCGCTGGCAGCCTGCCACTAGAAGCGTCACAACAGCGAGCGTGATTCGTACGAGAGTCCTCGATGGCCTCATCGCTGCCTCCTGAAGATCCGGCACCCCACCGCGTGGGGACGCTGTCCAGTCTAACGCAGGTTCCCGCGCCTTACTACTCCCGCCTGCGCGTCTTGGCCCGGGCACGACCGCCGCCTCTTGACCTTTGGCGCGGCAGGCTTCACCATTCCTCGAAGCTCGCGAATCTGGTGATTCCCGCGCCCGCCTTTGCTCCGCGCGGTGCCGGGAGGACAGGACGGGATCATGGCTACGGCGACGACTACGGCTCAAGTTTGCCGCAACTTCATCAACGGACATTGGGTGGAATCGCGCTCCACGCGCACTGTCGAACGGCGCAACCCTGCCAACCTCGACGAATTGATCGGCCTGGCTCCGCTTTCGACGCGCGAGGAGACCCGCGAGGCCATTGCGGCGGCGCGAGCTGCATTTGCCTCCTGGCGGGATACCCCCGCCCCCGCGCGCGGGCGCGTGATCGCCCGGGCGGCACTATTGATGGAGCAGCAGAAAGAGGATCTGGCGCGGATGTTGACGCGCGAAGAGGGCAAGGCACTCAAGGACTCGCTCGGCGAGGTGCAGAAGTCCATCAACATCCTGGAATTCATGGCCGGCGAGGCGCGGCGCATCGGCGGCGAAACGCTGCCCTCAGAGTTGCCCAAGAACTTTGCCTATACCCTCAAGCAACCGTTGGGCGTCGTCGCCGCCATCACCCCATGGAATTTTCCGGTGTCCATTCCGGTCTGGAAGATTTCGCCGGCGCTCATCGCCGGGAATACCGTCGTCTTCAAGCCTGCCACGCTCACGCCGTTGACCGGCGCCAAGGTCGTGGAAATCTTTGAACAGGCCGGCGTGCCGGCGGGCGTGCTGAACATGGTGGTGGGCTCGGGCGGCGAAGTGGGTGACGAACTGCTCCAGCATCCGGAGGTGCGCGCGGTCTCGTTCACTGGATCGAACGAGGTCGGCAGTGAACTCTACGCGCAAGGCGCGCGTAAGATGAAAAAGTGCCAATGCGAGATGGGCGGCAAGAATCCACTGGTGATTCTCGCGGATGCAGATTTGCCGCTGGCCGTCGAATCGGTCGTGTTCGGCGCGTTCGCCTCGACCGGGCAGCGCTGCACGGCCACGAGCCGCGTGGTCGTGGAAGAAAAAGTGGCCGACCGATTCGTCGAGATGCTCGTCGAGCGCGCGAAGAAATTCAAAGTGGGCAACGGGCTCGAACCGGGCGTGGAGATGGGCCCGGCAGTGGACGAAGCGCAACTCAAGACCGATTTGCGATACATCGAACTCGGCAAGAAGGAAGCCAAGCTGCGGCTTGGTGGCGAGCGGCTCACCGGGCCGGAACACGCCCGCGGCTACTTCGTCGCGCCGACCATCTTCGATCAGGTAGCCGCGGCGAGCTCCATCGCCCAGGATGAGATTTTTGGCCCCGTGCTTTCGGTGATTCGGGTGCGCGATTTCGACGAGGCGCTGCGCGTGGCAAACTCCGTGCGCTACGGCCTTTCGAGCTCACTGTACACGAACGACGCGGCAAAGATCTTCGAGTTCATTGACCGCATCGAGACCGGAATCACCCACATCAACTCTCCAACCGTCGGCGGCGAGGCACAGCTTCCCTTCGGCGGGATGAAAGCCACCGGCATCGGCCTGCGCGAGATGGGCCGGGTGGCGATCGACTTCTACACCGAGCTAAAAACCGTGTACATCGACTACACCGGCCGCAAGCGCGAATCCAGCATCTATTAAGCCGCGCAAGCAGGAGCGGAGGGCGTCGAAGCGTGCTCTTGCACCTCAAGCCGACTCTTCCACTCGCGCTTACCATCACGGTAGGCAGCGCCCCCGCGGCGGCAAGAATCGTTTGGAAGCCACTGGAGAATGCGGTGCTGAAAATTGACGAGCGCCCGGCCAAGATCTGGAACGTCTATCGTGCCGAGAAAAAGGACCACCTGCTGCTCGTCACCCTGGGCAGGCGCTTCCTGATGTTCGACATCAAGGGACGCGAAATCTACGAGCTCGATCCCACCAAGCTCGAGCAGAAAGACAACGAGCTCCTCTGGCATGAGGCCGACAAGCCCGCCAAGCCCCTACCCACGGCCGACTGGGTGGTGCGCGACGCGGGGCGCGCGCGGCGGATTCGCGCGCGCCTGGCTGACGAAGGCCGCGTGCTCGAAGTGCAGGTGCCTGTCACCCAGGACTTTCGCTCCGTCTATTGAGTGCATGATCGAGCCAGGCAAAGAGACCTCCTTCGAGAGTTTCGAGTTTTGTTTTTCGCTGCTGCCTGGTAGCATCCGCGGAAATGACGACCGCGCCTGACTCCGCCGGAGCCACCGAGCCGCGTCGCACGGCGCTCGACCTGGAGACCATCCGCACCAGTTTCCTCTACAACGAAGACCTGGCACCGGTGCCGGCCGAACGCCGCAGTTGGGGCACCTACAACTACGCCGCGCTTTGGATCGCCATGAGCGTGAACATCCCCACCTACATGCTGGCGAGCGGCATGATTGCCGGCGGAATGAACTGGAAGCAGGCCATCCTCACAGTGTTTCTCGGCAATGTGCTGGTGCTGATTCCGATGCTGCTCAATGCGCACGCCGGCGCGCGCTACGGAATTCCCTTCCCCATCTTCGCGCGCTCGTCGTTCGGCGTGCTCGGGGCGAACTTGCCAGCGCTCCTGCGGGCGCTGGTGGCCTGCGGCTGGTTCGGCATTCAGACCTGGATTGGCGGCGAGGCCATCAATGCCTTGCTCGTGGCGGTGGCGCCCGGCTGGAAGAATTTCCCTCTGGGCGTGCCGGTCTGCTTCGCGGCCTTCTGGCTGCTGCACGTAGCGGTCATCGTCCGCGGGATCAAGACGATTCGATTCCTCGAGGGGATCACCGCGCCATTTCTCCTGCTGATCGGGCTGGTGCTGCTGCTCTGGGCGCGCACCAAGGCTGGAGGTTTCGGTCCGATGCTCGCCGCTCCCTCAAGGTTCCAAACATTCAGCGAGTTTTTCCGTTTCTTCATCCCCTCGCTTACCGGCGTGGTCGGCTTCTGGGCCACGGTTGCGCTGAACATCCCCGATTTCACGCGCTACGCCCGCAGCCAGCGCGCGCAGATGCTTGGACAGGCACTGGGGCTGCCCACAACGATGACGTTTTATTCTTTCATCGGCATCGCGGTGACCTCCGCGACGGTGATTATCTTCGGCGAGGCGCTCTGGGACCCGGTGGCCGTACTCAGCCGGCTCGGCCACCCCGCTGCCGTGGTCCTGGCGATGATTGCCCTGCTGCTCGCAACGCTGAACGTCAACATTGCTGCCAATGTCGTTTCACCCGCCAACGATTTCTCGAACCTCTACCCGCGACGGATCAGTTTCCGCACTGGCGGGCTGATCACCTGCGTGCTGAGCATCGCCGTCTTCCAACCCTGGAAGCTGCTGGCGAACTACAGCAACTACATCTTCGGCTGGCTGGTGGGTTATTCGGGCTTTCTCGGGCCGATTGCCGGCGTGCTGATCTCGGACTACTTCGTGCTGCGCAAGAAAATCATCCTAGTAGAGGACCTCTACCGGCGCGGCGGCTTTTATGAATTCTCCGGAGGGTTCAACTGGAACGCCATCGCGGCGCTCCTGGCAGGCGCGGGCGTGGCCTTCATAGGTGTCGCGTATCCGCCGCTGCGCGTGCTCTACAACTACGCCTGGTTTGTTGGCTTCGCAGTGAGTTTTCTTGCCTACTACGCGCTGATGTCGGGGCGCCAGCCGGTGGCAGAGGTCGCCAACTAAACTCCACGAACCCCGCCGGTCTTGCCGCGTGCCTTTCTGGAGCTCGGAGGGAAAGAACTCAACGGACATCCTCCTCGGTGCTGCAGGGCTTCGTGCGGCTCGGGCGCCGCACAATAGAAGCATCGCGCGGGAAAACGGCTGCGAGCGACCAATCCACAGCGACCTGGAGCTGCTTCTTCAGTCCCACCAGCTTGAACAGGTGCACCGCATTCCAAAAGAGCCACGCGAAATAGCCGCTGAACCGGATCCCTGCCACATTCACTACCGCATAGTTCATCCCTAGCGAAACGAGCATGCCCTCGGACACGTAGCGATAACTTTCCAGTGCCTCGCCGCGCTCGAGGTGTGCAATATTGCGGGCGGCCAGACGCCCCTGCGCAATCGCCACCGGTGCGACCCGCGGGGCGTCAGCGGCGGTGGTGGCGGCCGCAGCGTCGCCGATGACGAAGACCTCCGGATGCGCTTCGAGTTGCAAGTGCTCATTCACGCAGGCTCGGCCGATGCGGTCGTGCGGCCCCGGCAGCACCTCGACCAGCTCATGCGCACGTACTCCAGCCGTCCAGATCACCGTCTCGGCGCGGAGGATCTCCTCGCCGTTCACCTCCACGCCATCGGGCATCGAGCGCGTGACGCGAGCGTTCGTGCGCACCTCGATGCCCTCGACCCTGAGTCGCCTCAGGGCGTGCGCGGCCAGCCGCGGGTGGATGCCCCGCAGGACCTCCTGGGCGGCCTCCAGCACGACCAGCTGAATCTCATCGGCCGAGATGCCGCGGTAGCGCCGAACGACATAGTGGAACAAGAAGTCGTGCAATTCGGTGATGAGCTCGACACCCGTGTAACCGGCGCCAACGATAACAAACGTCAACATCTGCTGGCGGGCGACCGGGTCGGTGGTGTAGTCGGCGCGCTCGCAAAGATCGAGAACGCGCTCGCGCAGC
>DATFXF010000384.1:0-2295 GCA_035258565.1 Candidatus Acidiferrales bacterium
CGGGAGGGTGGGGCAGCCTCTCGACGTGGCGCGCGTCGTGGTAGCGCTCGCGGGAGACGCAGGGGACTTCGTCACGGGGCAGACGATTTGGGTGGATGGCGGGCTGTTTAGCCATCCGATTTGGCCATATTAGAGTTGGCAAATCCTGACGCGGGCTATTAAAGGGCTTGTTCCGGTGAGTCATCCGTGGCTCACTCACGACTGAACATCTCGACGCGATCGGATGTCCATGTCGCTACACCACAGCCGAAAAAATCGGTATCTTCAGTCCAGATCGGACAGCCCAGTGCCAGCGCCGCAGCGAGGATCGGCCAGTCGTCTGGGTCTCGTTTCGCCAGCCGTCTTCTTGCTTCCACTTCGTACTCTCCGTATACATCTTCAGGAATCAGTTCAGCAGCGCCTGCCAAAGCACGCAGAAAGACCAGGGCTTTCTGTGGATCTCCTCCACGCTTCATCACAAGCTCGGCTACGTGTTCCTCGGCCTCATGGTAGGCCGCTTCAGGGATGAAGAAAGACACGGCGCCGGTGTACATCTCGATGATCTGGCGAACGCGGTTCCAAGGACTTCTTCTCGCGACCCCTCCGGCGGATTTCTTTATACTCGTCCATCAACTCATCCTCGCTCGCGCCCCACGAAGAGATCATCTGGTCGAGATCCTTTGCAGCAGCCCGCATGGCGTCTAGTTCGGCCTTGCGGTTGCGCTTTTGAGCCGGGATGTAAAAGCCGAGCGTCTCGCCATGCCGCGTAATTGCTAGCGGCCTGCCCGATTCCAGGTAGTCCGCGAGTTTTTCGCGGAACTCGCGCATGCCGACCTTTATAGCTTCCATATTGTGTACTCATTGTACACAATAGCATGGTTTCTAGGCGATCATCGCGCTCGGTGATCTTTGGACGAACCGCGAACACGGCGAGCAGTGGCTAATACGCCGAAGATCGGATCGCTACAGCTCGGCCGAGCGGAGAAATGACCAGCTCCAGCGGTTGAGGGTCGCAGAATTTCCCCCCGCACACTAACACAAGCTTGGCCATGTTCTTGCAGAGAGACAAAGTACCAGAAACTTTTACAGTGCAGGTGATGCGGGTGGAATCTTCAATGACACTTAATTTAGAAACCATCACGGACGTTACATACGAGCAGGACCTTGCCGTTCGGACCCGACAGTGGGACAAAACTGCTTTCGAACGCACCTTCCGCCACGAGATCGGCGTGACCCAGGACAACGTGCGAATCCATTACGTTGTTGGCGGGGAGGGACCGCTGGTTGTCCTCCTTCATGGATTTCCTCAGCATTGGCGCGAGTGGCGGTTTATCATGGCGTCGCTTGCGGAGGAACGATATACCGTGGTTGCGCCAGATATCCGGGGCTTCGGCTGGTCAGACAAGCCGTTTGGCAGCTTTGATGTGGGGACGGTGGCGGAGGACGTTCGCGGATTGACTAAGCAATTCAGTGACCGAGACGTCAGGCTCGTCGGTCACGACCTAGGCTCTGGAGTTGCGTATGCATGGGCCGCGGCGCATCCGGACGACATTAGTCGACTTGTGTTGATCGAGGGGCTACCAGCCGGACTTGAACCCCGGTCGGCAGCCATTCCCATGTTGAGAGGTAAGCCGATGTGGCATCTGGCGTTCGGGAGCACGCCCGACATTCCCGAAATCCTGCTTGCGGACCGAGAACGCGTGTTGATGGAATTCCTGTTTCGCCAAGGCGCCTATGACCAAACAACATTTTCAGAGGAGGAGATAGAGGCCTATGTAGAGACTTTCGCCTCATTGGGGGGTGTCCGGCGCCCTCGCCCATATCCGGTCGATGCCTCAGAGCGCTGCGCTCAACAAGCAACTGGCCGCGCAGCGCCTCACAATGCCCGTGCTTGCCGTTGGCGCTGAACTGAGCTATGGCGAGCGTATGGCTGAAGGCGCGCGGCTCTTCGCTGACAACGTCAAAGGCGCTGTTGCGGAACGCTGCGGACATTGGATTCCAGAAGAGCGGCCAGTCTGGCTGGCGCAGGAGCTTAAGAGCTTTCTTCGCTGATGGTTCTCATATTCGCCTTCGCCGCTGTGTTTTACGTCCTTGGGGCAACGTTTGTTGAATCGTTTGTCAACTACCGGACGTGGCATCTCGTCGGCAAAACCGAATTCGTGACTTTTCATCGGGCCATCGGCCGGCGCGTCATCGCCTTCGTTGTTTTTCCTGTTGTACTGACGCTGGCGTTAACGACGGCGCTGCTCTGGTTGCGTCCACCGGCCATTCCGGCATGGAGTGTGTGGCTCTCTCTCATGCTGAATCTGTTTGCTG
>DATFXF010000385.1:0-2263 GCA_035258565.1 Candidatus Acidiferrales bacterium
GGAAAGAAATAGACAAAGGCCGCCCAAAGTCCCGTTGCCGCAACGATCAGCCCGCCTCCGAGCCACCCCAGAACCTGCTGATTGCGCTTGTCACGCAAGAACCGCCAGAACGAGTTCATTTTCGTTGTCCATTGTCCTGCACGTGAATCACAGGAAGATGCGCAACCGTGTCGCGCCATGTATCAGGAGGAGCGTTGGCATCGTTTGATGCGGGCGCTCATCTAGTTGCAGAGCTGGGCGCGACGATAGCCAGCGGTGCTGCCGGGGGGCCTGGTTGCTGGTTTGCGGACGAGGGCACAATCGCTTCCAACTGCGCGGCCGGCTGCGGAGCTATCCAGAAAAACGGGAGGCGGAGGGCGACCCGGTCCGCGTGAACCATGCGAACCGCCACCGCCACCACCACCCCGAGCTAAAGCTGGGGCCGACAAGGCAAGGACGCCCACGACCACAATGGCGACGGTGAAGCCGCCTGCGATCGGCTTGCGGAAATTGATCATGATCTGCCTCCTTTGTTTGAGACGGAGGCAAAACGTCACCACCTCTTTCCTAGCGCGCGAAAGCCAACACCGATCTTTTAGCCGGGTTCGCAGCGCCGGGGGGGGCCGAATGCGCCTCCGTAGTTCTCGACAGTTAGCATAGCACGGCCCATCCGACCGTGAAGCAGTTCACATAGCAACAGCCCACTGCCAAACCTCCTGCCGGCTACTGGGTGGGGACCGCAGATCACGTTCAAGACCGGCCCTGGCCGGGAGATAGGCCCCCGGTGCAGAGGTTCGCAAATCGCCCCTTAAATGTGGAACTGCTGCAGGCACTAGAGGGTCGCTCGGGCAACTGGGCGGCCCTCCGGCTTTCTGGAGAACCCCCTCCGGCTTTCTGGAGAACCCTGGATAAAAACGATGTCCAAGGAGCACAGATCGAAGCCAAGCAGCTCAGCTCATCCAGTTGAAATATCTTACTTAGTACGTGCCTATGGGATCACGCGCGATCAGGCGAGGCGGCTTATTCGTAGAATCGGAAACAATAGAGCAAAGCTTGGCGAAGCGGCACGAATATTGAAAGCTCGCTTGCCATTGCGAGCTGTCCCGTAAGCAGAACATCCCAGCTAAAGAAAGAAGCGCCCGTAACTCCGCTTCGGATCCTCAAGCGCGCCGTCGGCTTCTCGCCCGTCCGGCGAAGGGAATGAGGACGACTTCGACGTGCTCTGCGATGGCGTCGTCGTTGGCCGGATCATGAAGGCGGCCGCTGTGCCAGTCGGCATGTCGTGGATGTGGACGCTGGCCTTTGGCTATCATGAGGATCGCACGCCAACACACGGCTACGAGCCGACGCGAGGCTGCGATGGTGGCATTCGCCAAGAGCTGGCGGCGGGGTAGCGTCGATGACAAACCATCACGAAGAGCCGGCTCCCTGCGCTGGTTTACCGTCGTGTTCACCATCCTGTTGGTCGCAGCGGTGGCCATATTCGCGCTCGTCCTTATTCGCTAGTGACGTCACGAATCACAACCGGCCCCGGCAAGCGCTTGCCCGCCATCCCAATGCTTGCGTCGGCGAGGCAGGGCGCGCGACTCCATACTACTCATTAACGCGCAGGTGGGAGGTCCGCCTTCAGGGGCAAACCACTGGCGTGCAGCACGAAGCGCACCGCGCTAATCGAGACCACCTATATCGATGCCGATCATGGCAACCGCAGCGTCGAGCTTCTGAGACATGGCGTGCTTTGTCTTCGGCGCCCCTTTCATCTTCGGATAAAAATTTCCTGGTCCGTCGTGCGACGGTCCTCGGTGCCCACTAGCGCCTGTTGGCCGAAAATACGATTGCTTGGAGAGGCATCCGACCTGGATCGCTGCCGAATTCTTGACGCAAAGCCTGCGCCAGGGCGTTGACGATTCGATCAGGATCGACGCCGCCGCGCGCCTTTATCTGGTCAATTAGCGGGTTGCCGTAGACCAACCCACGCGCAAAGCGCGCAGCGTCTGGAATTTCTTTTTCCAACCTAATGACGGTGACACTGATGTCAGTGAACCCCGCGTCGATCAAGGATTCCTTGATGGGATCGATCTGGTAATAGGAGAACGGTACCATGTAAAACTGAGGCGGATCAGCAGGGAAGAAACTTGCAGCTGTCTCATGCGCAATTCGGCCGAACGGGTTGTGCCGGTGTGAGTCCCAAACACTGAACAGGTAACGTCCGCCGGGGGCGAGCACGCGATGAACCTCCCGATAGGACGTGTCTTTCTGCGGGAAAAACATTACGCCGAACTGG
>DATFXF010000386.1:0-13933 GCA_035258565.1 Candidatus Acidiferrales bacterium
CCGCCACGGACCGATCGTCGAACGCGCCGGAGGACAGGCGTACGCACTGAAGTGGACAGCCATTGAGCCGGGCGGCTTGAGCGGGGCCTATTCGATCGTGGGATCCGCACAGAACTGGAGCGAATTCCGCCAAGCCCTTAGGCAGGTGCCCGGGCCGGCCCAGAATGCTGTCTATGCAGACGTGGATGGAAACATCGGCTTCATCGTCGCCGCGCGCATTCCGGTGAGAAAGAAGGGAGACGGCTCAGTGCCGGTGGCGGGCGATACCGATGACTATGAGTGGACCGGCTACATCCCGTTTGATGAGCTGCCTCAGCTGCTGAATCCGCCCGGGGGAGTGGTGGCCACGGCGAATGCGCGCGTCGTCGGGCCGGGTTATCCGCACTATTTGACCGACCGGTGGGCATCGCCCTATCGCACCGCCCGCATCTATGAACTGTTAGCGGCGAAGAAAGATTTTCGGCCCGGCGATCTTCTGTCCATCCAAACCGACATCGTCAGCCTGCCGCACAAGTTTCTGGCCGAGCAACTTGTCCGAGCCAGCCAGGCCGCTCGTCCTGGAGACGACCGCACGAAAACTCTGCTCTCGCGCCTGCCGGGGTGGGATGGCTGCGCGCGTGCGGACTCGATCGAAACTTCCTTTCTCGAGTATGCTCGCCGGATGCTCTTGCGAAACCTGCTCCGGCCGTATCTCGGGGCGGAAACGACGCTCTACGAATGGCGCGAGGCTGTCTTCCTCGAAAGGGTGCTGCGGGAAAGGCCCGCCCGCTGGCTGCCCGCCAACTTCCACAGCTACGACGAACTCCTGATGGCCAGCGCCGATGAAGCGGTCGACGCGCTGACGAAGGATACCGGATCGCCCGACGCCTCCGAGTGGCGCTGGGGACGCCAGAATGCCCTGCGGATATTACATCCGCTCGGGCGATCGGGATGGCGCGAGCGGCTCCTGAGCATTGGGCCACTCGAGCAGTCCGGCACGTCGCACTCGGTGAAGGCCATGCAGGCGTCGCACGGCCCGGCGATGCGTTTCGTGGCTGACCTCTCCAACTTTGACAACTCCCTGATGGAGCTTACACTCGGCGAATCGGGCCAGTACGGCAGCCCGCATTACCGGGACCAGTTCGTGGTCTGGTTCGAGGGCCGCAGCATCGTTCAACCCTTTAGTGACGCCGCACAAGAAAAAAGCCGGGTCCATCGCCTGCGCCTTCTTTCCCCACCAGGCCATTAGTGCCGTTCGAAGTCGATGCGCTGGCGGCGAGAGCAGGAAAGGCGATTGAGGTTGGAGCGGAAGGCCTGCGGTCACAGGGATGGGAACTGCGGGCATTAGCCGCACGCCTATGCCAGAGTTGCCCGAGGTCGAAGCTGTTGCGCGCGCTGCGCGCCGACTGATCGAAGGCCAAAAGATCCTCGCCTGCCGTGTGCTTCATCCCATTGCCGTTCGCCCGCAGTCTCCCACGACGTTTGCAAGACAGATCTCTCGCAAGCGCATCGAGGAAGTTGCGCGACGAGGAAAGTACTTGCTACTGCGCCTCTCGCGAGGCTGGCTGGCGCTGCACTTCCGGCTCGATGGCCAACTCGTCTGGTTCGACTCCGGGCGGGAGAGCGGACACATCGACGTGGCGCTCGACCTCGAGAAGGGCACGCTGGGCTTCGTGGACCGCCGCCACTTCGGTCGCGCCAGGTGGCTTGCTCGCCTGGAGGACTCTCCCGGCATCTGCGGTCTGGGAATGGATCCGCTGTCACGGAACTTCGACGCCGGACGACTGGAAGGGCTTCTTGCGCGCAGCCGCCGCCCACTCAAGCTGCTGCTGATGGACCAAGGGCGCATCGCCGGCCTCGGCAACATCTATGCGAGCGAGGCGCTCTGGCACGCGCGGCTCGACCCCAGGCGGCGCTCGGATGGCCTCGCGCCAACCGAAGCGCGGCGCTTGCATAAAGCCATTGTTTACGTTCTTCGCCGTGCTTTAGAATGCTGCCTTCATCCAGCACCGGATTTTCGCAATCCGGACTGGTGGTTCGAGGGACTGGAAGGCCTGCTTCGTGTGTATGACCGCGAGGGCGAGCGTTGCCGGCGGTGCGGCACCCGGATCCGGCGCGTTGAGCAGGGTGGGCGATCGAGTTATTTTTGCCGAGGTTGCCAGCGATGATGCGGGCGCCAGGTACGGTTTAAAATGAATCCGACGCCAAGCAAGAAGATCGAACCGGCGAAGAAGCCGGACTTCGAGCGCTCGCTGGCCCGACTCGAAGAGGTAGTGAAGCAGCTCGAGAACGCCAACCTCTCGCTCGACGAAGCGATGAAGCTCTTCGAAGAGGGCGTCGAGCTGTCCCGCGAGTGCCAGAAACAGCTCGAGCAGGCCGAAGGCCGCGTCGAAATTCTGTTGAAGAAGGCCGATGGGAAAATGGCCGCCCAGCCGTTTGAGCCTGATAGCGAAGAAGAATCCTGAGCTGGCCTGAACCGGAGCCGAGCGCCCGCCCAAGTCCACGCCTTCAAACCAAGCCGCCGCATGAAGCTCCCGGCATTTTTCGAAGAAGACCGACGCGAAATCGAAGCGGCGCTCGAGGAACTGCTGCCAGCGGAAACGACCCGGCCGGCCTCGATCCACCAAGCCATTCGCTACAGCGTCTTCGCCGGCGGAAAACGCATCCGGCCGATTCTCTGCCTCGAGGCGGCGCGCATCTTCGATCCGCGGTCCAAGCCGGTTGTGCCGGTGGCTTGTGCGCTCGAATTCATCCACACCTATTCGCTGATTCACGACGACCTACCCGCGCTCGATAACGACGACCTGCGGCGCGGCAAGCCCACTTGCCACAAGAAGTTCGGCGAGGCCACCGCGATCCTGGCGGGTGACGCCTTGCTGACGCTGGCCTTCGAGACGCTGGCTCGGGCGCCCGTCGAGCCTGCGCGGCGAGTGGCCATGATCCACGAAATTGCTGTAGCTGCCGGAACGCGCGATGGCATGGTAGGAGGGCAAGTCGCGGACCTCGAGGCGGAGGGCCGCGAGGTACAACCCGAGATGCTCGAGCATATTCACCGCTCGAAGACCGCGGCGCTGATTCGCGCGTCCGTGGCGACCGGAGCGCTCGCGGGCGGTGCGGGCGAAGCGGACGTCGAACGGCTGCGTCGATTTGGCGAAAACATCGGCTGGGCCTTCCAGGTTGTGGACGACATACTCGATGTCGAAGAGTCCTCGACCGCGCTCGGAAAAACCGCGGGCAAAGACCAGGCACGACGGAAAGCAACCTATCCGGCGCTGTACGGCGTCGAGAAGTCCCGCCAGATGGCCGGTGACTTGGCCGCGCGCGCCGTCGGCGAGTTGGCTCCTTATCTGGAGCGAGCTGGGCGACTGCGCGAGCTCGCGGAATTCCTCGTCCTGCGGCGCGCCTAGCACGGTGGCCTCCGCTCCCCAGACCGAGAAGAAGCGCCTGGATGTCCTTCTGGTCGAGCGCGGCCTGGCCGAGTCGAGGCAATTGGCGCAGGCGCTCATTCTCGCCGGTCAGGTGCTGGTGAGCGGACAAAAGCGCGACAAGGCGGGCGCCTTAGTTCCCCCCGGCGCGAACATCGAAGTCGTCGGCAGCAGGCTTCGCTACGCCAGCCGAGGCGGGCTGAAGCTCGAAGGCGCGCTCGAAGATTTTCACCTCCCTGTTGCCAATAAGCTGTGCCTCGACATCGGCAGCTCGACTGGCGGGTTCACCGACTGCCTGCTCCAGCACGGCGCCCGGCGCGTTTACGCCGTGGACGTCAGTGTCAACCAGCTGGCGTGGAAGCTGCAGCAGGATCCGCGGGTTGTGCGCGTTGAGCGCAATGCGCGCAACCTGCGCCCGGAAGACCTGGGTGAGCCGGTGGACCTGGTGACGGTCGACGTGTCATTCATCTCGGTGATCAAGCTGTTGCCGGCCGTAGTTGCCGTAGCCGCGCCCGGTGCAGAGTTTCTGATCCTGGTGAAGCCGCAGTTCGAGCTCGAACGAAAGGAGATCGGCAAGGGCGGCATCGTCCGCGATCCCCAGCTGCATGAGCGGGCCATCGAGCAGGTTAAGCGCGCGGCTTGGGCGGTGCTCCGCGTCGAGGGCGTGCGACCCAGCCGCCTGCCGGGAGCCGAGGGAAACGTGGAGTTCTTTCTCCACGCGCGGCTTCTTGGGTCCCCATGATTTCCCGGGACGTCCCCCAGAGGCCTGGAGTAGAATCGCTCCTTCGCAAGGGAGTCTTATGATCCGTTCGGTTGGCATCATCTCGAAGCCGCGCCCTGATGAAGCCGGGAAAGTGGTGCCGCAGCTCTTGAAGTGGCTCGAGGACCACGGGCTCGAGGTCTTCTGCGACCCGGAGACGGTGACGTGCGTAACGTCGGCCACCGCGGTCGCAGCCGGTGCCAAGGGCGGCGAGCCAACAGGCTGCCTGCCCGCCGCCAACCGCATCCTTCCCCGGGAGCAATTGCCCGGCCAGGTGGATTTGCTTATCGTTCTGGGAGGCGATGGCACGCTCCTCGCTGCTGCGCGGCTCACCGAGGGGTCGGTGCCCATCTTGCCCGTCAATCTGGGCGGGCTCGGTTTTTTGACCAGCGTAACCCTGGAAGAGCTCTACCCCATCCTCGAGCAGGTGCTCGAAGGCAGGCATCGCATCAGCGAACGTGTGCTGCTCGAAGCCGAAGTCCTGCGCGAAGGCAAAGTCGTCGAGCGGCAGCGGGCGCTGAACGACGCCGTCCTCAATAAAGGCACCTTGGCGCGCATGATCGACGTCGATCTGCACATCGATCGCACCTATGTTTGCCGCTATCGAGCCGATGGACTGATCATCTCGACGCCAACGGGCTCGACTGCCTACTCGCTTGCGGCCGGCGGGCCGATCGTCTACCCGCTCGTGGAGGCATTTCTGATCACACCGATCTGTCCGCACATGCTGACGAATCGCCCGCTGGTGATCCCCAACACCTCCGAGATCGAGGTGGAGTTCCAAGCCGGCGAGGAACCTGTCTATCTGACGCTCGATGGGCAGGTGGGCGTCGAGCTCAGGTATGGCGACCGCGTCGCGGCTCGAAAGGCAGGCACGAAGCTTCGCTTGGTCCGCCCGCAAAGGAAAACCTACTTCGAAATTCTTCGCAATAAGCTCAAGTGGGGCGAACGTTGAGCCCATGAAACTGCCCGGCGTTTGCGCTCAACTCACGAGCGCCTGCCTGTTCCTCGCCATGGCCTCGCCCGCCGCGCCCGAAACTCTCCAAGCAAATCCTCATCCGGCAGCGGATCTCGTAATCCTCAACGGCCACATCTGGACGGTGGACGCCAGCCATCCGCACGCCGAGGCTCTCGCCATTGTCGGGGACCGGATTGCGGCCGTGAGCACCACTGCGGAAATCAGGGGCTGGATCGGGCCCGGCACGCAGGTCATCGATGCGGGCGGAAAAACGGTGCTTCCAGGCTTCATTGACGCGCACGTGCATTTCTCGAGCGGCGGCGCAGAAATCAGCGGCGTGCAGCTCCGCGACGCGGCCACCCCGGAGGAATTCTCCCGGCGCATCGGCGCGCACGCCCGCAAGCTGCGCGAAGGCGAGTGGATCACCGGCGGCACCTGGGACCACGAACTTTGGGGCGGGACGCTGCCGACGCGGGAGTGGATTGACCGGCTGACGCCCGCGAATCCCGTGCTCGTCAGCCGCTACGACGGCCACATGGCGCTGGCCAACAGCCTCGCCTTGCGCCTGGCCGACGTGACGCGCAGCACCCCCCCACCCCCGGGCGGGACGATCGTCAAGGACACGCAGGGCCAGCCCACCGGGCTGCTCAAGGACGCCGCGATGACCCTGATCGAACGCGTCATCCCCAGGCCAACCGAAGAGCAGCGCCTGAACGCTGTCCGCGCCGGGCTGGCCGAGGCCCGCCGGTTCGGCGTTACCGGAATTCATGACATCAGCAGCACGGAGGACGTGCGCATTTATCAGAAGCTCGCCGCCGGCGGCGAGTTGACGTTGCGCATCTATTGCCTCACGCCCATCGAGCAGTGGCAGGCACCGGCCACGGCGGGCATCCTGGCCGGCTTTGGCAACCCGTGGATTCGCCTGGGCGCGCTGAAGGGCTTTGCGGATGGTTCGCTCGGCTCGACCACGGCGCTCTTCTTCGAGCCCTACAACGACGCGCCACAAACCTCCGGCCTCCTCAACGCCATGATGTTTCCGGAAGGGAGCCTGCTGAAGATGGCGCTCGGGGCCGACCGCGCGGGGTTGCAACTCGCCATCCACGCCATTGGCGACAAGGCGAACAGCATGATCCTGGACGTTTTTGCGGAGCTGGAGAGGCAGGACGGAACGCGCGATCGCCGCCTGCGCATTGAACATGCGCAACACATCCGCCCCACTGACTTCGCACGCTTTCGAAAGCTCGGCGTGATTGCGTCGGTGCAGCCTTACCACGCCATTGACGACGGCCGCTGGGCTGAAAAGCGCATCGGCCGCGAACGCGCGCAGAACTCTTACGCCTTCCGCACCTTCCTCGACAAAGGCGTGCGGCTGGCCTTCGGCTCGGACTGGACGGTCGCTCCGCTCAACCCGATGCTGACCCTCTACGCCGCAGTCACACGCGCCACACTGGACGGGAGGAATCCCGGCGGCTGGTTCCCCGAGCAGAGGCTTACGCTCGCAGAAGCCATCGAGGCCTACACGATGGGTTCCGCCTATGCGGAATTTCGTGAGAAGGAAAAAGGCTCGCTCACGCCCGGCAAGCTTGCCGACGTGGTTCTGCTCGATCGAGACCTGTTCGCGGTTCCGGCCCAGGAGATTCCGGACGTGAAGGTGCGCGCGACCATCGTTGGCGGGAAGATCGTCTATCGGGCGAACGGGCTATAGGGCTCGCGCAGAATCGCACCGTCTCCTGCTAAGACCGCCTCGCCCGGATAAACCCCGCGAATGTTTCGCGCGGAAGCTTTCCGGTGTGCGAGGAAGGGCAAGGCTACTCAAGATCGATGAGATCGGCGCGGGATTCGCGCCGGCGGATGACGCGAAAGCGATCGCCTTCCACCAGCACTTCGGCGGCGCGAGGCCTCGAATTGTAGTTCGAGGAGGAGACAAACCCGTAGGCACCCGTGCCCCAAATCACCAGCAAGTCGCCCGCCGCTACTTCGCCGAGCGGCCAATTCTGAAGGAAGCTGTCGCCTGTCTCGCACACCGGCCCGACGACGTCGGCACGAAGGCTAAGCGTGCCAGGATTGCGGCGGACCGCATTGGTGATCGGATGCGTGGCGCCATAGAGGGCGGGGCGAAGAAAATCATTCATCGCGGCGTCCACAACGACAAAATCCTTGCCACGGTTGTGCTTCCGATAGAGCACGCGCGTCAGCAGGACACCCGCCGGACCGACGAGGACCCGGCCTGGCTCGAGCAAGAGATGACAACCGAGCGGCCTCACGATTCCGGCCACAGTGCGGGCATACCGAGCCAGGTCGGGAGGCTTCTCCCCTGCATAGCGGATGCCGAGGCCGCCGCCAAAATCGAGAACCTCGAGCGGAACACCGGCGCGCGCGAGCTCGCGAACATATCCCGCCAGGCGCTCGAGCGCTTGGCGAAACGGCCCCAGGCCCAAGATCTGCGAGCCGATGTGGGCGCTAATCCCTCGCCACGCGATCCACCGTGAGGCACGGCGCGTCAAGTAGAGGCGCCGCGCCTCGGCCCAGTCCACGCCGAACTTGTGCCGGTGATGACCGGTGGCGATATGGGGATGGCCACCCGCCTTGACGTCGGGGTTCACGCGAATCGCCGCTGGGGCGCGACGCCCACCCTTGGCGACCCTGCGTGCGGCCTCCTGTTCAAGCAGGTCGAGCTCCGCCGCCGATTCGATATTGATGAGGTAGACGCCGGCGTCGAGCGCCTCGCGGATCTCCTCGCGCGTCTTGCCAACGCCGCTGAAGACGACGCGCCGCCCGGAAACGCCGATATACCAGAGGCGATATAACTCACCGCCGCTGACCACGTCAAAGCCACTGCCGAGCCGGGCCAGCAGCCGCAGAATCTCGAGGTTGGAGCTGGCCTTGACGGCGTAGCAGATGGTGTGCGGCAGCGCTCCGAGGGAACCATCGAGCTGCCGGAAGGCTGCTTCAATGCTCGCACGGCTGTAGAGGTATGTAGGGGTGCCGACACGGCTGGCCACGCGCTCGAGCCGCACACCCTCGCAATAGAGATGCCTGCCGCGATAGCGGAAGCGAGGTGTGTACTGTGTGGGGTCCACTTGCTGCGGCGGCCGCAACGCGCGATCTCTGTCGTACACCGTACGCCTCACTTGACCTTGAGCACGATCAGGGTGCGGTCGTCGGCGATTGGAGCACCGGAAGAAAACCGGTCCACTTCTGCCAGCAGGCTGTCCGCCAGTGCTCGGGCGTCGAGCGAGGCGTTCGCCTCGACGACTGCCCGCAGGCGCTCGGTACCGAAAAGTTGGCCTTCGGGGTTGGCGGTTTCCGCCAGGCCGTCGGACTGGAGGACGAGGATGTCGCCAGCGTTGAGGTGGATCCCTAACTCCTCGTAGCTGACCTCGGCATAGATTCCCAGAGGGAACCCCGTCAGATTGACCCTCTCACAGCGGCCGTCCTTGTAGAGCAAGGGCTGCGACTGCCCCGCGTTGGCGATACGCATCTTCTGGCGGCCCCGGTGCCATGTGGCAAAGCAGAGCGTCATGAAGCGGCCCTCGATGCGCCGCTCGCCGAGCAGTTCGTTCATCTGGCGCAGTGTTTCAGCCGGTGGAAACTTCTGCGGGGCCAGGCTGCGCAGGATTCCGATCCCGACGGCGCCGTAGAGAGCCGCGGCGGTTCCCTTCCCGCTGACGTCACCCAGGGCGATGGCGAGCTGCTGCGGGCCGTAGCGCAGGAAATCATAGAGGTCGCCACACACTTCGCGCGCCGAGATGTACCGCGCGGCGATGTCCAGACCGTACTCGTCGGTGGGCACGGGCCGCAGCAGCGTACCCTGGATGCGCCGGGCGGCCTGGAGCTCGCGCTCCATGCGCGCTTCATCGCGCGCCACTCGCTCATAGAGCCGCGCGTTTTCAATCGACACGGCCAGATGCGCCGCCAGGATGGAAAGCGTCTGGACATGCTCCTCGGTGAAATAGTTCAGTTGCGGGCTCTCCAGGTCCAACACGCCGATGACGCGGTTCTGGTGGATCATCGGAATCGCCAGCTCGGAGCGCGTCTCCGGATTAACCATCAGGTAACGCGGATCATGGCTGACGTCGGGCACTAGTACGGGCTGGCGCGAGGCGGCCGCGGCACCGATGATCCCCTCGGTGGAGGCGCAGCGCAGCTTCCCCTGCACCCTCTGGCCGTACTTCACGTCCAGGCTGTGCCGGAAAACTTTCTGCTCGTCGTCGTAGACCAGGATGCTCAAAATCTGGTAATCGATCACGCGCTTCAGGAGCTCGGCGGCGCGGCGGAGAAGCTCCTCCACCTGGAGAATGGCGCTGGCCTCGCGGCCGATTTCGTTCAGCACCAGGAGCGTCTCTGCCTGACGTCGGCTGCGTTCGAACAGCCGAGCGTTCTCGATGGCGATGGCCAAGCGGCTGGCAAGCAGCGTCAGGATGCTCTGCTGATCGCGGGTGAAGTAGTCCAGTTGGGGGCTCTGGATATCGAGCACGCCGATCGATTTCCCCTTGAGGAGGAGTGGCACAGCGAGTTCAGAGCGAACGGTATCAATCGCGTTGATGTAGCGTGGGTCCTTGCTGACGTCGCTGACGCGTACGGACTGGCCGCTCAAGGCCGCCGTGCCGGTGATGCCCTGGCCCAGCGGGATGCGCCAGTTCTCCACGATTTCCTTGGCGTAGCCGATGGTGAAGCGGTGGTAGAGGGTCCCCGAAGCCTCGTCCAGCAACATGACCGAGAAGATCTCGTACTCAATCAGACGGCGAACCAGTGCGGCCGTCCTTCGGAGGACCTCGTCCAGATCGAGCGAGGCGTTGATCTCCTCGCCGATCTCAGCCAGGGTGGCCAAAACCTCCGTAGAGTACTGCTGGAGCTCGCCGCGCTCGGGGGCAGTCGCTGCCGCCGAATTGGTTTGGACAGGATCCATAGCCACCGTCCAGTGTGTCCAGACTCCTCTCGATCGTGGTGCAAAGCTCGTTCTTCCCTGCCGCTCGTGCAGCGGGAATAGGTCACCCCATTATATCAGCGAGGCCCGCAAGACTTTGATGCGCCGGAAAGCCCCTGGAGGCAGGTAGGGTTCTAAGAAATAGGCTAATCGTTGGAGAGGCGCGCTGGCACAAGCTAATTGGCGGCCGGACGCGCCGCCTGCGCACGGCTCGGGCTGGCAGCGCCCCGCGCCTCTTCAAGAATGCGCACGCTAGCGCTGGCGCCGATCCGCGTGGCGCCAGCACCAACCATCTTCTTCAAGTCTTCGAGGCTGCGGATGCCGCCGGCGGCCTTTACGCCCATCTCTGAGCCTACGATGGCGCGGATCAGGGCCACGTCTTCGGCGGTGGCCCCCGCGGGCCCGAAGCCGGTCGAGGTCTTCACAAAGTCGGCGCCGGCGTTCTTCGAGGCGATGCTGGCGCGAACCTTCTCGTCCACGGTGAGCAGCGCGGTCTCCAAGATCACTTTCGTGATGGCGCCACTCCGGTGGCACGCCTCGACCACACCGCGAATGTCGGACTCCACCGCTTCATCCTGTCCGGACTTGAGCGCGCCAATATTGATGACCATGTCGATCTCTTCGGCGCCGAGCTTGATGGCCTCTTCCGTCTCGTAAATCTTCACCTGCGGCAGCGTGCCGCCCAGCGGGAAACCCGCCACCGTGCAGACCTTCACGCGCGAACCGCGCACTAGCTCGGCGGCAAGCGGCACGTACCAAGGATTGACGACCACAGAAGCGAACCCGAAGCGGACGGCCTCGAGACAAAGTTTGCGGATGTCATCGCGGGAGGCTTCCGGTTTCAGCAAGGTGTGGTCAATCAGGGAAGCGATCGAGGAATCCACCTGAGAGACGGCTGGCCCGGCGGAGATGCGATCCGCACCGGCATCAATGACCTTGCGTGTCTTCCGCGCGCACTTCTCGACGCAGGCCTGATCGCAACCCGGGCAGACGAGCTCATCCAGCTCGAGCCCGACAAGTGCCGACCCCTTCGGCCCACCGAGGTAGCCGAGAATTTCCTCCGCAACCGCTTGGACGATCTGTTCGATCTGCTGCGAATCCAAGAAGGCTACTCCCGATGAATCGAATGGATGCCGAGGTTCAAGCCAACTTTGCACCTGGCTTGCGTCCCGGGCCTGACTTCCCTCATCCGCGGCGGAGATGCCGCGCTTCGAGCAAGCCGATCTTGTCCACGCGCCGCTGGTGGCGTCCGCCGGCGAAAGGGGTTTCCAACCAGACAGCCAGGAGCTCGCGGGCCGCTTCCGCCGAGACCATGCGCGCACCGAGCGAGAGCACGTTCGCGTCGTTGTGTTCTCGGCTGTTGCGCGCGGTGGCCCTATCATAGCACAGCGCCGCGCGAATGCCGGGCACCTTGTTCGCGGCGATCGAGCTGCCGATGCCCGCACTGTCAATCACCACGCCGCGCCAGGCCTCGCCCCGAACAACGGCGCCTGCGACCGCCTCCGCAAAATCAGGGTAGTCGACGGCAACGGTGGAATCGGTGCCCAAATCGAGGACGGTATACCCCCAATCGCGCAGGTAGCCCTTGAGCTGCTCTTTCAGCTCGTAGCCGCCGTGGTCTGCGCCGATGGCCACCACGCGGCAGGTGAGCTCCGCCGGTGCCCTCGCGGATTTTCCGCCCGGCTGGCTGCCGGGCTCCAGCTCAACAACACGCAGCGTAATCCCGCGGCGCTCAGCCTCCTCGCGCGCCAGTGGCGTCACGAGAGTCCCCCGCAGAATAGCGACCTCGCCGCCGGAGGCGATCTGTTCGAGGTCCGCAACGGTCAACACACTTCGCGGCATGAGATTCCGCCACTATTCCGGCGGCAGGGAGAGCACGCAGACATCCTTCAGATTGCGGTAGCGTTCGGCGTAGTCCAGGCCGTAGCCGACCACGAACTCGTTGGGAATCTCGAAGCCGACGTAGTCAGCCTTGACCTCTTTGACCCGGCGCTCGGGCTTATCGAGCAACGCGGCGATGCGCAGAACTTTCGGCTTGCGTTGCTGGAGGACGCGGCGGAGATAGTGCAGCGTGAGTCCCGTATCGAGGATGTCTTCGACAAGGATGACGTTCAGGCCCTCGATACTGGTGTCGAGATCTTTCGTGAGGCGCACCTGGCCCGACGTCTGGCTCCCCTTCCCGTAGCTCGAGACGGCCATGAAGTCGAGCGACACTTCCAAATTGATCGCGCGGATCAGATCGGAGAGAAAGATCGACGCCCCTTTCAATACGCCAATCAGGTGCAGGCGCTCGCCGCGAAAATCGCGCGAGATCTGGCGGCCCATCTCGCGCACCCGGCGCTGGATGGAGCTGCGCCGCAGCAAGACTCGCAGATGCTCTTGACCGTGGGGTGGCACCGAAGAGCCGTCCTCCAGAAGGAAAGGCGGGTACTTTAGCGTAGAGAGTGGCAAACCACAAGGCGCCTCCCTCCGATCCTCCGATAACGCCAGCGAATGCTTGGACAGCTGTCATGTTCTTTCAATCGGGCGTTCATGAGGCGGTAATCGAGAGGCTGTATTACCCAGCATTCTGCCAAATGGTCACATCATGTTGCGCACGCCTGGTGGTGGTCATGTTGCCGTCAGGCTTGACAAAGATAGACACGAACAACTAGAGTACGCCGCAATGGGGAGTGTGGGGTTTTGGTGGGGGCAGCGGCGCAAAGCGTCTCGGACGGTTTCCGCAACAACATCCTATCTTGACCTTCTCTGCGTTGGGCCCTCTTCCAGAAAGATCGTGGAACATACTCGAAGGAGGCGATGACGATGCGTTCGACGGATGGGTGTCGCTGTGGACTTTGGATAGTGGGGGCGCTCCTGGGAGTTGGCGTTCTGTTTGGGACAACCCTGGTGTTTGCCCAATCACAGATCACCACGGGGACGATTGAAGGGACGGTCGTGGATCCAACCGGTGCAGCGGTGGCTGGCGCAAAAGTGGTCATCAAACACGTTGCGACCGGCGTGGAAAGAACCCTCTCGACGGATGATGCAGGTCGCTTTGTTGCTCCTCTCCTGGACGTAGGGAATTATCGGATCACAGTCAGCGCCCCAGGGTTTGGGACGATCATTAACAGCGGCTACAGCTTGGCCATAGGCCAAACTGTGGTGGTCAACATCTCTCTCAAGGTCGCCGAAGTCACGCAGACGGTTACCGTTGAGGAGCAGAGCCCACTGGTGGAGGCTGCTCGAACCGAGCAAAGCACCCTCGTCACCGCACAAGCGGTTCAAAGCCTTCCGCTGAACGGGCGTCGATTCTTGGACCTGGCATTCCTGACGCCGCTGGTGACCCAGGAACAGGAGCGCAACACGCTCTCGGTTGCGGGCCAGCGGGGAATCAACAGCGTCCTCAATGTCGATGGCGTCGACTTCACTGAACCGTTCTTCGGCGGGCAGCGCGGGGGCGAACGCAGCAACGCATCCTACATCGTCAGCCAAGAAGCCATCCGTGAGTTTCAAGTGGTCCGAAGCGGATTTGCCCCGGAGTTCGGCCGCTCCACCGGCGGACTCGTCAATGTGATCACGAAATCGGGTACCAACGACTTCCACGGCAGCGCATTCTATTACATGCGTCATCGCGAATGGTCTCCTCGAACCGTATTTGGAGACAAGGTGGCCCCCATTCGGCAACAGTTTGGCGGCTCCTTGGGAGGGCCGATCCGGAAAGACAAGACGTTCTTCTATGGCGTCTATGACCAGCAGAAGGAAAGGCAGCCGTTGACCATTGCGTTCAACAACCCCACTCCGCCGCCTCCTGCGCTCAGCATTCCCCCCAACCTGCTCGCGCAGCAGGGAGTATTTACTTCCACGAACTCGGTGTGGACCTATATGGCAAAAATCGACCACCA
>DATFXF010000387.1:0-11261 GCA_035258565.1 Candidatus Acidiferrales bacterium
TCTGGAACTCACAAGCAGAACGGTTGTCCCTGGCAACCATGGTTCTATTGGGGACTCGTGGCCCATGGCTATGTCGGGTTATCCGAGGGGCCTACAGTTGATTTTGAGACTCGGTGCGCGAGGCACGCAGAGCCTAACAACCGTCCGTCTCCCCTGCTCAAAATGCCCAAGGGAGCCTTTTCGGCAGCTCTAATCCAAGCCTGACAAACAGAATGCGACTGCCTGCGAGTTTGATGCCTAAGAAACCTTCCCGGCCTGGGACCGGTCAGCCTCTTGTCTGTCCACGTTCAATTCGATAGGGAACTGCCGCGGCGGCGCAGGGTTTGGAAATAGACGCAATCGCAGGAAACAGGACATCGTTCGCACAGCGGCCGCGAACGCTTACACAATTCCTGTGCGTGGTGCTTGAGCAAGAGGTACGCGCGAAGGAGCGCGCCACACTCTTCGGGCAGTTCAGCATGGATCGCCTCCTGCGCCGAGCGATAGCTAGCCGCGTAGTTCTTCTTTTCCTCGCCGAAGCCCAGCCGCAGCGGCACGTGCACACAGTTTGATGGGACCGCCGCCACCGGCGCTGTCTTCGTAAACAGCAGGATCTTGTCTGCACCAGGATCACCGATCGTCGGGAACTTCTTCAGCACCTCCTTCGCTTCTGGTAGGGGCTTTTCGAGCACGGCCCGTAGGTCTCCGGCAAAGGCGTGCTTCACGAGCGCCGCAATCTCTTTAAGTCGCGCAGCGCGCAGCTCTGGAACGATTCCGCCCAGGCGCATGAGCTCCGTGAGTTTCGCATCGGGAGCGGCGAGAATATCGTCCGGCCGCAGGCCCACCTCTTTCTTGAGCGCATTGAACCCCTTCGTGCAGGAAGCATCCGTCGCTGGGTAGCCGCAGTTGGTGTACAGGATCATTTCATAGGGATCCGTCGGCCGCGGCGGCTTCGGTTTGCCGTAGAAGTTCTCCAGCCGGTCGAGCAGTTTCGCTAGTTTCGATGTGGACTTCGTCATAGGTCAATGCCTTGCGATCCGAGCTGCAGAATTGCGGGATACTCTAAGGAGATTTTTGGCGTAGCACAAGAGCCGCGTCCCATGCCGTCCTGGAGCGACTTGTGACCGGCAAGTCGAGGGAGCGAATTGCACCGAAAGGAAGGGGATTCTTGCGCACTGTTGCCGAACCAGGCCGAAGGCCGAAGGCGCAGGTGGAGCACCCAACACGCGAAGCGTGGCGAGCAACGCGGCTACATACCGCGTAGGGGGGCCCTTGACAAAACCTCGGAGCATGTGGCATGAACGCGGGCAGGATCAGAGCGACGGCTAGGGTGTGACGGTAGGATGGACGGCCCCAGCTGCATTTCCCATAAACTCCCACAGCAGCCTCCCTAGCAGTTTCCCTATCATCTCCTCGGCGCGGAGAAACGAATGGCAAGGCACTGGAGAATCCCCCGAGCGGAAGTAGTATTGGTTTTTGTCGCCTTGTTGCTGGGCACCTGCCTGCAAGCCCAAACTTTTACGGCCACACTTAGCGGGACAATCGTAGACCCGTCGGGTGGTGCCGTACTCACAGCAAAGGTCACCATCCGAAACACTGCGACGAACTGGGAGCAGGCGGTCGCCACTGTAACCGAGGGCGCTTTTGTCTTCACCCTGCTGCCGGCTGGCGAATACACCCTCACGGTGGAGGCGGAAGGTTTCAAGAAGGAAGTGCGTTCCGGGGTTGTCTTGCAAGTTGGGCAACAGGCCCGCGTGGAAATTACGCTCCAGGTTGGCAGTCGGGCTGAAGTGATCGAGGTGCACGAAGACGTTCCCCTGATCCAGGGCGGGAATGCGGCTCTCGGCGGCGTGGTGGATTCCCATAAAGTTGCCGGTCTGCCGCTGAACCTGCGCAGCTTTCTTTCGCTTGCGCAATTGCAGCCCAATGTGTTTCTGCCGGCGCAGGGTTCCACGCTCGGGTTCCGCGGCGGCTTCAATGTGGCGGGAAACAGTGAAATCGCAAACAACTTCCTGCTCGATGGCATTGATAACCTGGACGAGACCACTAATCAGCCGAATCACACCCCGGTGCTGGATGCCGTACGCGAGTTTCAGGTACTCACGGGAACCTACGCGGCTGAATACGGACGTCAGGCAGGCGGGCAGGTGATCGTCAGCACGAAAAGCGGCGGCAATAGCTTTCACGGCACGGCTTTTGAGTTCCATCGCAACGATAATCTGGATGCGAAAAACTTCTTTGCACCCACGAAGCCCGAATTCAAGCGCAACCAGTTTGGCGGCACCTTCGGTGGCCCGATCCATCGCCAGAAAACGTTCTTCTTCCTGAGTTACGGCGGCTTGCGCGCAGGCACGCAGCGTGCCGCAGTGGCCACAGTGCCCACTCCGAAGATGCACCAGGGGGATTTTTCTGAGCTACTTCCGGCGTCTACTACATGTGGCGGTGTGGGCCAGCCTGCGTGTGTGGTTGTCCATCGGCCTGGACCAACTGGAACCCCCTATGCTGGGAACATCGTTCCCCAGAGCGATTGGCATCCGGGGGGACAGGGATTGTTGGACTTGTATCCAACCGCAGGGATAACTCCCGGCCTACTGAGCTTGAATCTGCCGGTTGCCGCAGTTGAAACAAGCCGCACTGACCAGTTTTCCATACGCATCGACCACCAGTTCACGGCCAAGACCAAGGTTTTTGGAAGTTACAACTTCGCTGACAGCTCGATTGGCGCTCCCATTCTGAATCCCCTGTGCGGAAGCCGAGTCATCCCCGGCTATGGCTGCGACGAGTTGCAACGTACCCAGCACGTGTCCTTGAACCTGACGCACACCTTTAGCCCCCACCTGATCCTCGAAGCTCGTGTCGGGTACAACCGTTTCGGTTTCTTTCGCCTGCAGCAAGACCGCGACGCAGACGTCGTGCGGCGGCTTGGCATTAGTGGGCTACCCGATGCTGGGGTTACGCCGTTCAACAACGGCGCACCCTCCACTATCGTGAGCGGGTTTAACACGCTAGGAGGGCCAACCAACCTGCCGCAGGGCCGCCATGACAACACTTACCACTATATCGGCGACCTGACGTATGTCCACGGCACACACACATTTAAAACCGGGGCCGATATCCGGCGATTTCTGTTCAACTCCTTCTTTACCTCTTTCGGCCGTGGCCAATTCCGGTTCAACGGCCAATATACAGGTTTTGCGGTCGCCGACTTGCTCCTGGGCCGCCCCTCACGCGCTGAGCGGAACCCCGGCGAGCCTTTCCACAACGCTATGACTTTCTCCAGCGGCTTCTACTTCCAGGACGACTGGAAGATTCGCCAAAGTCTTACGCTCAACTTGGGAATTCGGTACGAGTTGAATCTCCCCCCGGTCGAGAAGGTCAACAAATTTGCCAGCTTCGACCCAACCACAAATACGCTGCGTGTGGCCGGCGGCCACGAGGCACTGCCTATCATTGATAACTCGAGCCCAGGCCTCTTCCTGCGGATTCAGGCGCGGCCGGACGTGGGCCGACGGATCTGGGACACTGACAAGAACAACTGGGCGCCACGGCTGGGTTTTGCCTGGAAACCATGGGGATCACAGCGTTGGGTGATCCGTGGCGGATACGGGATGTTCTACAACTTGCAGATCGTCGGTAATGGGATCACTCCGCTTAATCGCGGTTTGCCCTTCCGCCTACGGCAGACTACGAATCTCTCGGCGACATCCACCCTCACTCTTAGCAATGCCTTTACCGGCACCCCGGATCTTTCTCCCGCTGGCATCGAAAAGGATTTCCGCACCGCCTACATCCATGAATGGAGCCTCGGCGTGCAGCGAGAGTTGTTCAAGGATCTCGCCCTAGACGTGAGCTACATCGGCTCGAAGGGAACCAAGCTCCCGACAACGCTTAACCCTGGACAACGCACAACGCCTTGTCCTCCCTCAGGCACTTGCTCTCGTCCATTCACCGGCTGGGGAGACATCAACTTCATCGCGAGCGCGGCAACCTCGAATTATCACGGGATGCAGGTTCGTGTGGAGAAGCGCTTCAACCGGGGCTTCTCGCTGCTGAGCTCCTATACCTTCTCGAAATCCATCGATGACGCGCCGGGGATCAGTACCAGCAGCGACGCATCGAATAGCACCCCCCAGTCCTCCATCAACCTGCGCGATGAGCGCGGTCGCTCCGACTTCGATATTACCCATCGCTACGTCTTCAGCACCATCTATGAGCTCCCAATGGGCCGGAGCCGCCGCTTCCTGCGGGATGCTTCCCCAGTTGTTAACGCCATCCTGGGGGGGTGGGACGTGAGCGGGATCCTCTCGTTGCAGTCTGGAGCGCCCTTCTCGGTGTTCATCAGCAGTAGCTTCGACGTAAGCCGCACCTTCGGGCGCGCGGATCGTCCCAACTTGGTCGGCGATCCCTTCGCACTCGGCTCCAACTGTGCGCAGCCGCACACTCCGGCCTGCTGGTTCAATCGGGACGCCCTCCGCGTGCCGCCCGCCGGCACGTTTGGCAATTTGGGACGCAACGTACTGGTAGGGCCCACGCTGAAAAACTTGGACCTTGGCCTGTTCAAGAATTTTCCTGTTCGTGAGCGGATGAATGTCCAATTCCGAGCCGAGTTCTTCAACCTTGCCAACCATCCGAATTTCAGCTTGCCCAGCAACGTGATCACCTCGTTCAACTCTTCGACCGGAGTAATCACCGATTCCCGGGTCGGCCGGATTGACGGTGCCGCCGACGGAAACGTCACAGGTGCGCAGCGGCAAATCCAGTTCGGACTGAGGTTTGTTTTCTAGCTGAGAATCCCGCACCCACTCAACGCGATCCTTGCTGGCCGTAGTGGCCAAGCTTTGGAAGAGATATTTCAGATCCTGGTTGTGATTCTTACTTAGGCGTGCTTCCTGCCGCAGAGACTGCAGCACGTCCAACTGTTGGTAGAGTCGCACCGCTCGACGGCGGACGCCGGCCTCCGGTATCTCTTGAGCGAAGCCCAAAGGTGCAAAGGAGGAAGGGCGAAATAAAAACTGACTAAGAGCTCCTATTGGGAGCCTTCGTCTCTCCGGTAAACAAACTGTTCTTCTACCAGCCCCGCCGAGAATACCCGATCAAAGGTACCCGTGGGACGTTAGACGTGAATGTGAAGGCCGCATTCTTGGGACTATAATTGCGCCCACGGATGGCCCTAGCCGCTGGCACAAAACTCGGGCCGTATGAGATCGTCGCACCGCTAGGCGCTGGCGGTATGGGGGAGGTGTATCGCGCCCGCGACATCAAGCTTGGGCGCGACGTCGCGCTGAAGCTCCTGCCGCCGCTGTTCACGGCGGACGCCCATCGCGTGGCGCGCTTCGAACGCGAAGCGCAACTGCTCGCATCGCTCAATCATCCGCATATCGGGGCAATCTACGGTTTCGAAGACGCCGGCAGCATGCCTGCCCTGGTGCTTGAGTTGGTCGAGGGCCATACTTTGCGCGATCGCCTGCGCCGAGGCCCGCTGCCTCTCCGGGAGGCTTTGGCCGTCGCTCAACAGATCGCCGACGCACTCGACGCCGCCCACAGGGCCGGGGTCATCCATCGTGATCTCAAACCCTCCAATATCAAGATCACGCCCGATGGGGTGGTCAAGGTGCTCGATTTCGGTCTCGCAAAAGCCCTCGTGGCAGAAGGGTCCGGTCCGGACCTGTCGAAGTCCCCGACCATGACGGCGGGCGGAACGATCCCAGGTATGATTCTCGGCACCGCCGCGTACATGAGCCCGGAGCAGGCGCGAGGTCAGCCGGTCGATAAACGCACCGACATCTGGGCCTTCGGGTGCGTGCTCTTCGAGATGCTAACGGGCGCTTCAGCTTTCGTACGCGGGACCGTCACGGACACCTTCGCCGCCGTCGTCGGCGCCGAACCAGAGTGGAAATCGCTTCCGATCGATACGCCGGGCAGCATCCGACTTTTGCTGACGCGTTGTCTCCAGAAAGATGCCAGGCGGCGGCTTCACGACATCGCGGACGCGCGGATCGAGCTCGAAGACACGATGACCGCGCCTGCCGAACCGGCTCCAGTGCTGACACCGCGACGCTGGTCCCGCCTGGCGCTCCCGGCGCTGTCGCTCGGGATTGCGACAGTCCTCGTCTTCCTCTGGGCGGCGCGCGGCAGGTTCGGAAAGCCGGCGGCGGAGCCATCGCCGCAAGATACTCGCGTCATACGTCTCACAGATCTTCCGGGCCTCGAGGAGTCTCCAGCCATTTCACCAGACGGCAGGTCGGTGGCGTTCACCGCCAGCGTGGGTGGCAAACGACAGGTGTTCGTGCAGCTCATTGCTGGCGGCGCGCCCCTGCAAATCACGCGCGATCCAGTCGATCACGAGTGCCCTCGCTGGTCGCCCGACTCGAGCTCGATCCTGTATTTTTCGCCGGCGGTATCAGGAACCGTGCAGGGGAGTATCTGGGAGATCCCGGCGCTTGGCGGTGTGCCACGGCGGGTCGTCAACAGCTTGGGAGGTGCCGACGTCAGCCCGACGAATGGGCGGCTTGCGCTCTTCCGGCTGGCGAAGGAGGGCATCGAGCTAGTGACCGCGCCAACAGACGGTTCCGGATTCGCCGTAGTCACCAAGTTCGCGCCCACCACGTACTACTTGTATCCCCGCTGGTCGCCGGACGGCAGATGGATTGCCTTTCAGCGGGGAGACAGCATCAGGTTCGACATTTTCGTGGCGCCGGCAACTCGAGGGGAACCGCACCAGTTAACGCGTGACAACAACATGATGAGCGGTTTTGCCTGGCTGCCCGACAGCACGGGCATCGTCTACAGCTCAAGCCGCGGCGGCACGATACCTTATTTGCCGACGTTGGGCCTGTGGCAGGTGACATTGCGTGATGGAAGCGTCCGGCGGGTCATATCGGGCGAAACGTCGTACATGAGTCCGGACATCTCCAAGAGTGGCGCAATATTGGTTAGCCGCATGAAGCTGCAGACCGACATCTGGAAGTTTCCGGTCGACGGTCTGCCCACTGAGAACGTGCGCCGCGGTGTTCGTGTGACGCGACAGACCGGGCAGGTCCTCACCCCCACGGCCAGCCCCGACGACAAAGAGGTCGCGTTTCTATCCGACAGCGGCGGTCATGCAAACCTGTGGGTCGTGAACACCCAGAATGGCGGGCTGCGCCAGATCACTCACGAGCGCGATCCGAACGTTGCTCTGGGCGTCCCGCTGTGGTCGCCCGATGGCCGCGCCATCGCTTTCGTCTCCTCGCGCGGCAACCAGGGGTTGACGTTTGGAGTCTGGCTGGTGGATTCGGATGGAAGCAACCTGCGCAATGTCGCGAACCCTGGTCTCGGCCCTGCTTGGTCGCCGGACAGCCGCTGGGTGTATTACTCGACGCGGGGCGGCGCGGCAGCCACCGATGTCGTACTGAAAAAAGTGCCTGTTGACGGAGGGTCGGCCATCACCGTGAGGACCGAGGGCCTGCGCAACGTGATCGGTTTATATGGCACCACTCTGTACTATCTCTTCGAGCGGCCGCTCGTCGACGGCACGCCGGAATTCGAAATCCGGGCCGCCACTCCCGAGGGCGCGCCGTTTCGCATGCTCGCGCGCATTCCAGCCTCGCGGGTGCCGATCTGGCAGATCGTCAATCCGGCGCTGTCGCCCGACGGGAAATGGCTGGCGCAAGCACTGACCGACGGCTTCACCACTAACATCTGGGCGCTCTCGACAACGACCGGCGAATGGCGTCAGATTACCGATTTCGGCGAACGCGCGATGTTCATTGCCCGCCGCGTGTCCTGGTCGTCCGACGGGCGCTCTATCCTGTCCGCAGTCGCCGAGGGCGATTCAGACATCGTTCTGCTGGAAGGACTGACGAATGTGGGGCGCAAATGAGCGAACCAGTTTCGTTAGTTGATAATCCCTCGATCCTGCGATTGTTCGCTGGACGATGGCACACTCGGAAGCAATTCACTTGGACAAGAGTGAGGCCTAGCGTTTGGAAATCATGTGATTTGGACATGCGGAAGACAGGCGCAATCGCCTACGTAAAACCAACGACTTGCAAAAGCCACTACAACTACCCTTTCGGCAAGCACGGCATTGGCCCTTTCGGGTGTTTGCTTTATGATTCAGTCGAGAGTCAGCGGATTCCCGCAACGTGCTTAGCTGTCACCTGAGGATAGAATCCGCCGCATTCATCACAAGCTATTTCTTTGCGGGCGGCTGAGGAGGACCGTCTACCCAGTTGACATCCCACGCACCGTCGACGGTGATGAAAGCCAAGCCGTCGTCAGGCAGCCAGGCTTGATGAATCATCTTCTGGGGAATGTAGTTAAAGGAGCCGGGACCCAACTCTTCCCGCTTCCCGCCGCACTCAAAGACCAAGTTCCCTCGGAGAATCGTGTGAGTTTCGTTGGCGCTGTGCCAATGTCTGGTGATATGGATCTTCTTGGGGTTGCGGATCAGCAACTGAGTCGCTTGAGTCTTCGGATCTACTCGCAGGATGGCGATCTCAGGTGAGTCGTCTCCAAAAGCTGGAAGGATCTTTTCCCATTTCAGGTCCTCAAATTTCGCGGACATATAGTGCGCAGCAACGTCGCCCCCGGCAGCTTGTGCCAAGCTCCTTGGGCTCGCAGGCGTTGCCTGATTCGTTGTTCCCAGCAGAATCAGCGCTACCAGCGCGAAAAAAGCTCCGGAAAGTCTCTTCATCTGGGCTCCTCCGGTTCTGAATGCCAGCCAGAATTACAAGATCATACTCCCGCAGCAGTCACGCCTCAACTTGTGATGTAAGGACGGAGAGACTTTGGTCCCAAAGCAAGTGTTCGAAAGCACGGGCAAACGGCTCCACTTAGGCTGATTAGGTGGTCTGCCAAAAGGGTGTTTGCAGCCGGACCGGAAAGGCCTTAATTTGGTGGTTATTTCCTACCTCTGGGACTCGTGGCGAAACCACATGTTTCGGCTCTTGTGGCTTACGGCACGAGGCCGCTGCGGCGAAGCAGGTCGCCGTACCGTGGATCGGACTTACATTTGGGTCGCCGGTACGGGTTGCACCAAGAACTCGCGACACACCGTCGCGACAGCCACGCTCACAGCTTCAACGCTCTTCCCCCATGCGCGGTTGTAAACGTTTTGGGTTACGTCAACGGGGTCGCGTGTCCCATGTTCTCTCGCATCACAGGATCCATTCGAGTGCGACCCGGCGGCTAAAGGGCTACCCTCCGAGGACGTTTATCGTGCTACTATCCGCCCGCATCCGGGCAATCAATAAGTTGTGGCCCAGGCGTGCCATGTTTCTAGTTCTCATTAAGCGCCTGTGGTAGCCGCGCGTCGGAAGGTCTAACCAATACTGGTTGGGCGGCAAGCATGGCGTCGTGGACAATTTGAATAAGAGGGTTACAGATGAAAACGCGTATCCACATCGCAGCGCCGTTGATCGCCCTTTCGCTGGCCGCGGCAAGCGTCGCCTTCGCCCAACACGGTGATAAGCTCGGCAAGATCGAATTCCCGAACTCGTGCAGCCCCGCGGTGCGGGAGAAGCTCCTGCGCGGCATCGCCATGCTGCACTCCTTCTATTATTCCGCGTCGCAGAAGGCCTTCGAGGAGGTGGCCACGGAGGACGCCTCCTGCATGATCGCCACATGGGGCTACGCCTCCATCCTGATGCTGAACCCGCTCCAGGGCATCGGCTCCTCGCCGAAGAACGCACAGCTGGCGCAGGCCGCGATCGACAAGGGCCGCAAGATAGGCGCGAAGACCGAGCGCGAGCGCGACTACCTCGAGGCGGTGGCCGCCTACTACGAGGATTTCGCCAACCGTCCCGAGCGCGCGCGCCAGCTCGCGCGCGCCAAGGCCTACGAGTCGCTCGCGGCGAAGTACCCGGACGACGACGAGGCGCAAATCTTCTACGCGCTGTACCTCGCCGCCACGCAGACCGCGTCCGACCAGACGTATTCCGCATACCTCAAGGCGGCCGTGATCCTCGAAAAGCAGTTCGCGAAGCATCCCGACCACCCGGGGGTCGCGCACTACCTGATCCACAGCTACGACGCGCCGCCACTCGCCGCGCGGGGCGTGCCCGCGGCGCGCCGCTACGCCGACATCGCGCCCGACGCGCCGCACGCGCTGCACATGCCCTCGCACATCTTCACCCGCGTGGGCGCGTGGGCTGACTCCGCCGCGACCAACCGCCGCTCAGCCACAGTCGCGCAGAAGGGCAACGAGCCCGATGAGGCGGTGCACGCGATGGACTACATGACCTACGCCTACCTGCAGCTCGCGCGCGACAACGACGCGCGCAGGATCTTCGACGAGGCGCGCACGCTGACCGGGATCAATCCGGCACGCGCCACGGCGCCGTATGGGCTCGCGGCAATGCCGGCGCGCTACGCGCTCGAGCGCGGCGCCTGGGGCGAGGCGGCGAAGCTCGAGCCGGTGCCGACCAGGTATCCGTTCACCGAGGCGATGACGCATTTCGCGCGGGCTCTCGGAGGGGCACGGAGCGGCGATCCTGCCGCGGCGCAGAAGGATGTCGATCGGATCGTGGCACTGCGCGACGAGTTGAAGGCGGCGAAGAACGAGTACTGGGCGAACGAAGTCCAGGTGATGCGGCTCGCGTCGCTTGCCTGGGTCGCGCTCGCGCAGAAGAAGAGCAACGACGCTCTCGTGCTCATGCGCCAGGCGGCCGACATCGAGGACAAGAGCGAGAAGAACATCGTCACGCCGGGGCGCCTGCTGCCCGCACGCGAGCTGCTCGGCGACATGCTGATGGAACTGAAGCGCCCTGCGGAGGCGCTCAAAGGGTACGAGGCCTCGCAGCAGCGCGAGCCGAACCGCTATCGTGGCCTGTACGGCGCGGGGCAGGCAGCGGCGCAGTCCGGCAACCGCGACAAGGCGCGGCACTACTTCTCCAAGCTGCTTGAATTGGCAGGCTCCGGCGACCTCCGTCCCGAGACGGAGAAGGCGCGCCGATATCTCGCGAGTAACTGACCTCGTAAAGGCAATCGTGCCAAGAGTGCCTATTCCTGCCCAGGCAAGTGGTTTGGAAATCGCTGAAACCATTGCTTTTCGGGCTGACCGACACAGGGCGAGCTCATATGGAATATCTTCGATAGAAATCAAACAAGGACCGCAGCGCCTAGTTGGCCTCTTCCCCCACCTCAAGGACCTAATTCCTGAGGGATCAGGATCTTAGAACTGGCGAATAAGGCGTATTTTCTGTATCTTAAGCAAAACTCAACAGAAAAAGCCAAACTGCTGAGAATGGTCCTTTCGAACTGTGCGATCGATGCTGCAAATCTCTATCCGACTTACAGAA